>JAFRMM010000034.1 GCA_017430675.1 Prevotella sp.
ATGGCAGGTGCTAGGAATTCCTAGATTATCTAGATCTCCTAGGGCATCTAGGTCGCCTAGGACATCCGAGGAAGACGGGGCTTCCTCGCTGCGGGCACCTGCGGCACCGGCCAGCATCGAGGTGGGCAGTTGCAGGTAACTCTTGTTGGTGCCGATGTTGGCCGAGCCGCTCACGCTCACGTACGTGCCGCCCTTCAGGTAGTAGTTCGTCAGGGTGCCGTCCTCGGATGTCCCGTTGATGGTGATCTCCTCTCCGATGTTACCCACGATCATGTTCTCATAGGCGGCCTGGACGCCTGATGACGGGATGGTGTAGGTCTCGCCGCCCGTGCCTTTCAGCAACAGACCCTCGCCCTTCTGCACCTTCTTTACTCTTGTCAGCCAGATGGTCTTCGTGCCGGCATCGTAGCCCGTGGCTGTGAAGGCCTTCACGTCGTCGTTAAGGCTTGTGAAGTCGAGGTCGTATGGAGCAGCGAACGACGACTTGCCGGAGGCGGCGATCTTCACCTGATAGCCATCGCCCGTGGCCTCAGCAGCGAACGTGGCAGGAAGTTGCAGGTAGCACTTGTTCGCGCCGATGTTGGCCGACGTATTTACGCTCTTGAACTGTCCGCCGCTCATGTAGTAGTTCACGTACTTACCGTCCTCGGAGGTCTCGCCGATGGACATGCTCTCACCAGTGGTATTGCCCACGAACATATTCTTATAGTAAGAGGATCCGCCCTCGGTGACGGGAACATGGTAGGTCTCGTTGGCCGTACCCTTGATCATCACGGGCACCCCGGCGGGCACGTCCTTCACGCGTGTCATCCAGATGGTGCCCTCGGTCTTGTCGAAACCCGTGGCAATGAAGGCCTTCACCTCGTCGGAGAAACTGAAGTCCAGGGCCTGAGTGCCGCAGAAGGTGGTCTTGCCGTTCTTGCCAATCGTGATATCGTAAGTCTCAGTAAACTCCGGCTCAGTTTCTGGCGTCACAAGGGTGATGCTCTCGATTTCAACAGGCGCTTCCTCAAGTTTCAGGGTGAGAACGATGTCGCCGTCTTCGAGTATCTCGTACCCAGCACCAGAGACGAGTTCTAACTCATCGTCTCCTGTACCACGGGTGGCGGCGGGGCTATCAAGCTTCTTCAGTTGGCTTTTCTTGCCGACCATCTGGCCGTCGAAGGTTACAGTCAACACCTCACCCTTTTTAGCATCCAGAATGGCAATGTCCGCATCCTGTGTGTCTTGAGTAAAGGCTATCTTACCGTCATCCGACACCGAGGCGACTGCAGTGGCATCGGAAGAGAGGGCCATGTCAGTCTGAATAGTCTCCTTGGTGGCGTCTTTTGCTTCCTCTGTCAGTTCGTAGAACGTCTCCCCACCGACCATTAAGGTTTCGTCTTTATCTACAATCGGAGCGTCGGGCTCTTCAGGGGCTGTGATCTCGAACTCAGCAGAGCCACTGACGGTGTAGTTGCCGTCTTCTGCGTCCGTAATGGTCACTATGGCGGTACCAACTTCTGTATTGTCCTTATAGCTGACAGTATATTCATTAACGGGAATAGTGGTTTCACCGTCCTTCACTGTCACGGTCGGTTCCTTGGCATTACCGTCGTAAGTATAGCTGGTCTCGCTCAGCGTAATCGTTGGGGTGGTGACGGTCTTCGGACTGATAGTCACTTTGAACGATACGGCTGCAACATCGCTATGGTTTTCATCGCCTAATACCTTATAATAAACGGTGTATTCCTGAGCATCTGTGCCCTGCGGGATGTTCGTGCTGTAGGTCTCGCCATCAAGAGAGTATTGCATAGTGCCCGTTGTCGAACTGCCTGCA
>JAFRMM010000035.1 GCA_017430675.1 Prevotella sp.
CGACGACGATGATGACGCCGATGATGATAATGATGAGTACGAGGAGGTCCGCGTGATCGCTGAGGACCTGTCAATAGACCAGAAGACCGACTTCGACTTCAACGACGTGGTGTTCGACGTACGCCGCTACACCTCCGGCGCAAAGAGCGGCCAGGCAGAGATTATCCTGCAGGCTGCCGGCGGTACGCTACCCCTGTATGTCGATGGCCATGAGGTGCACGCCGCATTCGGTCTGACCGACACGAAGACAATGGTGAACACCAAGGCCAATTTCCTGGGCTATAACGGTATCGACAACCTCCCGGCAGTGACGATCCCCATCACAAACAACGCCAGCAAGACCATCCGCGAACTGGCCAGGGACATCAGGGTATATGTCATCAAGAAGGTGGACAAGGTTGAGACCGAATGCGACCTGACAGCACCATTAGGTGACGTGGCCAGCAAGATCGCCGTTGGTACGGACTTCGATTGGTGCAACGAGCGCCAGGACATCGACAACAAGTACAGTCTGAAAGACGGCACCAGCCTGTTCAAAGAGTATGTTCAGGGCCTCCGGGGTGAGAAGTGGTACCTGGAGTTTGAAGAGAAATAATTTTTCATCATATATTTAAATACTAATCTGTGAGAGGCGTCTGCGAGAGCAGCCGCCTCTTTTTTTACACAAAAAGAACCGTCCCTTTTGTGTAATACCAGAAAAAGTTGTACCTTTGCAGTCAGTATGGTATTAAATTATATTTGGATTGCATTTTTCATCATCGCCTTCGTGATTGCGCTGGTGAAACTAGTGTTCTGGGGAGACTTCGACGTGTTCCCGGCCATGATGGACTCGACGTTCTCTTCGTCGAAGACCGCCTTTGAGATATCCTTGGGCCTGACGGGCGTGCTGTCGCTCTGGCTGGGTATCATGAAGATCGGCGAGAAGGGCGGTGTGGTGAATGTGCTGGCGCGGCTGCTGAGCCCGGTATTTGTGAAACTGTTCCCCGACATTCCCAAGGGGCACCCCGTGACGGGCTCCATCTTCATGAACATTGCCGCGAACATGCTGGGCCTCGACAATGCCGCCACGCCTCTCGGCCTGAAGGCCATGGAGCAATTGCAGGACCTGAACACGAAGAAGGACACGGCCTCGAACCCGATGATCATGTTCCTCGTGCTGAACACCAGCGGACTGACGCTCATACCTATCTCCATTATGGTGTATCGTGCCCAACTTGGAGCCGCCCAGCCTACGGACATCTTCATCCCCATCCTGCTGGCCACGTTCTTCTCGACACTCGCGGGTGTCATCATCACGAGCCTCTTCCAGAAGATCAACCTGCTGAACCGCACGATGCTGCTGACGCTCGGTGGTGCCGCCCTCGTGGTGGCTGCCGTCATCTGGGGCTTCGGGCAACTCGACTCCGTACTGATGAACAAGGTGAGCACCTCGACGGCGAACATCCTGCTGATGACGATCATCATCGCCTTCATCCTCGCTGGTGTCAGGAAGAAGGTGAACGTCTATGACGCCTTCATCGAGGGGGCGAAGGACGGCTTTACGACGGCCGTCCGCATCATCCCCTATCTCGTGGCCATCCTCGTGGGCATCGGTGTGTTCAGGGCCAGTGGTGCCATGGACATGCTCATCAACGGCATCGAATGGACGGTGGATCTCATGGGCATGAACAGTGACTTCGTGGGTGCCCTGCCGACGGCGCTGATGAAACCCCTCTCAGGCAGCGGGGCCCGCGGCATGATGGTCGATGCCATGACGACGTATGGTGCTGACTCGTTCATCGGCCGCCTGAGTTGTATCTTCCAGGGCTCGACAGACACCACCTTCTATATCCTCGCCGTGTATTTCGGCAGCGTGGGCATCGTGAAGACAAGGCATGCCGTGGCCTGTGGACTCCTGGCTGACCTGGCTGGCATCATCGCCGCCATCTTCATTGCTTACCTCTTTTTCAGTTAGACTATGGCAGACCTGAAGTCACTCGCAAAGGATACAGCCATCTATGGACTGAGCAGTATCGTCGGCAGGTTCCTCAACTATCTGCTCGTGCCGCTCTATACCCACTACATGCCCAAGGCCTCTGGCGACTACGGCATCAGCACCAATGTCTATGCCTATACGGCACTGATCCTGGTATTGCTGACATTCGGTATGGAGACGACGCTCTTCCGCTTTGCGAATGAGCCCCCACCCCCAACCCCTCCCCTACGAGGGGAGGGGAATCTCGGGGGGAGGTGGCCCGACACCGTGTTCTCGACAGCCTTCGCAACGGTGGGTTCGCTGACGCTGGTATTCCTGTTGTTGATATTCGGATTCATCGGCCCTATCAGTGGGGCACTGGGCTATGTCGAGCATCCTGACTACCTGCTGATGATGGCCGTCGTGGTGGCCCTCGACGCCATTCAGGCTATGCCCTTCTGTTATCTGAGATACCAGAAGCGTCCCATCCGCTTCGCCTCACTGAAGTTGCTGTTCATCCTGTTGAACATCGTCATGAACGTCATCTACTTCGTGCTGTTGGGCAAGACTTCGGTGTTCTACGTGTTCTTCATCAACCTGTTCTGCACGGGATTCATCACTTTCTTCTTTATTCCTGACTTATTCCGTATCCAGTGGAAGTTCGACGCTCAGTTGCTGAAGCGGATGCTCAGTTACTCGTGGCCTATCCTAATCCTTGGCATCGCCGGTATCCTGAACCAGGTGGCCGATAAGATTATCTTCCCGTTGGTATATCCCGACGAGGCTGAGGCCAACGTGCAACTCGGCGTCTATGGCTCGTGCGTGAAGATCGCGATGATCATGGCCATGATCACCCAGGCCTTCCGCTATGCCTACGAGCCCATCGTCTTTGCCAAGAACAAGGATGCGGACAAGAGTGAGTATTACGCCTCGGCCATGAAGTACTTCATCATCTTCACGCTACTGGCCTACCTCTGTGTGATGGGCTGGATGCCGGTGCTGAAGTACATCATCGGCGAGGACTACCGCGAGGGTCTGGGCGTGGTGCCCGTCGTGATGATGGCCGAGATCTTCATGGGCATCTACTTCAACCTGTCGTTCTGGTACAAACTCATCGACAAGACCATCTACGGTGCGTGGTTCTCACTGGCGGGCTGCATCGTGCTCATCGCCATCAACATCATCTTCATCCCCAAGATCGGCTACTGGGCCTGTGCCTGGGGCGGACTGGCCGGCTATTTCACCTCGATGACGCTCAGTTACATCGTCGGTCAGAAGAAGAACCCCATCCCCTATCCCGTCAAGGGTATCGTGATCTACTTCATTTCCGCCATGGCGCTCTTCGGTATGATGAAGTGGTTCGCCCGTTATACGGAGTGGCCGGAATGGACGTTGTTCCTCATCAACAACTTCCTGATCTGCGGCTTCATTTATAGGATCATTAAGTGCGACCTCCCACTGAGCCAGATTCCCATCATTGGTAAAAAAATCAAGAAAACGAAATAAGATATGAAGAAACTATTATTTACGTTATTGGCTACTTGCGCCCTGACATCAGCAAAGGCTGATGAAGGGATGTGGACACTGTATAACCTGCCGAATGCCGTCTATGAGACCATGCGGATGGAGAACTACGAACTACCCTACGGGGCTCTGTATGAGGGTGACGATGCCATCAAGAACTGCGTGGTGAACTTCGGCGGCTACTGCTCCGGCGTGGTAGTATCACCCAACGGACTGGTGTTCACCAACCACCACTGCGGCTTCGAGGCCATCCGCTCGCATTCCACCGTGGAGCACGACTACATGCTCAACGGCTTCGTGTCGAACTCCTTCGAGGAGGAACTGCCCAACGAGAACCTCTTCGTGTCGTTCATGGTGGAGCAGAAGGATATCACCCCCCTGCTCGACTCCCTCGGCATCAAGCAGATGGACAGCGACAAGCGCTACCTGTTCCTCGACTCCCTGGAGAACGCCATGCTGAAGGACATCGAGAAACAGGACTCCACCCTGCGCGTGGAGATCAAGCCCTTCTACGAGGGGAACCAGTACTACCTGACCACCTACCGCGACTATCCTGACGTGCGCCTGGTGTTCGCCCTGCCCAAGTCGATGGGTAAGTTCGGCGGTGAGACCGACAACTGGATGTGGCCGCGCCAGACCTGCGACTTCAGCGTGTTCCGTATCTATGTCGATCCGAAGACGGGCGGTCCGGCGAAGTATTCGAAGGACAATGTACCGATGAAACCGAAGAAATGGGCACCCGTTTCGTTGCAGGGCTACGTGCCCGGCTCGTTCTCGATGACCATCGGCTATCCCGGCAGTACCAGCCGCTATCTGTCGAGTTACGGCATCCGTGAGCGCCGCGATGCCATGAACACGCCGATGTACCAGACCCGCGAGGTGAAGCAGGCCATCATGCTCCGTCACATGCGTACCGACGAGACCGTGCGCATCAAGTACGACTCGAAGTACGCCAACAGTTCGAACTACTGGAAGAACTCCATCGGCATGAACAAATGTATCGACAGCATCGGTCTGATCCAGCAGAAAGCACAGTTCGAGCAGAAGATCCGCCAGTGGCAGGACTCCACGGGGTTCCTGAAGGGCCAACTCGACTTCGACCAGTTGGAACGGCTCTACCAGAAGCGTTTCGCCGCTGCCAGGGCCCTGACCTTCTACAGCGAGACCTTCGGGCGCCGCAATACCGACGAGATGACGCGCCGCGCCATCCGTGTGCAGAATGGGGCCATCATCAACGGCAAGGACGGCAAGCCCAAGACCTATTATATCGAGTTCAAGGACAACAGCGACACCTGGGACTACGACACCGACCGTGAGATCATCGCCGCCCTGCTGAAGCACTTCCGCGAGAAGGTGGAGATCAAGTACCAGCCCGACTTCTACAACGTCATCGACCATGACTTCAAAGGCGACTACCAGAAGTTCGTCGATCATCTCTACAAGAAGTCGAAACTGATGAAGAGCGACAAGAAGATCTACATCAACAAGAAGAGTTACCACAAGGATCCCGGTGTGGTGTATGGAGAGAGCGTGAAGAGTGCCCAGGCCAACATCGTGCTCGACCTGCAGACCGTCTCCGACAGCATTGACACCCTGGAGCGCTACCTCTGTGCCGCCAAACTGCGCATGGAGGAGGACATGCCCAACTACAGTGATGCCAACTTCACCATGCGCCTGAGTTACGGACAGGTGGGTGAGTATC
Source organism: Prevotella sp. (assembly GCA_017430675.1). The sequence goes on from JAFRMM010000035.1 coordinate 5,181, forward strand.
TGCTGGGCGGCAAGCCTTCGGGCTACTACACCACCGCCGAGAGTATCGTGGAGAAGATGAACAGGGCCGCCGAGAACTTCGAGTACGAGACCGAGCCCATCATGAAGGAACTGCTCTCGAAGCAGGACTACGGCAGATACACAGACAAGAAGACGGGCAAACTGCACCTCTGCTTCCTGTCGAACAACGACATCACAGGCGGCAACTCTGGTTCGCCGATGTTCAACGGCAAGGGCGAACTCATCGGTCTGGCCTTCGACGGCAACTGGGACAGCCTGAGTTCTGACATCTTCTTCGACCCCCAACTGGCCCGCTGCATCGGCGTGGATATCCGCTATGTGCTCTACATGATGGAGTCGTGGGGCAAGGCCGACCGTCTGCTCAAAGAAATCAACGCACAGTAAATGCCCTCATATCAATAATAATGGTATATGCAAAATAGTTTCAAATATCTATTGGTGCTGACAGCACTGGCACTGGTAGTATCATGTGAGAAAGAAAAGACCTTTACGACCGTGCCCAGTATTCCACCAGAGGAACAGCCCGAAGAACCGCAGGAAGAAGATCCGAAAGAGACGACGTTCCTGCCACTCCATGTGAAAGGCCGCTGGTTTGTTGATGAAAACGATGTCCGGCATAACCTGCACGGCTTTGCCCAGACCTACAGTCCCTGGTTCAACGAGCAGGGCTCGAAGTGGTCCAACTACGACGTTGCCAAATGTCTGAGTTATAACCAGGGGTTGATCAACGACATCCTCAGACAAGGCTGGAAGATGGACTTCGTCCGCATGCACATGGATCCCTACTGGAGCAACAAACCCAACGTGCAAACGACGGGTGAGAACGACATCTCAGCCTTCGACTTCGACCGCTTCAAGAAGTACCTGGACGAGGTGTTCATCCCCATGGCCGAGTTCATCATCTCAAAAGGCATGTATGTGGTAATGCGCCCACCGGGTGTCTGTCCTGAGCAGATCTCCATCGGAGGTCCTTATCACGAGTACCTGAAACAGGTATGGACATACGTTGCCTCTCATCCCAAACTGTGCAACAACGGCTACGTGATGTTCGAACTCTGCAACGAGCCTGTCCAGATCTGCGACGACAACGGCAAGGGCATTGACAACTGGAACGGTGCGACATTTGACCAACGCGGCAAGCAGATTACCAAGTTCATGCAGGAAATCGTCGATGAAATGCGCCAATACTGCAATAACATCCTGCTGATACCTGGTCTGCACTACCAGATGCTGTACAGTACCTTCGAGAAGTATCCCGTCAAGGGCGAGAACATTGGCTATGCCGTACACTGTTATCCCGGCTGGTACAACAGCGGCTACGACAAGGAGGTCGATGTGGTCTATGACAAGTTCAAGGCCGGCTGGGACAATGAGATCATGCCCATTGGACGCAAGGCACCCATCGTCGTCACCGAGATGGACTGGGCTCCCGCCGTCTATAATGCCTCATGGGGCAAGGCCATCACTGGCGAAGCAGGGAAGAACGGCTTTGGCGCCAATTTCATGAAGATCTGCGACGATAACTGCAATATCAGTTGGCTGCTGTTCACTGGTCCGGAATGGTTGGCCAAATACGATGACACGGTTGCCGACGACCTGACCTTCCTGACGGATCCGGAAGCCTGTCCACGACCCGTCTATCGGAAGTATCTGGAGTATGCCACAGCAGAGTACAGCACCAAGATCAATGCTGCGGGCTACGGTGAATAGACACACATCAAGAAATAAGGGCTGCGATTGCAGCCCTTATTTCTTCTTCTTACGAGACTTGCGCATGGCCCAGCCATCGTCCATCAAACCCTCCCAGTCGCTTTTCTTCGCTTGCCAGCGACTGTCCTGACGGTCTCGTCCTCCAGAGCCCTTCTCCTTTCTCATCGGAGCCGACGACTGCCGGGGCGCACCCTTGTCCTCGGAATCGTTGCACCTGACCTGACGGCCCTTGTAACGGATGCCCGTCAGTTGGATCATCACCTTCTTAGCATCCTTCTCAGGCACCTCGAAATACGAGATGGTGTCGAGCAGGTCGATATGTCCCACCTCCTGACGGCCGCCCACGAAACGGTTCAGTGTCTGCATCAGTTCACCGGGATAGAACCCGTCGCGCTTGCCGAGGTTGATGAAGAGACGACGATAACCCTTCTGTGCCTTGTTCTGAACCTTCTGTTTGTCGTTCTGGGGCTTCTTCTCCTTCTTCCTGTCAGGTACGACAGCCTCAATCTCCGGTGCCTCAGCATAGTAGGCCAAGAACTTGCCGAACTCCAACGAGACGATCTTCTTGATGAGTTCCTCCTTGTCGATATACTCGAAGTACCGGTTGATGTCCTGCATGAAAGGTGCTATCTCCTGGTCATCGACATCCGTCTTCACGATCTGGTCCATTACCTTATAGAGTTGTTTCTTGCAGATCTCCTCTGCCGACGGGATCTCAGCCTTCACGAACTCCTTGCCAATCTCTTTCTCGATGTTGCGGATCTTGAACTTCTCGCGGCTATGCACAATGGAGATGCTGGTGCCCTTCTTACCGGCACGGCCTGTACGGCCAGAGCGGTGGGTGTAGTTCTCGATATCGTCGGGCAGTCCGAAGTTGATGACGTGCGTCAGGTCATCCACGTCGAGACCTCGTGCTGCCACGTCCGTCGCCACGAGCAACTGTGTCAGATGCTGGCGGAACTTCTGCATGGTCAGGTCACGCTGGGGCTGCGAGAGGTCGCCGTGCAGCGACTCAGCGTTATAGCCGTCCTTGATCAGTTTGTCGGCAATCTCCTGCGTCTCTAACTTCGTGCGGCAGAAGATGATGGCGAAGATACGAGGATAGTAATCGACGATACGCTTCAGGGCGAGGTACTTGTCCTTGGCGTTCACCAGATAATAAACATGGTTCACGTTCTCTGCGCCCTCGTTGCGCGAGCCCACCACGATCTCATGATAATCATGCAGATACTTCTTGGCCACACGCTCCACCTCGCGGCTCATCGTGGCGGAGAACATCAGCGTGTTATGATTCTCAGGCAGTGACTCGAAGATCTCGTTGATACTGTCGGAGAAGCCCATGTTCAGCATCTCGTCGGCCTCATCGAGCACGATGTTCGTCACCTGCTCCAGATGCACATACCCACGGTTCTTCAAGTCAATCAGACGACCCGGCGTGGCCACGATGATGTTCACGCCCTTCTTCAGGGCGCGCATCTGCGGCTCGATGGAGGCACCGCCATAGACAGCCTCCACATGCACGCCATCCATGTACTTGGCGAAGTCGCGGATGTCGTCGGTAATCTGCAGACAGAGTTCACGTGTAGGCGAGAGCACCAGGGCCTGTGTGTCCCGCCAACTGGTATCGATACGCATCAGCAAGGGGATGCCGAAAGCAGCCGTCTTACCAGTACCCGTCTGTGCAAGGGCAATCACATCGTTTTGGTTCCCCAGCAGATAGGGTATCACTGCCTCCTGCACAGGCATCGGCTGTACAAACCCTAACTCTTCAATGGCGCGCCGGATCTCTCCGCTGACGCCTAATTCTTCAAATGTCTTCATGAGATGTTCCTATTTGGCTGCAAAGGTACAAAAAATATTCGAGTTTCCATGAGAAATCGAATGATTTTGAGTACCTTTGCAACGAATATGAAGATATGTGTGTTTTGTTCTGCGAATCAGCAGATTGATCCTGAGTTCTTCGCCATAACGGAAGAACTGGGAGTGTGGGCTGCAGAAAACGGCCATTCCATCGTCTATGGCGGCGTGAACCAAGGTCTGATGGAGGCGTTGGCAAAAGCAGCGAAGGCACATGGCGGACGTACCATCGGTGTCATTCCCATGATCGTTGAAAAGTCGGGGCGCACCAGCGACTATGTGGATGTGGAAATCCCCTGCGATAACCTGAGTGACCGTAAGCAACTGATGATGGACCAGGCCGATGTGTTCATCGCCCTGCCCGGGGGCATCGGTACCATCGACGAGATTTTCACCGTCGCCGCCTCTGCGACCATCGGCTACCATCAGAAGCCCGTCATCCTTTATAATATGAAGGGATTCTGGGACAGCCTCATCGCCCTACTCGACGACCTTCAGGCAAAGGGCATGATCCGTGGCGACTGGCGGCAATACATCAAAACGGTCGATTCCATCGAAGAAATCGGCCGCCTTTTATAAGGTACTATTTCAACTTCATGACAGCAGACTGTCGGCTAACTGCTCCAGTAGTGCCTCGTCGGCAGCCTTCATGCGGGAGCGGATGGTGACCATCGGCTCTACGATCTCGCAGTCCTTCAGCCCCTCTATCATCGTGCGCATCACCTTACCAGCCGTCGGCATCCAACTACCATTCTCGATGATACCGAATCGACGCTTCTGATAGTTCTTGATCTGCAGGTGATAGAGGAAGTCGTGCATCACCGGGAACACCCCAGCGTCGTAACTCGATGCAGCCACCACGACGGTAGGATAACGGAAAGCATCCTCGATGACCTCGGCCATATCGTCGCGGCTCAGGTCGCTCACCACGACTTTCGGAGCGCCCTTCTCGCGCAGTATCTCACCCAGACGCTCGGCTGTAGAAGCGGTTCCACCGTGAATGCTGGCGTAGGCAATCAGGATTCCCTCGCTCTCGGGCTCGTACTTACTCCATGTGTCGTATAACTTGATGGCAGCAGTCAACGGTTCATCCTTAAGCACAGGACCGTGTAGCGGACAGATAGCCTGGACGTCGAGATTAGCGAGTTTCTTCATCACCGTCTGTACCTGCGTACCATACTTGCCGCAGATGTTAAAATAGTAACGGCGCGCCTCACAGGCCCAATCGTCGGTCTCGTTGACGAGTGCACCGAACTTGCCGAATCCATCGGCGGAGAACAGCACTTTGTCCAGACTGTCGTAACTCATGATGACCTCCGGCCAGTGTATCATCGGAGCGCCGATAAACTTCAGTTCGTGGCGGCCTAATGAGAGTGTATCGCCCTCCTTGACAGTCATCACACGACCTTCGAAGTTAAAGCCTTCGAAGAAGTTGGGCAGCATCTTCACGGCCTGGGCGCTGCATACGAGTTGCAGTCCGGGATAGGTCTCCAGCATCCAGGCAATGAGTGCAGCGTGGTCAGGCTCCATGTGGTGAGCCACCAGATAGTCAGGCTGTCGCCCATTGAGCGCGGCCTTCAGGTTCGCCTTCCACGCTTCGCCCTTGCGACGGTCGGCAGTATCCAATACCGCGATCTTCTCGTCGTCGATGAGATAGGAATTATAACTCATGCCCTCAGGCACTACATACTGACTCTCAAACAGATCGATGTCAAGATCGTCAACACCGATGTACTTAATGGTATCACTCATCATATTCATCATTTTAAATTATTCATTTCCATTATTCTTCATACAGGCCTCCATTTCACGCTTCTTACCATCGGCAAAGGACTGATCGACGCTGTTATGGATGCTCTTGCAGACATTCGCGGAGAACTGCGTGGCCTCATCGATCACCTGATCCCACTGCTCTTCCGACAGGCCGGACTCCAACATCTCACGGGTAATGCCCGCTTTCATCATGCCATACACGAAGCCCGCATTGAAGTTATCGCCCGCACCGATGGTGCTGACCGTCTCCGTCTGTGGCACGGGATATTGCTTGCTCACGTTGCCAGTCCCACGTACCTCCAAGGGTTCCGCTCCCTGCGTATAGATGAAGTTCTTACAGTAGAAGGATATCTGGGAGCGATAGACCGTCTCGGCATCCGTCATGTTGAACATCACTTCGAAGTCCTCGTTGCTGCCGCGCACGATGTCGGCATACTCCAGGTTCTCCAGGATCGTGGCACGGAGTTTCATCACCTCCCCACGGTGGGAGGAACGGAAGTTTACATCGTAATAGAGGATGGCTCCCTGACGACGGGCATGCTCCAGGAACGACTGCATCTGCGGACGGATGACGGGATTGACGGCGTAATAAGAGCCGAACATCACGATATCATCGGGTTGGATGTCAGGATAGACAAAGTCGAGTTTGTCGTGCGGATGATCCTTATAGAAGATATACTCCGCATCGTTCTGTTCATTGAGGAAAGCCAGGGATACTGGTGATTTCGCCTCAGGATAGACACTGATATGACTGGCATCAACATGGTTGTCCTCCAGGAAACGGATGATACGCTGCCCCACCCGGTCATCGCCCGTCTCACTGATAAAGGTGGTATTCAGTCCTGCACGCCCCAAGGAGATGAGTCCGTTGAACATCGAACCGCCGGGAACGGCTCCGATGGGCTGGTCGTCTTTGAAGATGATATCGAGAATGGTCTCGCCTATTCCTATGACTTTTCGCATATTCTTACTGTTATGGCTGCAAAGATACAAAAAGTTTATAGTTTTTGGTTTATTGTTTATAGTTTTTTTGTATTTTTGTACATGGACGGATTTGACACATTTTCCATTTTTCTTTGATTTGGCTGCAAAGATACAAAATAATGCTGAATTAGAAAAGCATTTTTGGAGAAATCACGCAGTTTGCCCCATAAATAAAGGCAATTCAGGGAAAAATGAGGAAAGTTTGAAAGTTGGCACTAAGCAGATTTATGCGGTTCGATGAAAGAGTTAGGTCTCTTATTCGTAACCCATATCCCCCCTGTCTGAGAGTTAATCTTTCATAAATCCAAGGGCATAAAAAAGGAAGAATGACGAGTTCCGAACCGAATGGTTTTCGATGACATAATCTGCACTGATTTGCTGAAAAGGCAATTTCCAAAATGGTATTATCTTTGCAGCCGAAATTTAAAAAGGAAAGAATTATGAGCAGATCAACTTTCAACATCCTCTTTTATGCCAACAAGGGCAAGGAGAAAAACGGAATTGTCCCGATTATGGGACGTGTGACAATCAACGGAACTCAATCACAGTTCAGTTGTAAGATGAGCATCCCACTTACGATGTGGGATGTGAAGGGCAACTGTGCCAAAGGCAGGAGCAAGGAAGCGTTGCAGATTAACCGCGACCTCGACAACATCAAGGCACAAATCATCAAGCACTACCAACACTTGTCTGACCGTGAGGCATTCGTCACGGCAGAAATGGTGCGCAATGCCTATCAAGGATTAGGCAGCGAATACGAAACACTTTTGGGAGCCTTCGACAAAGACTTGGCCACTCTGAAGAAGCGTGTTGACAAAGACCGTGCATC
>JAFRMM010000036.1 GCA_017430675.1 Prevotella sp.
AAAGTATTGATTGCGTACTACTCTCGTCGCGGAGAGAACTATGTGAACGGAAGTATCAAGAACCTGAAACTGGGCAACACAGAGGTGGTGGCCGCGAAGATCAAGGTGCTGCTGCCGGAGGCCGACGTGTTCCAGATTGACACGACCTACGAGTACTCGAAGTCGTACATGACCTGCATCGAGGAAGCGAAGCAGGAACTGCACGACCAGGCTCGCCCCGAGGTGAAGAACCCGCTGGAAAGCATCGAAGAGTACGACACCATCATCCTGGGCTATCCCAACTGGTGGGGCACGATGCCAATGGTGTGCTACACGTTCCTAGAGTCGTATGACTTCACGGGCAAGAAGATTGTCCCCTTCTGCACCAACGAGGGCAGTGGCATGGGTTCGAGCGTCCGCTTCATCAAGAAACTCTGTCCCACGGCCATTGTCGAGGACGGCACACCCATCCACGGTGCCGAGGCTGCCAATGCCGACCGCGAGGCACGTGCTATTGCGGAAATGGCAAAATAATCAAATTGCCAAATAAATCGTAAATAGTAAATCGTCAAATAGTAAATTATTATGATGAAAGCAATGAAATATATCTTGGCATCAGCCATGTGTATGCTGGTGTCAACCGCTTGTAGTGGAACGAAAAAGAGCGAGACAAACGTGAATGAGCCTGCATCGGAAGAGGCTCAGGCACAGGGTATGAAAAAGGATGGAAAGGCACTCGTGGCGTTCTTCTCTCATGCTGGCGACAACTACAGCGTGGGAAATATCAAGGTGGGCAACACGAAGATTGTGGCTGACTATATCAGCGAATTGACGGGTGCCGACCTGTTTGAGATTGTCACGCACAAGTACGACGGTATGGCCTACAAGCCGTTGTGCGACCTCGCCAAGGAGGAACAGAAAAACGGTGAACTGCCGCCGTTTGAGGGTGATCCGGGCGATTTGAGCCAGTACGATACGGTGTTCATTGGCGGTCCCGTGTGGTGGGGAACATGGCCGCAGGTGATGTTCACTTTCTTTAAGAAGTACGACCTGAACGGCAAGACCATCATCCCTTTTACTACGCATGAAGGTTCTGGGCTGGGCAGTTGCGTGAAGGACGTGAAGAAGGCTTATCCCAACGCCACCGTCACGGGCGAGTTCTCGATATACGGGCACGACGTGCGCAGTGGTAAGGAACGTGTTGAAAAATGGCTTAAAAAGATTGGCTTCTAATATGGCAAAACAGGTATCAGTATTGGTAGGTGCTGGTAGCATCGGGCAGGCCATCATCCGCAGGGTGTCGGCGGGAAAGCATGTGGTGCTGGCCGACTATACTTTGGAGAATGCTGAGCGGGCAGCGAAGACGCTGGAGGATGCGGGCTTCAAGTGCTCGACCATCAAGTGCGACCTCGGCTCAAAGGAGGATATTCTGAAACTGGTGGAGTTTACCACAAGTAAGGGCGAGGTGACGAACGTGGTGAATGCCGCCGGCGTGTCGCCCTCGCAGGCTCCCGTCGAAGAGATTCTGCGTGTGGATCTCTATGGCACGAGCGTGTTGTTGGAGGAGTTCGGCAAGGTGATTGCCGAGGGTGGATCAGGCGTGATTATCTCGTCGCAGAGCGGACACCGTCTGCCTGCCCTGCCGCAGGAACAGAATGACGCACTGGCTATGACTCCGTGTGACAAACTGCTGGAACTGCCATTTATCAGGGAGATTAACGACACGCTAAAAGCCTACCAGTATTCCAAGCGTTGCAATGTACTTCGTGTGATGTACGAGGCCACCCGTTGGGGCCGTCGCGGTGCTACCATCAACTCGATTTCGCCCGGCATTATCATCACCCCATTGGCCAACGACGAGTTGCATGGCCCCCGCAAGGACGGCTATCTGAAGATGATTGAGGGTATGCCCGCCCGTCGTGCCGGAACACCCGACGAAGTAGGCGACCTGGCCGAGTTCCTGATGTCAAGCCGTGGCCGCTTCATCAGCGGTGCCGACCTGCTCTTCGACGGTGGCTGCACCGCCTCCTATTGGTACGGCGACCTGCAGTATTTAAAGGCTACACACTAATGTCAGTAAGAACAGTTATTTCCACCCTGATAATGCTCATCACAATGGGAATCCAAGCACAGACAAATGACCACCAGCAAATAGAAGCCCTATACAAGCGGATGTATCGGGCGATGGTGGAAAAGGACACGGTGACGCTTGACCAAGTTCATGCCGACGAGTTCGTGCTGACCCACATGACGGGGATGCGCCAGCCGAAGCAGGAGTATATCCGTGCTATTGCTGACGGAACGCTGAACTACTACGAGGTCACGCATGAGCAGATGGATATACGAGTCAGCGGCAACAATGCCACACTGACTGGCCGCAGTCGCGTGACGGCAGCAGTGTTCAGCGGCGGTCTCCATACATGGCGGCTACAACTGACATTCCACCTCGTCAAACGCGACGGCAGATGGCTGTTCACAGACAGTAAAGCATCGACATACTAAACCTAAAAACAAATAAGATTATGCAAACAATTAAGTTATCAAACGGCGTTGAGATGCCGACATTGGGCTACGGTGTGTTTCTGGTAAGCCCAGACGAGTGTGAACGTTGCGTGAGTGACGCGCTGAGTGTAGGTTATCGTCTTATCGATACGGCACAAGCCTATTTCAATGAGGAAGGCGTTGGCAATGCCTGGCGCAAGAGCGGGCTGAAGCGCGAGGACCTGTTCCTGGTGACGAAGGTGTGGATTTCGAATGCTGGCGAAGAGAAGGCCGCCAAGAGCATCGACGAGAGCCTGCGCAAGTTGCAGACGGAGTACATCGACCTGATGCTGCTGCACCAGCCCTTCTGCGACCGCTACGGTGCCTACCGCGCATTGGAAGAGGCCTACCGCGAAGGCAAACTGCGCGCCATCGGCATAAGCAACTTCCAGGCAGGCCGCTTCTTCGACTTCGCCCACTATGTGGAGGTGAAGCCGATGGTGAACCAGTTGCAGTGTAACACACTCATCCAGCAGACGGGCATCGAGCCGATACATGCAGAGTTCGGAACGAAGATGATGGCGTGGGGACCGCTCGGCGGACAGGGTGTAGATGGCATCGTGAAGAGCGATGCGCTGGCAGCCATCGGTGCGAAATACGGCAAGTCGGCTGCACAGGTAGCCCTCCGCTGGCTCACCCAGCGTGGCATCGTAGCCATCCCCAAGAGCACCCACAAGGAGCGCATGACACAAAATCTCGATATCTTCGACTTCACGCTGACTGCTGACGAGATGGCACAGATTGCCACCATGAACCAGCACGACACGGGTACCGTCAACTTCGGCGACCCACAGTTTGTGAGGTATTTGATTGAGACTTACGGATAAACTATTAAAAACAATTCAACTCAACAGAATATGCAGAATTTTGATTACATGACCCCGACGCGACTCATCTTTGGTAAGGAGTCGATTGTCAAGTTGCCAGAGGTGATGCGTCCCCTCGGCAAGCGCGTGTTGCTGACCTACGGCGGCGGCAGCATCAAGAAGTTAGGTCTCTATGACCGAGTGAAGGAACTCATGCAGGGCTTCGAGATCTTCGAACTCTCTGGCATCCAGCCCAACCCGAAGTACGATCCGAGTGTGCTGGAGGGTGTGCGCATCTGCAAGGAAGAGCAGATAGACGTGATTCTGGCCGTGGGTGGCGGCTCGGTGCTCGACTGCTCGAAGGCCATTGCTGCAGGAGCGAAGTACGACGGCGATCCGTGGGATTTGATTTCGTATAAGGTGAAGGCACAGGCCGCACTGCCCATCGTCGACATCATCACACTGGCAGCAACTGGCTCGGAGTACGACTGCGGCGGTGTCATCTCGCGCACCGAGACCAACGACAAGATTGGCTATATGGATCCGCTGTTGTTCCCCGTGTGCTCGATTCTCGACCCCGTCTATACTTTCAGCGTGTCGAAGAAGCAGACCGCCGCAGGCTGTGCCGACGCGATGAACCACACCATTGAGCAGTATTTCGCTGCCGACACCACACTGCTGAACGACGGCTTCTGCGAGTCGATGCTGAAGAGCCTGATGGTGAACGGCCGCAAATGCTTGGAGAATCCCGACGACTACACCGCCCGCGCCGAGATGATGCTCTGCTGCACGTATGGCTGCAACGGCATCCTGTCTTTAGGCAACAGTCCCAGCGGCTGGCCCTGTCACGGTATCGAGCATGCCCTCTCGGCTTACTATGACATCACCCACGGCGAAGGTCTGGCCATCATCACGCCCCGTTGGATGCGTCATATCCTCAGCGACAAGACCATCGACCGCTTCGTGAAGTACGGCATCAACGTGTTCGGTATCGATGCCTCACTGCCCAAGCAGGAGATTGCCGAGCAGGCGATCGACGCCACCTATCGTTTCTTTGTGAGCATCGGTATCCCCATGCACCTGCGCGATGTGGGTATCGATGACAGCCGTCTCGACGAGATGGCCCACCACATTGCTGTCAATGAAGGTCTGGAGAATGCATACGCTCCCCTGACCGAGCAGGACATCAAGAAGAGTTTAGAGGAGAGTCTATGAGAATCATTGTAACTTTCATAATCGCAGTATTGACTATGGCGACAGTAAATGGTCAGACATTGACCAAACGTCAGAAAGGATTGGCGGCGTGTGCCTGCCTGATGGCACAGGGTGATTTGGAGCGGTTGGAGCCTGCCGTGCGCACGGCTCTCGACAATGGCGTGACCATCAATGAACTGAAGGAGGCGTTTTCGCAACTCTATGCCTACACGGGTTTCCCGCGCTCGCTGAATGCGCTGGGCGTGTTGGCTAAGGTCTTGGAGAACCGACAGGCGAACTGGCAGGAGGGGAAGCCCTGGACTCGCCCTGCACTATGGGATGATGCGGCAAAGGCTCTGAAACAGGGTACGGAGGTGCAGACGAAACTCTCTGGGCGTGCATTCGACTACGCTTTCTGTCCGCAGGATGACTACTATCTGAAGGTTCACCTCTTTGGCGACATCTTCGCTGGTGACCAACTGACTCCTGCCGACCGCGAGATAGTGACCGTAGCGGCACTGAGCGGCCTCGAAGGCGTTGACCCGCAACTGGCTGCCCACAAGCGTGGAGCCGTGAATATGGGCAACTCGCAGGAACTCGTCGATGAACTCTGCGCATGGCTCGACCATGAGGGCTACACCCTACGTAGCCGATTCCCCAAGGGCGAGGCCAACGTGAACTATGCGCAGTACTTCATCCACGACAGTTACTTGGCTCCCATCAAACCAGCCAACCTCAGCGAGGGCGAGAAGACCGTGCTGCCCTTCGCCAACGTCACCTTCGAACCCGGCTGCCGCAACAACTGGCACGTCCACCACGACATGCACCAGATTCTCATCTGTGTCAGCGGTCGCGGCTGGTATCAGGAATGGGGTAAGGAAGCCATCCCTATGACCCCCGGCACCGTCATCGACATCCCCGAGGGCGTGAAGCACTGGCACGGCGCACAGCGTGACTCCTGGTTCCAGCACTACACCACCCATGTGGTCAAAGGCGGCGAACAATCGAACGAGTGGCTGGAGCCTGTGACAGATGAAGTGTATGATAAACTGAAGTAATATGAA
>JAFRMM010000037.1 GCA_017430675.1 Prevotella sp.
ACGTCGAACACGCAGGGAATCAGCTCACCGGCAATCTTGTACATGTTAGGAATCATCAGGAGCAGACCCTGAGAAGCGGTGAATGTAGTGGTGAGGGCACCAGCCTGCAGCGAACCGTGAACGGCACCGGCAGCACCAGCCTCAGACTGCATTTCCTGAACACTGACGGTCTGGCCCCAGAGGTTCTTGCGACCACGGGCAGCCCACTCGTCAACATGCTCCGCCATGGGAGATGACGGGGTGATGGGGTAGATAGCGGCTACCTCCGAGAACATGTAACTCACGTGAGCCGCAGCCTCGTTACCATCACAGGTGATAAATTTCTTTTCTTTAGCCATTTTGTTAAACGATAAAATGAATTACTAACTAGTATTTGTTTAATTATAATTGTTCTCTTACTTAATAGAGGAATCCCAACAGCCAGAGCGGTATCTGGTTGTCCTTGCCGATCTCCGTGTTATACCGGGCGTAGATCACATCCGGCAGGAAGCGCTGCCTACCAGGCGACTTGGCATCCATGATACGGAACTTGAGTTTCTCATCGACGATGAAGTTGCAGTCGCGATTACCCGTGTTCACCTTATGGTCTTTCCACAGCGAGTTCACGAAGAAGGTCTCCATGGCCTCCTGCTTATCTACCTGTATGGGATAGATGGCGTACATCAGGTTGGAGTTGTGGAGCAGGATCTTCGCGGGCTTCTTGGGGAAGTCCTGGCCAATGGGGTAGATGAGGTTCAGCAGACGTGCATCAGTCAGGTACTTGATGTAGTTCATCACCGTGGCACGGCTGGTCTCGATGTCCTGTGCCAACTTACTCACGTTGGGTGCCTTCGCCGGACCTTCCTCAGCAATCTGGTAGAACAGTTTCTTGATCTTCGTGAGGTATTTCAGTTCGATCTGCTTGATGAGCAGGATATCCACCTCCGTCATCATGTTCATCGTCTTCAGCAGGTTCTCAGAGTAGTTGCGGTGCTCCTGGAAGAAGGGGTAGAAGCCGTGGTGGATATAGTCCTGGAAATAGCGGTTGGGCGACACCTTCGGCAGTATCTGCTTGATGATGCGCTCATGATCATTCAGGATCTCCTCTAAGGTGTAGGGACGGAAGGTGTTGCCCGTCAGCAGGTTGATGAACTCGCGGAAGGAGAAGCCCCGCAGGTTGTAGGACTGTACGATACCGTTGAGTTCGGGGTTCTCATCCTTCAGGCGCATCACACTGCTACCCGTGAACACGATCTTCAGGTTAGGGTAGAGGTCGTAGCACTTGCGGAGTTCACTGCTCCAGTTCGGCTGCTTGAACACCTGGTCGATGAGCAGAACGCGCCCGCCGCGCTTGTAGAAGTTTCCCGCGAAGTCAGCGATACCCTGTCCCTGGAAGTAGAAGTTGTTCATGTTGATATACAGGCACTGTTTGTCTTGTATATCGAAATGCTCCTTGGCATACTGCAGGAGGAAGGTGGTCTTTCCGATGCCGCGCGTGCCCTTGATGCCTATCATACGGTCGCTCCAGTCGATCTCGTCCATAAGGGTACGTCGGACTGGTGCGTTGGTATGCTCGACAAGGTATCTGTGCGTCCTGAAAAATGCTTCCATCCTGAGCGATTTGTTTTAAAACAGGTGCAAAGATAACATAAATCCTGCAATTTGCAAAGTCTAAATAGCAAAATCTTATTAAATAACGCTATTTTCCTTGTTTTATGTCAGAATTGATATGATATTGACGCCATCATCGTGCGGCCCCGCTGGAATATGGGTTGATTATCCTGATTAGGACCACAGAGGTAACGATCGGTATTCAGGATGTTCTCGCAGTCGAACGACAACTGCAGGTGGTTGCGGTAGCAGTACTTCAAACCGAGGTCGAAGAGCACCGTGGCATCTACATAGAAGTCCTCGGATTCCTTGTTGGTATAGTTCAGTTTCCGGCCTTCATAAGAGGCATGGCCATAGACCTTCATCTCGTGGCGGGCCGTCTGTAGGAGTCTATAGGCCCCATGGAGGTTCAGCGTGAAATGGGGGACACCCGTCACCTTCTTCGCGTTCCTATTATAATAGTAGTTCTCACTGCTGATGTCATGACAGTAGTAGGCAGAGAGATAGCCGGAAAGGCGCTTATGGGCATATCGGACCGTGGCCTCCGCGCCCATATTCTTAAGGCTCCCCTGGTTCTTGATGTTATTTCCATTGAGAATATCCTCGTACCTTGTGAACCAGCGCATGAGGTTGGTATAATTATTATAGAACAGGTTCACCTCATAATTCAGGTGTAGCGGGATGACTTTTCCCATGGCCGACAACTGGAGCGACGAAAGATGCAGAGGACTCGTTTCGAAGATATTATCGAACACGTAGCGGTAATAGAATGCCAGGTCGGCGAAAGCCTTGGAATAGGATAACTTCAGGCTGAAGCGGTCGTTGGGGACATACATGAGTGCCAAACGGGGCGACAAAGCAGTCACGTTGTTTCCCCTACGGTATTTCAGGTCGTAGCGGAGGCCTGCGTTCAGGATCAGTTCGGGCAGAAGGTAGTGCTTATCCTGCAAGAAGAATGAGAGGTTGTTCTCCTTGCCCATATTGATGGCCTCTTCATAGTTGTATTGGCCGTTTTCGATGCTTTCGAAGTTTGATCCGTAGAAGAACAACCGGGAATGTAGGGAGAAATGCTCGTACTGGCTACCGACCAGGACACTTCCTTTCATTGTGCCCAGACGATAGTCGGTACCCAGTCTGAACATGCCACCCAACGTGGCTTCCCTGAGATTATGATAGGTTGATACCCCACATTCCTCAACCGTGTGGATCATCATCTGACCGTTTTCATCATAGAGGATGTTACCATTATCGTCGGCGGCCGGACCTTCGCTCTTCAGATAATCATATTCCACTTCAAAATCACTGATGGAGTACCAGTCGCTATAGAGGGAGGCATTGAGAGAGAGTCTGCCCAACTGGTGGGAGTAGCCCAACTCGGCATGCGTCTCTTCGGTGCCGTATCCCGGCTTGATGCCGTTTATGGAGGGATAGAGGCTATAGTCATAACCAGAATTATAAGCGATCTGATAGAGTTTCTTGGTATTCTTCCGGCTGAACATCAGGTTGAGTCCCTTCAGTTTGAAGGTGAAGCCAATGTCGTAGGACGGGGTATTCCTGTAACTGCCCACATAGATCTGATCGGGGCCAACATAGGTCTGTTTGATACTCTCGATATCATGAACAGGATTCAGCAGGTTGGCATAATAGCCTTCTCCGTCGCTGAAATGCCGTATCTGTCCGTCGGAGTTGTAGAGCGAAGCCCACACTGCGATATCGGCATCCATAAACTGCGTGCCCGCCAGGAGGTCGGCCTTATGGGTCGTATAGGAGCCGAAGCCATAGCGGACCTTGCCCCCATTGATGTCACGGCCACTCTTGGTGATGATATTGACGACGGCCGAGAGGGCCACATTGCCATAGAGCGACGAGGCCGGCCCACGGAGCACCTCGATATGGTCGATCTTCTCAGTGCTGATGGAATAGCCTGTGGCACCTACATTATTAGAACGGTTGTTCAGACGATGGCCGTTCTCCATGATCATGATCAGTTCCTGGTCGTTGGCATAGGCCCCGTGCATGGCCAGGTTTTCACCGGGGGAGTAAGCGATGACCTCGGTCATGCCCGGAACATAGGCGGCCAGTATCTGGTTGAGGTTCTTGTTATAGCCCAGTTCCTCGATCATCTCTGCCGTGATGATTGTGACGGGCGAGGGTGCCTCATTGACGCTCTCGCTCTGATTGGAGGCCGTGGTGACGGTGGTTATGAGACCTTGTTTGATGTCGTTGATCAGGTCAATGAATCGCGGTGGGTATTCCACGGTAGGAGTGTAGAAAGGATTCTCCTTCAGTACCATTTCCGCATAATGCCTGGCCTCCTGATCTTCGTCGAGGGCCAGACAGCAGAGCGTCATCAGACGGTAGCCATTGAGCCGATAGGTGCTGCTCAGGGTGTGAACACAGTCTTTGAGCATGTCCTTGGCTATCTGTATCCTTCCTATCTGGTACTCCGCTTCTGCCTGTTCGTAAATCTGGCGGGGGGTGCTGTCCTGCGCACGGGCAGGGAGCACTGACAGCAGCAGCGCCACGGCCATGGTATGTAATATCCTTTTGTTCATTTCCTGACAGGTATGGTGAATATGAAGGTAGTGCCTTCGCCCTCCGTGGAGTCGAAGGTGATCTTGCCTCCATGTTTGTTCTCGATGATGTCCTGGGTGATCTTCATCCCCAGACCGGTACCCTGACCGATGGGCTTGGTGGTGAAGAAGTCCTCGAAGAGCCTTTGCTTCACCTCGTCGCTCATGCCCTCGCCATTGTCGGCGATGGTGACCTTGACAGAGCCGTCCTCCAGGCTCACGCTCACGGTGATCTCTGGCCGATAACCTTTGCCCAGCGCCTGTGCTTTCTTCATGACGGTGTAGCAGGCATTGTTCATCAGGTTCAGTACGGCCCGGCTCAAGTCCTGCGGGATCACCTCCACCAGCGGCATGCCGTCCTGATAGTGCTCATGGATGCTCACGTTGAAACTCTTGTCCTTCGCCCGCATGGCGTGGTAGGAGAGCCATACGTATTCCTTCACGATCTTCTTGATGTCGGAGGGTACGAACACATTATCCTTGCCGCGCGAGATCAGCAGGATACCCTGGATGATGCTGATGGCGCGCTCTCCGTGCTCCGCGATCTTGTCCATGTTCTCCTGCAGGTCGGCAATGATGTCGTTCACCTCCTCGCGGTCGTCGTCAGACAGCCTGTCCTCGTTGTCCTTGATGACTGCCGTCAGGTCGTTCAGGAGTTTCCCCGACATCTTGCTGAAGTTGATGACGAAGTTCAGGGGGTTCTGGATCTCGTGGGCGATACCCGCACTGAGCAGTCCTAATGAGGCCAGTTTCTCTTGTTTCTCCAATTGCTCCTTGAGCGTGTCGGTCTGTTGTTCCATAAGCCTTTATTGTTTGATGAGGGGTAGGGTGACTGTAAAGTCCGTGAATTCGTCCTTGACCGAACTGACGGTGATGTCACCGCCGTAGTTCTGTATCACGTCGTGACTCAGGTAGAGGCCGATGCCAGAGGCCTCGCCCGTGGTCTTCGTGGTGAAGAAGGGGTCGAAGATCTTGTTGATGATCGTCTCCTCGATGCCGACACCGTTGTCGTGGAAGAGCAGGGTGACCGTCTCGCCGTCGGTGGTGACGGTGAGTGCCACCTCGGGCTGGAAGGCCGTCTGTCTGGCTTTTTTCACCACGGCATAGACGCTGTTGCCCAGCAGACTCATGAACGTCTTGCTGAGCAGTTCAGGATTGGCATTCACATAGAGTGGGGTGTCGGGATAGTCGAACCTCACACTGATCCTGTGCTCCTGGATCTCTTTCTGATAATACGTCTCTACCATCTCCCTGTTCTGGCGGATCAGGTTGCTGAGGTCCATCCTGACGATGCCGCCGCTACGGTCCTTCAGCATCTCCTCCATGGCCTTCAGGGTGCGCGTGGTGTTCTGGCCGTGCTCACTCACTTTCTGCAGGTTGCCTCGCAGCATGCCCAGCACGTCGGTCGTGTCCTCGTAGTTCTCCTTGTCCATGTGGTCCTTCTCGTCCTCGATGTTGGCCTCGATGTCCTTCACAAGTCCTTCCGAGAGTTTCGAGAAGTTGTTGATGTAGTTCAGCGGGTTCAGGATACGGTCGATGAGTCCCTGTGTCAGTTTACCCACGGTGGCCATCTTCTCCTGCTTCACCAGTTCCTTATGGGCGCGCCTCACCTCGTCGGTACGTTCCTCGACGATCTTCTCCAGTATCATCTTGTCCTCCTTCAGCCTGTACAGCCTCCACTGTAAGAGGGATGCGATCAACAGTCCCAGCAGGATCACGTAGAGGATGTACATGTACCATTTCATATAGAAGGGGTAGTCGATGTAGAAACTGATCTCCGTGACTTCCGTCTCGCGCCCGAAGGCATCGCGTGCCTGAACCATGAAGACATAGTTGCCGTAGGGCAGGTTCAGGTACTCGGCATCGTGGTCGTCGGCCCATGCGCTCCACTTACCGTCGTTTAACCGGTAGCGATAGACATTCTCACCCACCAGTGGCTCGTGGTCGAGGGCAAATACGAAACGCAGGTTCCTGTCCCTGCTGCTCAGGGATGGCAGTTCGTGAGGCATATCACCGAAACCGCCCCATATCACACTGTCGTTACCCAGGGTGATATGCCGTATCATCAGTTGCGGTTCCGTCAGAAGGGCCGGGTCCTCCATAGCGGTGTTGATCACCACCAGTCCCTTGTCGGTTCCAAGCCACACTTTGTCGTCCTCCAGGAAGACCGCGTGGATGTTGTAGTCGCTGACAGGGTAAAGCAGTTGGTCGAGATCCGTCAGCCGTTTCCCGTCTTTCCATCTGTACAGGCCCTTGCCATCCTGGTTCGTCAGCCAGGTGACACCATTCCTGTCGGTAAACGAGAACCCGGGATAGTAGAAGGGCCTGGTCTCTCCGGCTTTCACGTAGTAGATCCTTTGGCTGGTCTGCACCAGTGTGGCGATATTGTCTTCAGAGACTTTCCTGTAGGGCTTGAAGTCCCGGTCCCTCGTGGTCTTGTTCCAGATCTCGCCATATATGCTCTGGAGCCAGATGGTGCCCTGGCTGTCCTTGAGGATCTTCATGGTCTTGTCGAGGACGCAGACTTCCTTTCTTGACAGGTCGCCTGTCTGCGTCAGATACACGCCGTCGGTCTCACCGCTGTAGAACTGCGTACCGTCGTTGAACAGGGCCGTACAACTGTTGGTGGTGACTTGCCTGACGGAGCCGTCAGGGGCGATGCAGTAGATGCCGTTGCTCGTTGCGGCGAGAAGTCCTAAAGGGCTCTTGGCGAGTGCCCAGCATACATGCCTGATGTTTCCCACCTTCACAAACGACATCCCTTCCTGGCGGTAGAGGCCGCTCACCGTGCCTACGTATTTCTGATGGCCGAACTCCTCGATGGCGAAGACGTCGCCCTTCAGTCCCTCGTTATCGGAGAAGCGGGTGAAGGCCGAAGGGATGCCGATCGAGAAGATACCGTTCTCCGTGGAGCCCCAGAGCACGCCGTGACCGTCGTAGGATACCCAGGTGACGTTGTCCGTGGCCAGTCCGTCCTTCTCCGTGATGGTGTAGAGTTCCTGTCCTTCGCTGTCGGTGACGAGGAGGCCATGGCCTTTCCTCACCTTCACCTTCATACCGTTGCCCAACGGCTCTTCCTGGAAGATGTCTGTCAGCACCTCGATGTCCGACTGGTTGTCGATGGTCTTCGTATTGACCACGTCCGTCATGCCTAAGCGTAACCTCTCGAGGCTGACCATCTTCCTGACAAGGACTTTCCCGCCATTCACCTGATAGACCTTTCCGTCGTTGACCACAAAGTTGATATGACCGTCATGCTCCCAGATCTCGAAGACCTCGCCTCTGAACAGGTTCGGATTGCCGATGCGCCTGAGTACCGGCTCCCCGTTGGCGGAACCGTCGATCCTGCCGAAGAAGTTGTAGCCGCCTACCCAGATGGTGCCGTCCTGGCCGCCGTAGGTCACGGTGATGCGGGTGTTCTCTGGCGTGTGGAGCGTGTGCCACGACTCATTGTCGTAATACAGCAGACCCTCGAAGTTGGCGGCAAACACCAGACCGTCCCTGCCGCTGTTGATATCGTAGTTGATGTCGTGGGCGTGATATTCCGTTGACGGATAGTTGCGCAGGAAGGGATATCCCTGGGCAAAGGCTGCCAGGAGCGAGAAGTGGAGGGCGGCAAGTGCCAATAGTCGTCTCATGGCCTCACCCCCTTCCTGGTGCTGATGAACGGCTCATAGGGCACGTTCGGGCCCATGTAGTAACTCCATTCGCTCTGCGTGAAGTTGCGCTTCAGTTTCTTCTCCACCGCCTCCACCATCATCGGGATCGAGACGAGCACTTCCGACAGGTTCCCCTTCTGGTCGCCTACCCACAGGTGGTTCACGCCTTTGTCAAACGAGAAGTGCAGGATCCAGCAGTTGCCGCTGTAGAGCGTCACGGGTTCCGGCTTCTCACTGTCGGCTGCCCACATGTTGAGTGTGCCGTCGAAACTCGAGGAGTAGAGGCTGTTGTCGTTGAACCTCAGTTTCGAGATGCGCGAGCGGTGGCCCACGAACTTCCTGATGATGCCCTTCTTGTTCATCACGTAGATGGTGCCGTCGTCCATGCCGAAGGCCTGGTACTTCTTACTGGCCGTAAAGGAAGTGACGTGGCCCTCCGCTGGCAGTTTCATCTTCACGATATGGTCCAGGCTGTTCACCTCATACATGTTCCCCTTGTCGTCGAAGAGCCGGGGGATTTTGTCGTGCGAGCCTGAACTGACGATGTGGAAGTCCTGATGGCGGATGTCGGTGATCTTCTGCTGACGGGGGTCGAAGAGGGCCAGGCCGTCTTCTCCTATGATGAGCGTGTTGCTGCCCAGAGGCGTCATCTTCGTGGGGTTGGTGATACCGCGCACTTCCAGTATCTGGGTGCCCTTGGGCGTGATGATCACCAGATGTCCTGTACGGCTGAGGGCATAGATGACATCGTTGTCCATATCCGGATAGACATTGCGGAAGTCGTATCTCTTGTCGGAGAACAGGGTCTTGGTCTTCAGATGGTCTCCCTCTTTCTCGTGCCTCAGGATCTCACCGTAACTGCTCACGGTCAGGATGTTCCTGCCGTCCCTCGTCAGCAGTTTGGTGTTGGTGATGGCTCCTTGATGCACAGCCCATTGGCTCCTGCTGCGGCTGACGAGCGAGAGGGGCTGATACACTGAGGGATGATAGACGTTGCCCCCGTATTTGCTGGTGAAGTGATAGGCCGCGTAACTCAGCAGGTCGGAGAGTTCCTGGTTGCCGATGTTGTACTGCGTGATGGCCATCGAACCCAGCGAGCGGCCCAGCGAGATATAGCCCAGTGTGTCGGTCACGCGCTTGGAGAGTTCCGCCTGTATGCGCTGGTGCTCGGCGATCTGCCGCTGCTGTTCGGCCTGGTCGAAGGCCTCGAGGGCCTTGCGCTCAGAGGTCTGGGCGGCCTGCTGGGCGGCGATGGCGTTTTGGCGCTCCACTTCCGAATGCTCGCGCAGTTCGTTGGCAATCCTCGTCTGCAACTGCGCCTCCTCGCGCTGCTCGTCGGAGATGTCCTTCTGTTCGATGGCAATCATCTCCATCTGCCGGCTCACGCTCTTCTGGACGGCCGACACCCTCTCCAGCCTCCGCAGTTCGGCAAGTTCCGACTGCAGGCTGCCGTTGCGCTTCTCCGAGGCATGCCATCCTGCGAACCCTGTCAGGGCGGCGCCTGCCAGGATCGTGCCGATGGCTATGCCGGATATGGTCTCTTTCCTGTTCACGCCTTACGTCTCAGAACCAGCATTGTGATGTCATCGCTCTGTTCGGCATCGCCCACGAAGGCCTTCACGTCATCCCTCACGGCGTCGATCACCTCCTGGCAACTGTGCATCGTCACGTCCTTGAGTGTCTCTTCAAGGCGGTCGTCACCGAACTCCTCGTGGCTCCCGTTCGTGGCCTCGTTCACGCCGTCGGTAAACAGGAACAGCGTGTCGCCCTTCTCCAGTTGCATCTGATGCTCGTGATAGGCCAAGCCTTCCACGGCCCCCACGAAGGGGTCTGTCGGCATCGGGAACACCTCCACCTGTCCGTTGGCCTTCAGGATATATGGGGGGTTATGCCCGGCATTGCAGTAGGTGATCTCTCCCGTCCGGATATTGTAGATACCGTAGAACACGGTGACGAACATACAGTCGACCGACTCCTTGGTCAGCAGTTCGTTGGCGTATCTCATGCACTCCGCCGTACTGCCGCCGTGGATGCCCGTGGCGCGGATCAGCGTGCGGCTCACGGCCATGAAGATGGCGGCGGGGACACCCTTGCCGCTCACGTCGGCGATCACGAAGCCGATGCGGTCGCCGTCGATGCGGAAGAAGTCGTAGAAGTC
>JAFRMM010000002.1 GCA_017430675.1 Prevotella sp.
AACGATTATGGCAATGAAAAATGTTAAAGTAAATAGTGACGTAGAGTTGAAAGACAGACTGGTTGCCATCAACCGTGTAACGAAGGTAACCAAGGGTGTTCGCACCTTTACATTCGCAGCCATTGTTGTTGTCGGCGACGGCAACGGTATCATTGGCTGGGGTCTTGGTAAGGCTGGTGAAGTTACCGCCGCCATTGCCAAGGGTGTTGAGGCTGCCAAGAAGAATCTCGTGAAGGTTCCTGTTCTGAAGGGTACCATCCCCCATGAGATGGAGGCTCACTTCGGTGGTGCACAGGTATTCCTGAAGCCGGCTGCTGCCGGTACCGGTCTTGTGGCCGGTGGTGCTATGCGTGCCGTTCTGGAGAGTGCAGGTGTCAAGGATGTGCTTGCCAAGTCCAAGGGTTCTTCCAACCCCCACAACCTGGTGAAGGCCACCATCGTGGCCCTGAGTCAGATGCGTGATGCCTATACCGTGGCAGGAACTCGTGGGATCAGTATGCAGAAAGTGTTTAACGGATAAGGAGATGAGACTATGGCAACAATTAAGATAAAGCAGATTAAGAGCAAGATCGGTTATCCGGTGGATCAGAAGCGTACGCTTCAGGCTCTCGGACTTCATAAGATCTCCCAGGTTGTTGAGGTGGAGGACAATCCTTCAGTCCGTGGAATGATTCGCAAGGTGCATCATCTGGTGACCATCGTTGAGTAATTAACTATTAAATGAAGAATCGATTATGAAACTGAATAATTTAAAGCCGGCAGCAGGATCAACCCATTCACGTCGTCGTATCGGTCGTGGACCAGGCTCTGGTCTGGGCGGTACTTCCACCCGTGGTCACAAGGGTGCCAAGGCACGTTCTGGTTATAAGCGTAAGATTGGTTTCGAGGGCGGTCAGATGCCTTTGCAGCGCCGTGTCCCGAAGGGTGGTTTCAAGAACATCAACCACAAGGAGTATTTCGCTGTGAACCTTGACACGCTTCAGAGGCTTGCCGAGGAGAAGAACCTTACAAAGATTGGCATAGCCGAACTGGTCGCAGCAGGTCTTACCAATGGCAAGGATCTGGTCAAGATCCTTGGCAAGGGTGAGTTGAAGGCAAAGATCGACGTGGAGGCTAATGCTTTCTCAAAGACTGCTGAAGAGGCAATCAAGGCAGTAGGTGGTAACGCAACAAAAATCTGAACAATAAGATGAAGAAGTTAATAGAGACACTGAAGAACATCTGGAAGATTGAGGACCTGCGCCAGCGCATCCTCATCACGCTCCTGTTTGTGGCGATTTATCGTTTCGGCTCGTTCGTGGTACTTCCCGGTATCAACCCGGCCATGCTGAGCCAGTTGCAGTCCCAGACTGCTGGCGGTCTGATGTCGCTGCTCGATATGTTCTCCGGTGGTGCATTCTCCAACGCATCTATTTTTGCGCTCGGAATCATGCCTTACATCTCTGCTTCTATCGTAATGCAACTCCTTGCTGTCGCTGTTCCCTACGTGCAGAAGATGCAGCGTGAGGGTGAGAGTGGCCGTAAGAAGATCAGCATGTACACCCGTTGGCTGACAGTGGCAATCCTGCTGTTCCAGGCTCCGGGTTACCTGATGAACCTGAAGATGCAGGCTGGAGCCGCCCTGGCAACGGGAATCTCCTGGTCTGTGTTCATGGTTCCGGCTGTCATCATCCTCTCCGCAGGAAGTATGTTCATCCTGTGGCTGGGTGAGCGCATTACGGATAAGGGTATAGGTAATGGTATCTCCCTGATCATCATGATCGGTATCATCGCGCGTCTGCCCCAGGCATTCATCCAGGAGGTAAGTTCGCGCTTCACCGCCATTACCGGTGGTGGACTGGTGATGTTCCTCATTGAGATCATCATTCTCTATGCAGTTGTTTGCGCATCCATTCTTTTGGTACAGGGTGTCCGCAAGGTGCCCGTACAGTATGCTAAGCGTCTTGTAGGAAACAAGCAGGTGGGCGGTGCCCGTCAGTATATCCCCCTGAAACTGTTCGCAGCCAACGTGATGCCTATCATCTTTGCCCAGGCACTGATGTTCATCCCGCTGACCATCGTCCAGTATTCAGCCCCCGAGAATGCCAGTTGGTTCGTACGTACGATGCTCGATCATCACAGTTGGACCTACAACATCATTTTCGCCTTGCTGATCATCGCCTTCACCTATTTCTATACGGCTATCACCCTGAACCCGACGCAGATGGCTGAGGACATGAAGCGTAACAACGGCTTCATTCCTGGCATCAAGCCCGGCAAGGAGACCGCAGAGTATATCGACACTGTGATGTCGCGCATCACGCTGCCGGGATCGCTCTTCATCGCCTTCATTGCCGTCATGCCGGCCCTGGCCAGCCTGTTGAATGTACAGGATGCGTTTTCTCAGTTCTTCGGTGGAACGTCGCTGCTGATTCTTGTCGGTGTGGTGCTCGACACGCTCGCACAGATTGAGAGTCACCTGCTGATGCGCCACTATGACGGTCTGCTCAGTTCTGGTCGTATCCACGGCCGCGGCATGGCTGCATACTAATCTTCTATGAAGATATTCCTGAAGACTGAAGATGAGATAGGGCTGATGCGCCAGGCGAACCAACTTGTTGGTCATACGCTTGGCGAATTGGCAAAACATATCAAGCCTGGCGTAACGACCCTCCAGTTGGACAGGATTGCCGATGAGTTCATCAGGGACCACGGCGCAGTCCCAACGTTCAAGGGGTTTCCGAATCCATATGGAGGGCCGTTCCCTGCCAGTATCTGCACGTCGGTCAACGACGTTGTCGTACACGGTGTACCTAATGCCGAGACAGTCCTGAAGGAGGGCGACATCATCTCCATCGATTGTGGAACGCTCCTGAACGGCTTCAATGGCGACTCTTGCTACACGTTCTGTGTGGGTGAGGTCTCGGAAGAGGTGAAACGACTGCTGAAGACCACTAAGGAGTCTCTCTACCTCGGTATTGAGAATGCGGTGGCAGGGCGGCATCTGGGCGACATCAGCAGTGCGGTGCAGGATCATTGTGAGAAACAGGGCTATGGCATCGTGCGCGAACTGACCGGTCATGGTATCGGCCGCGAGATGCACGAGGATCCACAGGTGCCCAACTACGGCCGGCGTGGCAATGGCGTGATGCTGAAAGCCAGCATGTGCATCGCCATTGAGCCGATGATCACGATGGGAGACCGCGCCATCTGGCTTGATCAGGATCGCTGGACGGTCCGTACGCGTGACGGGAAGCCCGCAGCCCACTTCGAGCATACTGTGGCAGTACGCAAGGGAAAGGCTGAGATCCTGTCTTCGTTTGAGGAAGCAGAGAAAGTAGAAGGAGTATTATATTAATTGTATGGCAAAGCAATCCGCTATTGAACAGGACGGAACGATTCTCGAGAGTCTCTCGAATGCCATGTTCCGTGTTGAACTGGAAAATGGAGTCCAGATTATCGCGCATATCTCAGGTAAGATGAGAATGCACTACATTAAGATCCTCCCTGGCGACAAGGTCAAGGTAGAGATGAGTCCTTACGACCTGACCAAAGGCCGGATCGTATTCAGATACAAATAAACAATAGGAACAAATATGAAGACAAGAGCATCATTAAAGAAGCGTACCCCGGACTGCAAGATCGTACGTCGTAAGGGTCGTCTGTTCGTTATCAACAAGAAGAACCCCAAGTACAAGATGCGTCAGGGTTAATGTTAAATAAGCATAAAAGATGCGAGGGTTTGAGAAAATCTTCGTACCTTTGCATGCTTTTTAGCAGAATTTCGAAATTTACAGTTATTTAATTTATCTTTTTTATTTACAAATGGCAATAAGAATTGTTGGAGTAGATTTGCCCCAGAATAAGCGTGGCGAAATCGCATTGACCT
>JAFRMM010000003.1 GCA_017430675.1 Prevotella sp.
AACGAGATAAACGGCACCTTATAGATATAACACGTCTGCGCGATGGCACAACTCTCCATATCGACCGCCTTGGCCTCGGGGAAATGGCCGATGATCTCGCGCATCTTCTCCTTGGAATCCACAAACCAGTCGCCAGTGACGATAAGACCCGGTTTGGCACCCGTCAGTTTTGCCTTCTCCAACAAGTACGGGTCAGCCTGATAGCGTACGGGAAGACCCTGCACCTGACCATAGACGGTGGTGTCGTCAATGGCTTTTCCGCAATACACGTCGTGGTAGGTCAGTTCCGAACTCACCACCACATCTTGCAGGTTAATATCGTCGCCGTTACCGCCGGCACAACCAGAGGAGATAATAACGTCGGGCTTGTACTGGCGGATCATCTCCACCGTCTGGATGGCGGCATTCACGGTGGCTATCCCACTCTTTTGCAGGATCACTTTGTCTTCGGGGAATAACGGACGGAGTTGCTGCAGTTCCTTGTCCATTGCTACGATAATACCGATCTTCATTTGACTATTTACTATTTGACTATTTACTATTTGACTATTTACTATTTGACTATTTTACATTCTACCATCATGATACTGATACACCTTGTTGCGCTGACGTACGGCCTCGTACATCAGGATGGCGGCACTGACACTGACGTTGAGGGAGTCGAGACGACCGAGCATGGGGATGCGGATATGGGCATCGGCAGCATCGCGCCACTGTTGGGAGAGACCTGTCGATTCCGTGCCCATCACGATGGCCGTCGCGTGACTCATGTCGTAGTCGTAGTAGTCGTACGAGTCCTGTAGTTGAGCCGTCAGGATACGGGTCTGATGCGCCTTGAGGAAGGCGATGCACTCCTTGGAGGAGCAGACGGCCACAGGCACAGCGAACACACCGCCGATGCTGGCGCGGATCAGATTCGGGTTGTAGAGGTCGGTGAGCGGGTCGCACACGATGACGGCATCCACCTGGGCGGCCTCTGCCGTGCGCAGGATAGCCCCGAGGTTGCCGGGTTTCTCCACGCTCTCAAGGACAATAATCAGAGGTGAGTGGTGAGAGGTGAGAGGTGAGAGAATACTCAAATCATGATTCTTGCACTTGGCGACAGCGATGATCCCTTCCGTACTGCCTCTATAGGCCATCTTCTCATACACCTGGGGCGTGACGTATGTGGCAGGGAAGTCCCCCGTGTAGTCTAATGTGTTTAAGACAAACAGTTCCACCACCTCATAGCCACAGGCAATGCAGTGCCCGATCTCGCGCTGTCCCTCCACCACAAAGAGTCCTTCCTCGCGGCGGAGCGACGACTTCTGCTGCAGGGCCACGACATGCTTGATGCGGGCATTCTGGATGCTGGTAATGATATTTTCTTCCATAATCGCTGCAAAATTACAAAAATTCTTTGTAATTTTGCACGCAGAACCAAAAAACTTGCAAGTTATGACATTACTGAAGAAATGCCTACCTGATCTGTTGGCAGTGCTGTTGTTTGTCGTTCTGGCCTTTGCCTATTTCTTCCCCGCCGACATCGAGGGACGTATTCTCTACCGGCATGATGCCTCGGCAGGACGCGGCGCAGGACAGGAGGGTATCGAGTATCTGCAGAAGACGGGTGAGCGTAGCAGGTGGACGAACGCCCTCTTCGGAGGTATGCCCACTTATCAGATGGCACCCTCGTATGGTTCCACCAGTCTGTTGTCGAAGGCCGTCAACGCCTATCATCTGTGGTTGCCTGAGAACGTGTGGTTTGTCTTCGCCTATCTGTTGGGCTTCTATATCCTGCTGAGGGCCTTCGACTTCCGTCAGTATCTCGCTGCGCTGGGTGCCGTCATCTGGGCCTTCTCCACCTATTTCCTGATTATCATTGCCGCAGGACATATCTGGAAGGTGTGGGCACTGGCCTATCTGCCGCCTCTGATTGCAGGTATCGTGCTGGCCTACAGGGGGAAGTACCTGTGGGGATTGTTGCTGACGGCGGTGTTCACGGCCTTCGAGATCAATGCCAACCATGTGCAGATGACCTATTACTATCTGTTCATCATCCTCTTCCTCGTGATTGCCTGGTTCGTGGAAGCCATTCAGAAGCATGAGATGATACGCTTCTGGAAGGCGACGGCTGTCTGTATCGTGGGTGCGCTGATCGGTGTGTGCATCAACCTGTCGAACCTCTACCACACGTGGCAGTACAGTCAGGAGTCGATGCGCGGCAAGAGTGAACTGGTGAAGGCCAACAGTGCCAACCAGACGAGTAGTGGACTGGACCGTGACTATATCACCCAATGGAGTTACGGCATCGGTGAGACGTGGACCCTACTGATCCCGAATGCCAAGGGTGGTGCCTCGATGCCGCTGAGCATGAGCGAGAAGGCGATGGAAAAGGCCGATAACGACTTCCTGCCCATCTATCAGCAACTGGGTCAGTACTGGGGCGAACAGCCTGGCACCTCAGGTCCCGTGTATGTGGGTGCCTTTGTGATGATGCTCTTCATCCTCGGACTGTTTATCGTGAAGGGACCGGTGAAGTGGGCGCTGCTGGCAGCGACCATCCTCTCCATCCTGCTATCATGGGGCAAGAACTTCATGGGCTTTACGGATTTCTTCCTCGACTACGTGCCGATGTACGCCAAGTTCCGTACGGTGGCCTCCATCCTCGTCATTGCCGAGTTCACCATCCCCCTGTTGGCCATGCTGGCACTGAAGAAACTGTTGGATGAGCCGGAGCAGTTGAAGCCGCGGATGAAGTATGTGGGCATCTCCTTCCTCCTGACGGGAGGCGTCGCCATGCTCTTCTCGCTGATGCCCTCGATGTTCTTCGACAGTTTTATCTCTTCAGGTGAGATGCGGGCTATCCAGAGTCTGCCTTCGGAGTATATCCAACCGTTGGTGGCCAACCTGACGGAGATGCGCCAGGCAGTGTTCACAGCCGACAGCCTACGCTCGTTCTATATCATCCTGGCTGGTACGGGTATCCTGCTGGCTGTCACTTTTGGTAAGTTGAAGAAGGAATATGCCGTGGGTATCATCTTGGTACTCTGTCTGGTTGATCTGTGGACGGTGAACAAGCGCTATCTGAACGATGAGATGTTCGTGCCGGAGAGTGAGCGCGAGGCACCGCAGGAGAAGACGCAGACGGACGACTTGATCCTGCGTGACCAAAGTCTCGACTACCGTGTGCTGAACCTCGCCTCGAATACGTTTAATGAGAACGAGACCTCCTATTATCATAAGAGCATCGGCGGTTATCACGCTGCCAAGTTGCGCCGTTATCAGGAGATGATCGAACACTATATCTCGCCAGAGATGCAGACCTTGTTCGGTGCCGTTTCGGAGGCCGCTGGTGACATGACGCAGGTAAAGGGCGACAGCATCTGTCCGGTGCTGAACATGCTCAACACGCGCTACTTCATCTTCCCGTTGGAGGGCGGACAGACGGTACCCATCCAGAACCCCTACGCCTACGGTAATGCGTGGTTCGTGGATCAACTTGACTATGTGAAGGATGCCAATGAGGAGATCGCGGCCATAGGTAAACTTGACCTGCGTCATCAGGCCGTGGCCGACGAGAAGTTCAAGGCGCAGTTGGGCGAGGCCGCCGTACAGGATACGGCGAGCATCGTTACCATCACCTCGTATGAGCCCAACCGTCTGACCTACGACGTGAACTCGGGCAAGGGCGGTGTACTGGTGTTCTCGGAGATCTACTATCCGGGTTGGACGGCTACCATCGACGGGGAACCAGCGGAACTGGGACGTGTCGATTATATCCTCCGTGCGCTGCGTGTGGAACCAGGCAAGCATCAGGTGGAACTCGCCTTCTTCCCGAAGTCGGTGAACATGACGGAGACCGTTGCCTACGTGGCGTTCGCCCTGCTGATACTCATCGTACTGGGCATACTCTTCTTGGAATACAGAAACAGGAAAAAGGCATAAGCGATGAAGAAACTCCTGTCCTTGCCGCCAAACCTCGTAGGCTGTTTCCATGAGGTGACGGGTTTGAACCACGACGAGTATTTCTGTACCCATGATCCTATTGGGCACAGGCTCGGTAGTGGGGGAGGGACGGCGTGGCTCCTTCAGGCCTGTTGTCAGGCAGAGGGTGAGACGGATATGGCCCATTGGCTGCCTCTGGAGAAACGTATCCTGATCCATGCGGGTGGACAGGGCAAGCGTCTGCCGAGTTATGCGGTATCAGGCAAAGTGCTGATGCCCGTGCCTGTGTTCCGTTGGGAACGGGGCCAGCGGCTCTCGCAGGATCTGCTGAGTCTCCAGTTGCCCCTTTATGAGAAGATCATGGCGATGGCGCCAGAGTCGATCCATACGATGGTGGTGAGCGGAGATGTGCTGATCCGTGCGACACAGCCGTTACAGCCGATCCCTGAGGCGGATGTCGTCTGCTACGGCCTCTGGCTCGATGCCTCAGTGGCGAAGAACCACGGGGTGTTCGTCTCAGACCGTCGTACGCCGTCAGTCTTGAAGCAGATGCTCCAGAAACCCTCTGTGCAGACGCTCGGCGAGTTACAAAAGGATCATTTCTATCTGACAGACATCGGCATCTGGCTGCTCAGCGACAAGGCCGTTGATTTGCTGATGGCGCGGAGTATAGGCAAACCTAGGAATCCTAGGACTCCTAGGGAATACGACCTCTATGCCGAGTTCGGCTGTGCCTTGGGCACAGACCCCTCGAAGCCCGATGGCGAACTGTCATCTTTGAAGGTGGCCATCCTACCGTTGGCAGGAGGGGAGTTCTACCACTTCGGCACCTCGCGCGAGATGATCTCCTCGACGATGCGCCTCCAGAATCTGGAGAACGACCAGCGGAAGATCATGCATCTGGACCGCAAGCCCCATCCCTCAATCTTCGTGCAGAATGCCGTGACGGAGATCACCTTTACGGAGGAGAATACGAATATCTGGATAGAGAACAGCCATGTGGGCAAGCACTGGCATCTCTCACACGACCATATCATTACGGGTGTGCCTGAGAACGATTGGCAACTCTCATTAGAGCCTGGCGAGTGTATCGACGTGGTACCTGTAGGCGACAACGACTATGAGGTGCGTCGTTATCGGATAGACGAGCCCCTGAACAGTAATGAACTGGCAGAGCGCGCGAACCTCCGTCGCCTTTTCGCCCAGCGCAGGGCTTTTCGGAAACAGAACTGGAGTGCCCTCGCCAAGAACTGGCGCCATAGCGTGTTCTTTCAGTTGGATCTGGCCGATGCCACTGCGGAGTTCCAGAAAGAGAACATTCCCCTGCCGCCAGCACTCCCTGAGGATGCACCGCTGATGACACGCATCCACGATGCCATGTTCCGTGGCGATAGCGACAAGGCTTTCGCCCTACTGAGGGACGGTTCTTTTGTCAGGTCGCGCGACCTGACAAAAGAACCATCCCTTAATGTGGCTGATGACCAGATTGTCTGGGGACGTTCGCCTGTGCGTATCGACATCGCGGGGGGCTGGACGGATACGCCGCCTTACTGTCTGATGGAGGGTGGCAATGTCATTAACTTCGCCATCGAACTCAACGGACAGCCGCCTTTGCAGACCTTCGTGCGTCCCTCGAAGGAGCCGCGTATCGTGCTGCGCAGCATCGACCTCGGTGCGGTGGAAGTGGTGGAGACCAACGAGCAATTGAAGGACTTCATGCACGTCGGCTCACCTTTCTCTATCCCCAAGGCCGCCCTCGTGCTGGCAGGTTTTGGAGGCACTTCTTCGCTCCGTTCGCAGTTGGAGGCTTTCGGCAGTGGTATCGAACTGACACTGCTCTCGGCCGTTCCTGCGGGCAGTGGACTGGGCACCAGCAGTATCCTTGCTGCGACTGTCCTTGGTGCCGTCAGCGATTTCTGCGGTCTGGCGTGGGATAAGAACGAGATCGGCCGTCGTACGCTGATCCTCGAACAGATGCTCACCACGGGTGGCGGCTGGCAGGATCAGTTTGGTGGAGTACTGGGAGGTGTAAAACTCCTACAGACGGGCAGTGGTTTTGACCAGAGTCCGCAGGTGAGATGGCTGCCCACTGACCTGTGGCTGCAACCCGAATACCGTTCCTGTCACCTCCTATATTACACGGGCATCACCCGTACGGCGAAACAGATCCTGGCGGAGATCGTGCGCAGGATGTTCCTGAACCATGGGGGTGAACTGCGACTGTTGCGCGAGATGAAGGAGCACACGATGGAGATGTACGAGGCTATCCAGCGCAACGATTTCGTGCGGATGGGCCAACTCATGCGGAAGACGTGGCAACAGAACCAGCAACTCGACAGTGGTACGAGCCCTGAGGCTGTTGCAGCACTGACTACGCTTATTGATGACCTCTGTCTGGGCTATAAACTCCCTGGTGCGGGGGGAGGCGGCTACCTCTATATGATTGCCAAGGATCCTGAGGCTGCCGCCCGCATCAAACAGATACTCAACGAACATCGAAATAATAAGAACGCCCGTTTTGTGGAGATGTCGCTCTCGACAACGGGACTGCAGATCAGCCGTAGTTAATGGAGTTCAGGACAATCGTAGATATTCCAAAGCCCGACTTTGAGATTGCTCCCTGCGAGGAGATGCTCTTCGTGGGCTCATGTTTCGCAACGGAGATCGGTAGAAGGTTTCAGGAGGAGAAATTCCGTGCCGTGGTGAATCCCTACGGTGTGATGTATAACCCCGCCTCGATCCTGCATACCGTCGAGCGCTGGACGACTTCTCCCTGTGTCGTCTTCCTCACCTTAGGCACGAACCATATTTACAGATTAAAGGAGACGGGCGAGATCGTCGATAACTGTCAGAAACGGCCACAGTCGCTCTTCACGGAAGAAGAACTCTCCGTTGATGCCTGTGCCGACTACTTACAGAAGACCATCGATATCCTGCGTCAGCGGAATCCTGAGGTGAATATCGTGCTGACGGTCAGTCCTATCCGCTATCGCAAATACGGCTATCACGAGAGTCAGTTATCCAAGGCCACTTTGCTCTTGGCGGTGGAAAAGGTGACGGGTGCTACCTATTTCCCCGCTTACGAGATCCTCAACGACGAACTGCGCGACTATCGTTTTTATAAGGAGGATATGCTGCACCCCTCGGATCAGGCCGTCGAATATATCTGGGAGCGCCTCTCTGATGTCTATCTCAGTGCTGAGGCGAAGGCTTTCCTGAAGGAATGGGCACCCCTGAAGGCCGTCCTGAATCACAAGCCTTTCGACCCTGACTCTGAGGAATATCGGACGTTGATGGATAAAACTATGTTAAAAGTAGCGGCGTTGCAGAAAAAATACCCTAACTTTGCAGTATAAAAAGAAATAAAGCAAAGATGAAATACTCAATAGAAAAAGTGACAACCCTGATAGGTGCCCGTCGTTATGGTCATAGCGAGGGCAATATCCGTTGGCTGCTGACCGACAGCCGTAGTCTCTGTTTCCCAGAGGAGACCCTTTTCTTCGCGTTGAAGACCCAGCGCAACGATGGTCATCGTTATGTGGGTGACCTCTACCGCCGTGGGGTCCGTCATTTCGTGGTGGAACAGGTGCCAGAGCATTACGACACCGTCTATCCTGAGGCCGACTTCCTCAGGGTGCCCCATACCCTTGCAGCCCTCCAGCGACTGGCCGAGCGCCATCGCGACGAGTTTGATGTGCCCATCGTGGGCATCACGGGCTCCAATGGTAAGACGATGGTCAAGGAGTGGCTCTATCAGTTGCTGCTCCCCTCGCAGAAGATCGTGCGCTCACCGCGCAGTTATAACTCCCAGATCGGTGTGCCCCTCTCCGTGTGGCTGCTCAACGAACAGACGGAGGTGGGCATCTTCGAGGCTGGTATCTCACAACCCGGTGAGATGTATGCCCTGCGCGACATCATCCAGCCCACCATCGGTGTGCTCACCTCTTTGGGTGCTGCCCATCAGGAGAACTTCCGTTCGATGGAGGAGAAATGTCTGGAGAAACTCGAACTGATGCACGACACGGAGGCGATGGTCTATTGCTCGGACAACGATACCGTCAGCCGTTGTATCCGTCGTATGCAGTACAAAGGCGAGAAGATCGCCTGGTCGCAGTGCGACGAGCAGGCAGCCCTCTTCGTGAAGGAGATCGCCGTCAAGTCGCCTGAGACACGTATCACCTATATCTGGCAGGAGGAAGAGAACTGTTTCTCGATCCCCTTCATCGATGAGGCATCGATCGAGAACGCTATCACCTGTGCGGCCGTCGCCCTGCATCTGGGACTGACACCAGGACAGTTGGCGGAGCGCATGCCTAAACTCGAGCCCGTGGCCATGCGCCTCGAGGTGAAGGAGGGTCAGCGCGGTTGTGTGCTGATCAACGACTCGTATAACTCAGATATCAACTCCCTCGATATCGCCCTCGACTTCATGAACCGTCGCGAAAGTTCCTCCCCTAAATTAGGGGAGGTTAGGAGGGGCCTGAACAAGACCTTGATACTATCCGACATCTTCCAGACAGGTTCTTCTCCTGAGGTCCTCTATGCCCAGGTGAGCGAACTTGCCGTCAAGCGTGGCATTGACAAATTCATCGGCATCGGCCCTGAACTCTCTGCCCAGGCAGACCGTATCCAGATCGCCGACAAGTCGTTCTTCGTCAGTGTGCCCCATTTCCTCTCCAGTGAGGCGTTCTCAGGCTTGCGCAACGAACTGATCCTGCTGAAAGGCGCCCGTCCCTTCGGCTTCGACCAGATCACGGAACAGTTGGAGCAGAAGGTACACGAGACGATCCTCGAGGTGAATCTCAACGCCGTAGTGGAGAACCTGAACTATTTCCGTTCGTTCCTGAAGCCTGATACGAAGATGGTGTGCATGATCAAGGCCGACGGCTATGGAGCCGGGGCCGTGGAGATCGCCAAGACCCTACAGGACCAGCGTGTCGATTATCTCGCCGTGGCCGTGGCCGACGAGGGTGTTACGCTCCGTAAGGCAGGCATCACCGCCAATATCATGATCATGAACCCTGAGATGACGGCCTTCAAGACCATGTTCGACTACGACCTGGAGCCCGAGGTCTATTCCTTCCGTCTGATGGACGCACTCATCAAGGCCGCTCGTAAGGAAGGTATCACGGGCTGGCCCGTACATATCAAGTTCGATACGGGCATGCACCGTCTGGGCTTCGACCCTGTGCAGGATATAGACGAACTTATCGACCGTCTGAAGCATCAGAACGCCATCATCCCGCGTTCGGTGTTCAGCCATTTCGTGGGCTCCGACAGCGACGGCTTCGACGACTTCTCTGCCCAGCAGTTCGCCCTCTTCGACGAGGGCAGCCGTCAGTTGCAGAGTGTCTTCACCCATAAGATCCTGCGCCACATGGACAACTCCGCTGGCATCGAGCATTTCCCGGAGCGCCAGATGGATATGTGCCGCCTCGGCATCGGCCTCTATGGCGTTGATCCGCGCGATAATCATATTCTCCATACCGTCTCCACGCTGAAGACCACCATCCTTCAGATGCGCCATGTGCCTGCTGGTGAGACGGTGGGCTACAGCCGTAAGGGCAAGATCAAGCGCGACAGTGTGATCGCTGCCATCCCCATCGGCTATGCCGACGGTCTGAACCGCCATCTCGGCAACCGTCACGGCTATTGTCTGGTGAATGGTCAGAAGGCCGAGTACGTGGGTAATATCTGTATGGATGTGGCGATGATCGACGTGACGGATATCCCCTGCGCCGAGGGTGATCAGGTGGAGATCTTCGGCGAGCACCTGCCCGTCACCGTACTCAGCGACGCCCTCGGCACCATCTCCTACGAGGTGCTCACAGGTGTCTCCAACCGTGTCAAGCGCGTGTATTTCCAGGATTAGTTGCTCGAACGCAATGCGTGTCATTGGCTCATGTATCGGCTCATAATTTGTGTGATTTATGCATTTTTAAGTTCATAATGAGCCGATAATTGAGGAATAACCACTATATTTGCACCGATTTATGGTTTCGTTGATGGATATATCAAGAGAGATTCTACAGTTTCTGCACTATCATCCGCTGTCTTCGCGTGATGATATAGCAAGGGGCACAGCCTTTGAAGGTAGCGATGCCACCTTGAAGCGTCTCATTGCGGCTGGTGTTCAAAATGGCGATATTGTCGTTAAGGGTAAGGCCCGTGCCACTCGTTATCGTCTTTCTGATCAGGCACATCTGCTGATGCCGCTTAATCTGGATACTTATTTCGCGCTCGATGTGGACCAGCGACAGGTACAGACATCCTTTAACTTTGAACTGATTCGTGAGCAAATCCCAGCCGTCAGTCTTTTCACTGATGAAGAGAACGCACGTCTTCAGGGGCTTCAGGCTGAGTTCCGTCAGCATGTTAGCGAGATGACCGAGAATGAATACCGCAAGGAGATGGAGCGCTTGGGTATTGACCTCAGTTGGAAATCGTCGCAGATAGAAGGTAACACCTATTCGTTGCTGGAAACTGAACGTCTGCTTCGCGAGAGTAAAACTGCCGATGGAAAGACCAAAGAGGAAGCCGTCATGCTGCTCAACCATAAGGATGCCTTGCGCTTCATCCTTGATAACCCCGATTATCTGCAGACCCTGACGGTCAGCCACATCGAGGATATCCATCAATTGCTGACCAAAGAACTCTCTGTTGATAAAGGTGTCCGCCATCGTCGTGTGGGTATTACTGGCACCAACTATCACCCGTTGGATAATGAATTCCAGATTCGCGAAGCCATGCACGATACCTGCGATTTGATAAATAGTAAAGAAAACATTTTCGAGAAGGCACTTCTTACACTTGTACTTTTGTCGTATATCCAGGCATTCTCTGATGGCAACAAGCGCACGGCCCGCATCACCAGCAATGCCATACTGATTGCCAACGGCTATTGTCCGCTGAGTTTCCGCTCCGTCGATTCTATCGACTACAAGAAGGCTATGCTTATTTTCTACGAGCAGAACAATCTCTATGCCTTCAAGCAAATCTTCATCGACCAGTTTGAGTTTGCGGTAAGAGAATATTTTTAGGACATAATTTGCGGATAAAAAGATGCCATACAAATAAACAGCATTAGAATGTACAAGAAAAACATCATCACCGCACTGCTCGCCCTCGTCGCTACGACTTCTATTGTGGCACAAGACCTGATAAAGACCGCAACGGCTCCTGTTTGCTTCTCAAAGAGGGATTTTGCAGACACCATCAAGATAAAGGTGATAGACGGGGCGGTCGTTGTGCCAGTGGAGATAGAAGGGCAAACAAGAAACCTGCTGTTTGATACAGGTTCGCCGCTCGGACTATGGTATGGACAGAAAGAAACCTGGAAGAAACAGATCACAACGGACAGCCTGACGTTTGGAGATATCAACGGGAAAAGCCGCGGTCAAATCATCTACCAGTTCCCAACCATCAAGATGGGAAATCTCCAGATAGACAATTATCCGATGATTGTGGAGGATGCGATGAGCGA
This sequence comes from Prevotella sp., assembly GCA_017430675.1. Next base: position 11,411 of record JAFRMM010000003.1, read on the forward strand.
GTTTATTTGCAACAGGTTTGACGGTGTCATTGGTTTCAATCTGGTCGGCAAGGGACTCTCGTTCAAGTTGGACACAAAGGACAGCCTGCTGATAGTGACCGATAGGAAGAAGTTCTTTGCTGAGGAAGAAAAAGGACAGCCTACCGCCAAATACAGAATGAAGCGGGCATACTGTCCGT
>JAFRMM010000038.1 GCA_017430675.1 Prevotella sp.
AGTTGCTCCTCACTCTCAATCTTATAGGTGCCGCTCGCCCCCACACCAACGTCAGGCTTGACTATCAGTGGATAGCCTGTCTGCCGCGCGAAAGCCCCAACGGCCTCAACCCCCTCGTTAGCCTTGATCTGCCGTGCCGTGGGAATGCCGCCCTGGGCATAGAAGCGCTTCATCTCCGACTTCTCCTTGATGCCCCTTATCTGGTCAGAGCGGATGCCGGTCGTCACGTTGAAATCTGTTCTCAACCGTGCATCCTGATCCAGCCAGTATTCATTGTTAGACTCTATCCAGTCTATTCGTCCGTAGCGGAAGGCAAAATAGGCCACCGCCCGGTACACCTCATCATAATTCTCAAGCGACCCCACACGGTAATACTCCGTCAATGAGTCCTTCAGTTCCTGAGGCAGACTGTCGTACGACGCATCAGCAATACCCAATACGCGCACGCCGTTCTGTTTCAGCCGATGACAGAACTCCCAATAGGTATGGGGGAAATGGGGCGAAATAAAGATAAAGTTTGCCATATTCTATCGTCTGCTTATAGTTCGGCTGCAAAGGTACTCATTTATTACGAAACTGGCAATCACATTAATATGGTATTTTTTCCTTTGTTATTATACATTTTTACTTTGTCAGACCATATCTCTTTCATCCAGTAGTCCGATTCCTTGGCCATACGCTTATCAATAAATACAACTTATAAGAGCATCCCAAACGTTTGCTAAGCAAAATGCCCTACAAATGGTATTGCGTATATGGCGGAAACTCCGTACCTTTGCACCATATTATAGAGAATTGGATTGTTTTTTGGCATACTGAATTGTAATTTGTTTTTATGTTATTTAATTAGTTAGTTAATTGGTTAGTAATGACTGCTGCATCCGCCAGTGATGGTAGATGCAGCAGTTAAAGTTTATTCTGTTAGAACTCATCCACCTTCAGGTCTTTACGATACTTGTCAAGTGTTTTCTGGAGTTCCTTAGTAATCTTCTCGTAGCCAGGCTGTCCGTAGAGGTTATGCAGTTCGTTGGGATCGTTCTGCAGGTCGTACAGTTCACAGTAGTTCACGTCGGGATCCTTACGATTGCCCTCTCGTTCTCTTAAAGCTTTCAAGTATGAATCTTCGTTGAATGCTCTATTTCCTGCACGGGCTGGGCGATCACCAAGATTACTCCGCCACTCATCTGCAATGCTTAGGCCAGGGCCATAGAAATGAACCAGTTTATAACGGTCTGTACGTACACCATCATGTTTTCTTACGCGATGCTCGGCAGGATAATCATAGTAGTGATAGTAAATACTAGTACGCCAGTTCTCTACGGGCTTGTCGGCAAAGAGGTCAAAGAAAGAGCGTCCCGTCATATAGTCGGGCTTCTTCACACCAGCAATGTCAAGGAATGTCGGGGCAAAGTCGATATTCTGTACCAAGTGTGTATCTACGGTTCCAGGCTTGATGCGTTTCGGGAATCGTACCACCAATGGTGTACGGAACGACTCCTCATAAATGAAGCGCTTGTCGAACCAGCCATGCTCACCCATGTAGAAGCCCTGATCAGAGGCATAGACCACAATGGTATTCTCCAGCAGATTGTTACGTTCCAGATACTCCAACAGGTCACCCACACTCTGGTCTACGGAATGAATCACCTCCAGATAATCGTGGAGATAGCGCTGGTATTTCCAGATGGTTAGAGCACTGTCAGACAACTGAGCATCAATGAATTCCTTGTTGCGTTTTTTGTAGTAAGCCTCCCACTGCTTACGCTGGGCTGGTGTGAATGTGTTTAGGAAATTACCCCGACGGGATCTGGTCGTATCAACCAATTCGAACACCTTATTGTCAGACTCAAGGCGCATGGTATTGGCAATATTCAGGTCTTGCTGATGGGCTGCCACACCGCGCGACTCATAATCATCCCAGAATGTTTCCGGCAGCGGGAACTGTATATGGTCATATAGACCAACATATTTCAGATCAGGCATCCAGTTACGGTGAGGTGCTTTGTGATGTACCATCAGGAAGAAAGGCTTCTCCGGGTCGCGTTGGTTCAGGAATTCCACGGCGTGCTCAGTCGTGAGTTCTGTGGCGTAGCCCTGCTCTTGAAGGTACTGCCCGTTGGAGTCGTGGCTTTTGAAGACAGGGTTATAATATTCGCCCTGACCTCGGAAAATACGGAAGAAGTTAAAGCCCTTCGGCTCACACTGCATATGCCATTTGCCGATAACTCCTGTCTGATAGCCTGCTTCTTGCAGCAATTCTGAGACAAAGGTTTTCGTTGAGTCGATACCCTTTCCCAATCTTCGCTGGCCGTTCTGGTGACTATATAGTCCCGTGATAAGGCAAGCCCTGCTGGGCGTAGACAGAGAGTTTTCTACAAAAGCCCTGTCAAATCGCACACCTTCATTGGCAATGCGGTCGATATTTGGTGTGGGTGCCAATTTCGACACCTCGCTGCCATAGGCACTGATTGTTTGATACGAATGGTCGTCACTCATTATCCATAGGATATTCGGACGTTGGTCTTGGGCTGCTGCCTGTCCTGTAATACCTGCAAAGGCAATTGACAGAAGGCTAAATTTGTTCCTGTTCATATTTTACTCTATCTTTAGTTTAGAATTAATGTCAATACTTATTATCACCATCCAGGGTTCTGCTCCCATGCGTTCTCTGTGAGCGACAACATACGAGGCTGGATTGGGAGTAGATAGTCGCGGTCGAGTTTAAACTGGTATCCATTGGGCAATACTGCAGGATTAATAGGCAGCACATATCGGTTGGCATCTCCTGGCTTCCCTGTCAGGAATAGATTATTACCACTGTCTTTATCATACGTCAGATTAGAGTATGAACTCTCAAGATTGCTCCCGATGTAAAGAGCACCTTGTGGCTGCTGGTTTACAATTAGGACATCAGCAGCAGCCCAGCGTAGGATGTCATCAAAGCGGCGGCCCTCACAGGCTTTCTCAATGCGCCGCTCCCTGCGTACGGCCTGTATATACTTGTCGAGATTACGGAACGGGTAATCCGATTCAGTATTGTATTCGCGATCAAAATCCACATCAGGTAGCCCAACGCGATCGCGCAGAGGATGTATCGCTTCAATAATAAGTGTGGCATTGGCCTGACCGTCTAGTTCGGCTAGGGCTTCTGCATAATTTAGCAGAATGTCAGCATATCTAAACTGGATTGCAGGTGTAGAACCTTTCCCGTCAGTGTCAACAGCACTTGGGTCTGCTATGTCAAATTCCACATGTTTTAGCAGAGAGTAGCCCGTCGTATTCTGGAAGTAACTGTCCGCATTGAGCGGCGGTACTGTAAACACATAGCCCCCATTAGGCCTCAAGTCCTGACCAGGTAGACATATTGTCTGCGAAAGCCTAGGGTCGCGAACGGTAGGAAGTAACTCGTCTCCATAAGTTTTCTTTGCCTCATCGCGCTCTGCACCAACAAACGGTCGTCCATCAATAGTTAGGTAATCGTCTACGAGTGAACGAGTGACACCAGCTGCACCACCACCTTTGTTCAGGTAACGTGTAACGGAGTTGCCTACGTTAGAACCATCGTAGCGTTTATACCAGAGTATTTCCGGATTGGATGTCAGGTCAGCAGTTTTGAATATGTCGCGATACGACGTCAGTGGGCCGCTCCCTTTATAAATAGACCATACCCCTCGGTCAATAATCTCCTTGGCAGCAGAAGCCGCAGTCTGGAGATATTGCGTTATCTTGCTTTCAGTAATTGTTTGGTCATAGAACTTGTCGTTCTTGGCTTTGTGATATTTCTCCCATGTGCCCTCAAACAGAGCCACTTCGCTTTTCAAGGCCAGAGCCACATCACGGTGAATGCGCATCGTAGCATTACTGTTCTGTGTACTGAGATATGATGCTGCCGTGTCAAGATCTGCAATAATCTTGTCTGTCACATAGGTACGACTGTCGCGTGGCAATACCATTTGTTCCTGTACAGGGTCAAGTGTCTTCTCCAACCAGGTCACGGGACCATAATTCACTAGCAGTTCATAATAATACCAGGCCCTGAAGTAATAAGCCTCTCCTACGAGTTGCTGATACGTCGCACCCTTGTCCAAACTATTCTCTTTGTTGAGGATGAAGAAGTTTACATTCCTTATATTAGTATAATTCGATAGTTTGGTGGCATCTGACAGGGCTGATGTTCCGGCCAGTCGTGAGTCTGGCGAGTTGGCACTCATATTGTCACTCCTTATGTCCAGTCCAGCAATACCCTGAGCACCGCCTACCCTGAAGCCCTGAGTCCTAAGCCCAGACTGGTAGAACAAATCAATATAACTTTGTATTTCTCCGATACCTGTAAAGGGATTGGTTGTTGACAATACACCTTCCGGTTCTTTGTCCAAATTGTTGCACGCCCCTAAGGCCAAGGCAATAAATAGACCTGTTAAATATATCTTTTTCATATTGTTCCTGTTTTTACAAATTCACGATTAAACCAAACGAAAATACTTTGTTGATAGGATAGTTCTTGCCTGCCCCCAATGATGATACAAATACGGTCTCAGGGTCTAACATATCCTTTATACTACTAAACGTCAGAAGGTTCTCGCCGGTGAAATACACCTGCACCTTGTTCACGCCAAGGCTGGAAATCAGTTGTTTCGGCAAGTCGTAACTTAATGTGACATTTTTTAGCCGCAGATAGGCTGCATTCTGAAGATAGAGATCAGTGGGCAGCGAGGTCTTATTCCGGTAATTGCTAATTACGCCCACTGCACCTGTATACGGTTTGGGATAATAGGCATTAGGATTGTCGGGTGTCCAGTAGTCTAAGTGCTCCTCAAACACCGTTACCTGGGCATAGGCTCCTGATCCCCAGAAATACACATCGCCTGAGGCTGGTGAGAAGTCGCGTTTACCTACACCCTGGAACAGTGCGCTCAGTGTGATTCCCTTCCAGTTAATACTGCCATTTATTGAATATTGGTAGCGAGGCGTGGTATTGCCTATAATAGTCAGGTCACCTGTATCGCCCAGTACATCCGAACCGTTGTTTATCTTATTGTCGCCATTCAAGTCTTTGTATTTTATATCGCCTGGCGTCCATGCCTGTCCTGTCAGATAGCTGGTGTCGTAGGTGCTGTTGTATGCATCGGCCTCATCCTGGGTCTGTATAAGTCCGTCGGCACGGTAACCCCATATTTCTCCAACATACTTACCTACATACCAGTTGCTGGAAGGTGAGGTGCCTGTAGGATTCTCATAAGCAGTCACCTCGGATGTAGCATCCGATATCAGTCCACCTATCTGGAAGGTGATATCGTTGCCAATGTTGCCGCGATAGTTAAGCGACAATTCCCATCCACGATTCCTCATGTTGGCATTGTTTGTTTTCGGCGAAGATGCGCCAAACAGATCGGCGAAATCAGCAGAAGGCCCAAGCATGTCCTTTGTATCGCGCTGGAATATGTCAAATGAACCAGTAAGTTTGTTGTCAAACAGTCCAAAGTCCACACCGACATTCTTGCTCGTTACTTTCTCCCAAGTGGTAGAGGGGTCTACCACAGGGGCAGCCGTGGTGTAGGAGTGGCGACCATCTGCAAATATGTACCCTCCCAGAGCAGAACTGAGCGACATAGTAGAGGCAAATGTATAAACGGCTGCACCGTTTTGATTGCCAAGTTTACCATACGAAGCTCTCAGTTTTAGGGTTGAAAGGGTGTGCTTCAGTGGCTTTAAGAACTTCTCGTTGGAAATATTCCAAGCCACAGATGTGGAAGGGAAGAAGCCCCAGCGGTGGTCTGACGCAAAACGTGAAGAGCCATCGTAACGCCCGTCTATCTCTATAATGTATCTATTGTCATAATCATAGTTGAAACGCCCAAAATAGCCCTGTGTGGCCCAACTATAGCGCGTGTCAATGATAGTCTGGTCGCCCGAAGAAAGGCTGACAGAAGGGTTAGAGGTTGAAAACACACCAGTTACTACGTTCTTCAGATAGGAATAGGTGTAATCTTCTTGCTGGTAGCCTATCGTCAGTGTAAAGTTATGCTTCTTTTTCAGTGTGAGGTCATACGTTGTATATAAGTTCAGCGTTTGATAATGGGGCGTTGATTCTGAACGTGTAAATTTTCCGTCTGCTGATGCGCCAAGGTCTGCACGTATACCTTTACTGGTGGTCACACCATCAGCAGCGTAGATTAGTGGTGCCACATTCAGAGCCTTATATGACTCCAGATTCTGCCTGTAAGTATAGTCTAAGAATATTTTCCAGTTCTTTATCGGCTCAACCTCAAGAGCGGGAGTAATCGTAAATTGGTTGCTGATGGTTTTCGTATAAGTGCCGCTGGAGAAATACGGTACCATAGACAACTCGGTGTAATTGCCATTGGGGTCTATCTCACTCACTGTTGGGCGGAATCTGGCTAACGAATGATAGAACTGCTCAGAGTAGGCTCCGTCACCAAAAGGAGTGTCGTTGACGGAGTACAAATATTTCACGTTCAGTTTCAGTTTGAGCCATTTCGTGGCCTGAGTCTGCAAGTTGGAGTTGCCAGTTACGCGCTTGTAACCCAGATCGGCAAAGCGCAGTATGCCGTCTTCATCGTAGAATCCACCTGAAAGATAGTACTGTGTCTTGTCATTCCCGCCACTTACGCTTACGTTGTGGTTGTGTTTGAATGCAAAATCTTTATAGTGAAGTTTGAAGTAATCCACATTGCCTACACCACTGCCAGTATTTTCAAATGCTGGGTTCAAACTGGCTGATGGAGATAGTTCAAACCATGGATCCACGCTGCTAGGGTCCTCTATGTACTGCTGTAATAAGTCCAGTTTCTCATCGCTATACTGCTTTGCAAATCCTGAATTCACGCAGGCTGCATTGAAATATTTCGCAAATTCATAGCCATTCACCATCTTGGGCATCTTGGTGGGCGTAGACCACGAGATAGAGCCATGATAACTGATAGTGGGCTTGCTAGATTTTCCCTTTTTAGTAGTCACCAATATGACACCATAGGCCGCACGAGCACCATAAATTGCGGAGGCAGAAGCGTCTTTCAACACCGATATGTTCTCAATGTCGTTCGGGTCAATGTCTGACAGGCTCATCTCTACGCCATCCACCAATATATACGGATTAGCCGTATTGTCTAGATTTCCCTGACCACGCAACGTTAGTGAGGCCGTGGCTCCAGGACGGCTCGTCTGCGAGTTTGTTATTAACAGACCCGGCACGATTCCCTGAAGACTCTGGCTGGCATCGGTCACAGGGCGAAGAATCAGTTCATCACCATTGACCTGTGACACCGATCCTGCGAGATTCTCTTTTTTACGCTGACCATAGCCAATCACCACCACCTCGTCGGTGAAGCGGTAGTTCTCCTGCAGTTGGATCTCGATGGCTTCGGAATTGTCGTAGACATCAACGTCGAGGCCACGGTAGCCGACGAAGTCGAGGTGGAGGGTCAGGGGAAACTCCTGCCTAGTGGAGAGACTGAACTTACCGTCAATATCGGTGATGACACCTTGTTTGTCGGTCTTCACAATGACGGAGGCCCCGATCAGCGGGTAGCCCGTCTGGGCATCGATGACGCGCCCTGTTATCACGTTCTGGGCGTAGACCGTGCCCGTTGCAAGCACAAGTAGGGCTTGCAACAAGAAATGTTGCAATAGTTTTCTCATAAAAACAATCTTTTGTGTTA
>JAFRMM010000039.1 GCA_017430675.1 Prevotella sp.
ACAGTTCGTGGTTGATACCCTTCATCATGCGGTTGGAGATCTGCTGACCAATCTGGATACCTGCATAGTAGGCAGCCTTCTTCTTGTTGTCGCCAGCATTGACACCCTCATTCAGACCCTTGATGAACTCCGAGATGTAGGCCGTGTCAACACCCATGTTACCCACGAGATACTCCTTCAGACCCTGTGTCTGAGCCATACCGATGGCATAACTCAACGTGTCCACATCACTCTTCAGACTTGCTCTGGGAGTAGAATTGCCACAGGCTGTGAATCCTGCAGCCACCATAGCCATAACGGCTACAAACATTAACTTCTTCATTGCAATAAACTATAAACTTTAAACTATAAACTCTAAACTACTTGTATCAGTTCCACGTCGAACACCAGGGCTGCATACGGCGGGATGGAGGCTCCTGCGCCACCTGCGCCATAACCCAGACGGTAGGGGATGAAGAAACGGTACTTGGCACCCTCCTGCATCAGTTGCAGACCTTCCGTCCATCCTGCGATCACCTGCTGCAAGGGGAACGTGGCGGGCTCGCCGCGCTGATAGGAACTGTCGAAGATGGTGCCGTCGATGAGCGTACCCTCGTAGTGGCACATCACCGTGTCCTTCGCCGTCGGCTTCTTGCCGTTACCCTCTTTCAGCACCTGGTACTGCAGTCCGCTGGGCAGGGTGATGACACCGTCCTTCTTGGCATTCTCTGCCAGATATTTCTCACCTGCCTCCTTGTGCGCCTTACCCTGCTCGGCACGCTGGGCCTGAATCTTCTGTTCCTGCTTCTGGAAATACTCCTGCACAATCACCTGGGCCTCGCGGTGAGACACCTTCAGATCGTTTCCTTCCAGCACATCCTTGATGGCCTGAGCAAAGTCCTCGGCACTGATATTCTCAGCACCCATCTGAGACAACTGCTGGCCGATGCCCAAGCCCAAGGCATAACTTAATTTATCCATTTTCTATATATAAATAATGTGTATGACCTAAAAAACGGCGCAAAGTTACACATATTTTCTCATTCAATTGCAATATCTTCGGCAAAAATTACTTTTTTTAGCAGAAAAGTTGTATATTTGCATCACAAATCACTATTTCGCCTATGAAGAAGAAGATCGTTGTTTTAACTGGTGCAGGCATGTCGGTGGAGAGCGGCCTGAAGACTTTCCGTGATGCCGACGGCCTCTGGGAGAACTATCCCGTATCGAAGGTGGCCACCCATGAGGGATGGCTCGCCGACCCTACGCTCGTGACAAATTTCTACAACATGCTCCGTAAGAAATGCTGGGGTGTGCAGCCCAATGAGGGGCACAGGCTCGTGGCGAAACTCGAGGAGCAGTACGACGTGACGGTGGTGACGCAGAATGTCGATAACCTCCATGAGATGGCGGGTTCCTCGAAGGTCATTCATCTGCACGGTGAACTGATGAAGGTATGCTCGAGTCTGGATGTCGATGACCCGCGCTATCAGGTCACCCTCACCCCGGAGAACTGTGAGGTGGAGCCAGGCACGAAGGCTGGCGACGGGTCGCTGCTGAGACCGTTTATCGTGTTCTTCGGCGAGGCCGTACCCATGATCGGCGTGGCTGCCGATGCCGTGTCCGAGGCGGACATCCTGATCATCATCGGTACATCGCTCGTGGTCTATCCCGCCGCAGGACTCATGCACTATGCGCGTGCTGGTGTGCCCATCTATCTCATCGATCCCAACCCCATCTCCGTGGGAGGGCGCGTCAAGCAGATCCAGAAGGGTGCCTCCGAGGGCATGAAGGAACTATCCGAGATCCTAATGAAATGAATAATCCCCGCTCCTTTGGAAGCGGGGATTATTTATTGACGGTCTTTCCTAATGAGTTCGAGGAGTTTTTCGACGGCCTCGGACTCGGGGATATTCTTCTCCACGCACTCCTTGGCCTTATAGAGCGAGATCTTACCTCGCCCAGCGCCTACATAGCCATAGTCGGCATCGGCCATCTCACCAGGACCATTGACGATACAGCCCATGATACCGATCTTCAGGCCCACGAGATCCCTCGTGGCCGCCTTGATCTTGGCAATGGTCTCCTGAAGGTTGTAAAGCGTACGGCCACAGCCGGGGCAGGAGATATACTCCGTCTTCGTGAACTTGATGCGCGCAGCCTGCAGGATGGCATCGGCGAGTTCCACGAGTTTGGCCTCGTCAAAGCCAGGATTCTTGATGACAAGCAGATGGGCCTTCTTGTCGATAAGCAGCGCACCTACGGCCATGGCGGCCTTCAGTTGGAGGGTCTCCCAGTCTGGGGCATCAACGGTCAGTGTGATGGTGTCATCCTTGATGGAAGCCTCAGCCTCTTCGCGCAGATGCGAACACTCAGGGATCATATCCACGAGTTTGCGGGCGACAGGAATCTCGCACTCTGGCTCCTCGCTCAGAGAGACACGTATGGTATCACCGATACCCTCCGTGAGAAGGGCACCGATGCCTACGGCACTCTTGATACGTCCGTCCTCGCCCTCGCCAGCCTCCGTGACACCGAGGTGCAGGGGGTAGTGCATATCCTCCTGGTCCATCGTCTTCACGAGCAGGCGCACGGTGGTCACCATCACCACGGTGTTAGAGGCCTTGATGCTGATCACCACGTCGTTGAACCGTTCGCGCTTGAAGATGCGCAGGAACTCCATACAACTCTCCACGATGCCTTCAGGCGTATCACCATAGCGCGACATGATACGGTCAGAGAGCGATCCGTGGTTCACGCCGATGCGCACGGCCGTATGATGCTCCTTGCAGATATTCAGGAAGGGCACGAGTTTCGCCTCGATCTTCTTCAGTTCGGCGGCATATTCCTCATCCGTATATTCCAGATGTTTGAACGTGCGCCCAGGATCCACGTAGTTGCCAGGATTGATGCGCACCTTCTCGCAGTAAAGGGCAGCCACGTCGGCAGTATGCGCCGTGAAATGCACATCGGCCACCAGGGGAGTATCGTAGCCATCGGCCTTCAACTGTGCCGAGATATTCTTCATGTTCTCTGCCTCACGCGTCCCCTGGGTGGTGAAGCGCACGAGTTCACCCCCGGCATCGATGATACGCTTGGCCTGTGCCACACAGCCCTCGGTATTGTTGGTATCCACCGTACCCATCGACTGGATGCGGATGGGATTATTGCCACCGATGCCGATATGGCCGACACGGGCTTCGGATGATTGTCGTCTCTGATAACTCATATACTGGTTTTTTCTAGATTTTCTAGGATAACCTAGGATGTCCTAGGATATCCTAGGTCTAATTAGTTTTAAAATTATACTTGACACCTGCCAGTTCCTGATTGGCCTTCTCGATCTTGATTCTCAGATTACCCTTATAGACGGCGAGCCGCTGGGCGAGGTCGGCATCGTAGAGGGCCATCATCTCCACGGCAAGGATGGCCGCGTTCAGGGCACCGTTCACACCTACCGTGGCCACGGGGATGCCCGGGGGCATCTGAACGATGGAGAGCAGGGCGTCGAGACCGTCGAGCATCCCCTTGATGGGTACGCCGATAACAGGCAATGTCGTCGAGGCTGCAATCACTCCTGGCAGTGCGGCAGCCATACCAGCGCCAGCAATGATCACCTTGATGCCGCGATCCTTGGCCGTACGGGCATACTCCTCCACGGCATCTGGCGTACGATGGGCTGAGAGGGCATTCACCTCAAAAGGCACCTGCAGTTCGTCCAACAGTTTGCAGGCCTTCTCCATAATGGGCAGGTCACTCGTGCTACCCATGATAATACTTACTAATGGTTCCATATCTTATCAATTAAAAACTCTAATAATTTGTTAAAGATAAATCAGTCCGAGAATAGAGCAGACAACGCCCACGAAGAAGCCCGCCACGACCTGTGCCAGTGTATGCTGACGGAGAATCATTCTACTGGAGCCGAGAATACCAGACAGGATCAGCACCAGACAGAGCCACCACACAGGGTTAAACCCGAAGTACTCACCGAAGACGAACAGCGATCCTGCCACACCACCGATGGCTGCCGTATGCGTGGAGATCTTCCACCACACATTGATCAGCGCACAGACCACCTGTATGGACAAGGCCGCCCACAGGATCGCACCCATGAAATGGGGGATGTGCATCAGATCCATCAGATAGATGCAGAAGAAATAGCAGAGGATGGAGATCACGTAGGGCACCACACGACGCTCCTTATGTCCCAGTTCTATCAGGCTCAAGCCATGATAACGGCGATAGAAATGGATGAGCAACGTGGGCAGAAGGATGGTGAACACATACACCAGCGTGAGCACCTGGAGTTTATAGGCCCAGGGCATCAGACTGAGGTAACTGAACACAAACAGCGCCATCAGTCCCACCATCGGCAGATAGAAGGGTGTAAAAAGCATGCTCACCACCCTTGCTGCCAGGATAATATTCTTCTCCCTCGTCATCATCATTTTCTCAACCTCGCAATGGGTATCCCCAACTGTTCACGGTACTTCGCCACCGTACGTCGCGCGATGGGATATCCCCGCTTCGCCAGTTCCTCCTTGATCACGTCATCACTCAGCGGACGCTTCTTGTCCTCAGCGTCGATGATATCCCTCAGGACGGCCTTGATCTGTCGCGTCGATAGTTCCTCGCCACTCTCCGTCACATAACCGTCGCTGAAGAAATGGCGCAGGGGGAAGGTGCCCCAGCGCGTCTGGGCATACTTCGAATTGCTTACGCGCGAGATCGTCGAGGGATCCAGGCCCGTCTTCTCCGCCACGTCGCGCAGGATCATCGGACGCAGTGAGGCCTCGTCACCATCCACGAAGAACTGATGCTGCAACTGGATGATGGCCCGCATCGTCACCGTCAGCGTATGACGGCGCACCTTGATGGCCTCGATGAAACTCTGGGCTGCATCCACCTTTTTCTTGATATAGAGCAGTGCCTCCTTCGTCTGACGGCTCAGGTTCTCCTTGTTCTCCTGATACTCCTTCATGGAGTCGGCAAACGACTGCGACACCTTCAGTTCCGGCACCTCGCCATTGTTCAGCACGAAGGTCACCGTACCATCGTCCTGGGTATCCACGATGAAGTCGGGCGTGATCTGCTGCAGGTTTCTCCCCACGGTCTCACCCAAAGAGGCGCCAGGACGCGGGTTCAGTTTTCGCAACTCACGGAAGAGAGCCTCCGCCTGCATATCATTCAGCGCGAGGGCCGTCTGTATCTTGTCCCAATGCTTCTTGGTAAACTCGTCGAAATAACTGCTGACCACGCGCTGCATCAGATCCCTGACCCGCGAAGGTTCACGACGGCTGATCTGCAACAGCAGGCACTCCTGTAACGAGCGCGCGCCAATGCCAGCCGGGTCGAAATGCTGCAAGAGGTCCATCACCCGTTCCACCTCCTGCTCCGTCACGTCGATGTTATGATAGATGGCCAGTTCCTCACAGATCACGTCGAGTCCCTTGCGCAACAGTCCGTCATCATCAAGCGAGCCTATCAGATACTCCATGATGTCGCGCTGCTGGTCCATCATCTCCAGTTCGCCCATCTGTTCCTTCAGTTGGTCGTAGAACGACACCGTCTCACCATAGACCATCTCCTCGCGTTCCTCGGCCACCGAAGAGCCACCCTGATACACGGGCAGATCCTCGTCATCGCGACCGATATTACTGAGGGCGTCGTCAAGGGCAGACTGCCGTTCCTCACGCTCGCTGCTGGATTCATAGTCACCGCCGTCCACATAGTCCCCACCGTCCTGATAGTCCAGGGCCTCAGGCTCGTCGTAGTCGGCATCCACCTCCAGGGCGGGGTTATCGTTCATCTCCGTATTGATACGATCCACGAGTTGTGCCACAGGCAACTCCACAAGTGCCGCCTGTAACAACTGCTGATGCGAGATGCTCTGTCCGAGTTTCTGCTCCAGTTTCTGCTCCTGTATCTGACTGAACTCGCTCATTTAAAGTATTCTTTCAACTGACTGGCGTAGGAAGCCAGATCCTCGGGATTGGCATTGCCGAAGCGGCGCCACACCTGCTGACAGGGCAGGAACAGCGGACTGAAGGTCACCTCCTTACGGCGCAGGTAAGGGTCGCAGTACTGGAACACCTCCAGCGCCTCGGCCACCTCCTGCGACTTCACCTTCATGAGCCGCGCCAGTTCCTGGACCTCTGGTGTCTCCGCAACCATCGTGATGGGCGTCAGACGGAAATAGAGATCCAAGATCAGGATGAGCATCATAGGCGTGAACTTTTCTCCTTCAGCGACAGGTTTGAAATCCTTCTCGAAACTCTCGCTGATCTCCACCCCGTCGTAGAACTCATCGGCGTTGTTGAAGCCCTTCATCTCACGGTACAGACGGACGGCTCTTGCTAACTTACGGGGATTCCCCCCATAGGTCTCCCAGAACCGTTCGATACGGGGTGTCTCCAGATTGGCAATCTGGCACATCCTGTTGAAGAGCACCGTAGGAGAGATGTGCAGTTCCATGCTCAGATCGACCATCCTCCGACTATACATCGGCTTGATACCCACGGGTTTCTGCAGGTAGATCTGCAGCAGCAGAAGCCAGTAATCATCCTGCCATTTGATGTTTTTTGCCATAATCCCTGCTATTTGTTTGCAAAAATACTGTTTTTTTCGTATATTTGCACGCAAAATCGAAAAAACTTTATGAGAAAATTAATATTCACCGTCATCTTAGGCTGTATTTCCCTCTGGGCATCAGCCCAGAGCGTCCGCGAGGAGATAGCCGAGGATCCGCGCCGTTCGGCCAGTAACTACATGGCCTATCCCGAACCCACGAAGGCACTGACCCCTGACCCCAAGGGCAAGAAGCCGTTCTATATCAGCCACTACGGCCGTCATGGCTCGCGGTTCATCATCAACCACCGCGACTACGACTACCCCTACTTCACCCTTCTGCTGGCTGACAGTCTGGGAAAATTGAATGCCAAGGGTCAGGAGATCCTGCGACGGCTGAAGATGTTGCGCGACGATGCCACCGACAGGCACGGTGAACTGACACCCTTAGGTGCCCAGCAGCACCGCGACATTGCCCGCCGCATGTACGAGCGATTCCCTGAGGTCTTCAAGGGTGATGTCTGCATCGACGCGAAGAGCACGGTCGTCATCCGCTGCATCCTCTCGATGGAGAACGCCTTGCAAGAACTCGTAGCCCACAATCCGAAACTGCGCATCACCCACGATGCCAGCGAGCACGACATGTACTACATGAACCTCCGCGACCCCAAACTGAGGAAGAAGCGCATGCCGAAGGTGTCGCAGGATATCTACGATGCCTTCTGCCTGAAGCACGTCGATCCCAAGCGTCCCGTGGAGACACTCTTCAACGACACTGCCTACTCCAACAACTGTGTCAATCTGGAGCGCCTGAACTACTACATCTTCAAGAACATCTCCATCGCCCAGAACACGGAACTGCGCGACAAGATCGATTTCTACGATCTCTACAACACGGATGAACTCTATGTGAACTGGCGCAAAGACAACGTATATTGGTATCTCACCTATGGTGCCTCTCCCCAGAACGGCGGCACGCAACCCTTCTCCCAGCGCAACCTCCTGCGGAAGATCATCCAGGAGGCCGACAGTTGTATCGCGCTACCACGTCCTGGTGCCACACTGCGCTTCGGCCACGAGACGATGGTCATGCCCCTCGTCTGTCTGCTGGGCATCAACGGCTACGATATCCAGATCGACGATGTGGAACAGTTAGAGGAAAAAGGCTGGGTGAACTACCGCATCTTCCCCATGGGCGCCAATGTCCAGTTTATCTTCTACCGCAAGAACCCCAAGGATCGTGACGTGCTCTTCAAGGTACTGCTCAACGAGGAAGAGGCCACACTGCCCCTCGCCACGGACTGCGCCCCCTACTACCACTGGAGCGACTTCCGCGAGCACTATCTCAAGATGCTCGACAATTATCAGGAATAAAAGGCTTTCTTATTTCTGGACGACCTTTCGTCCGTTTTTGATGACGATGCCCTTATAGGAGGCATCGACCTTCTGGCCTGCGAGATTATAGATAGCATCATGGCCAGACTTCGCAGACTCCAGAGACCTGATAGCCGTCGTGCCACCCTTCTTCTCGTAGATCTCGACCTTCTTGACGACTGTGGTTCCCACAACCCATCCGAAACTGAGTGCTAAATCTGAATAGAGTACTCCCTCTATTCCACTTGCGTGATAATCGAGGAACTTTACATCCACCACCTGAAAATCGTCGCTCACTGTTACAGGCACTTCACTGTTGAAAGAGGGGAAATCCCCGTCCGGCGTCTGATTCTCGCGAAATAAAGTCACCTGATATGTACCAGAAGAAGGAACCTTCATGGTCATGCGGACGAGGTAATCGCTCCCCTGCTCAAGAGGGACGGGTCCAGCAATGAACTGATAAAATGTCCACATCTCCTCTTGCATACTGGGATTGGTAACAGCCAGTCCCTCATCCGTCAACTCCTTAATGATATCCCCCATATCATAAAAGGGATAGACATCGACATCTTCCCAGTTCATCTCATAAACCAGATTCCAGCCATCATCAATGTCAGTACCATTTAAGTCGATCACCTGAACCTTCACGACCACATTCCTACCTGGCAGATGTCCGCACTGGTAGGACAACATGGCATCAGTACATGATGTTGGATAATCCAAGAAGTCGATGGTGTATTCCTGAAGACCTTTTTTGACATCAATAACAACAGCCTTGGCAGCACCACTTCCATCCCAACTACATAAGTCCAGACGTAATTCTCCGTCACAAGGAAACTCAGCAGTCAGTTTGACCTGATACTGTCCGCCAGCCTCCAGTTTATCAATTTGTCCGAGGATCGCCACCTGTGGCTCCCAGTAATTGGCATCAGGAAAAGGATTAGAATTGATGAGATATCCCTCTTCTATAACGACAGGCGGATCTATCTCCCCCCAACAACCATCATACCAGCCAACTGGCATTTCTGACCAATCCCTCTCTGCAATTACTGTCTGGGCATTCGTGCCAACAGTTATTATGACCATCGTAAGTATTAAAACCAACTTTTTCATAACCATTATTTTTTTCGACACTGCAAAGATACGAAAAGTTTTGGAATATTGTTTGCTTTCGGAGGAAAAAGTGTAGAAATATAGTTAGTTTTCAGGATAACAACTTAAATACCTTAAAGATTATGGCTAAAGTAGAGTATTATGCTAAAGAGAACAGCAAGGGTAGGTCGAAGTAGATGAAATCAAAAATTCGGCAAGCAAAGGTCAGAAACTTTGCTTGCCGAATTAACTTCCGTCTAAATGGTATCTTATCCAAATGCCAGAGGCTGCGACACCTCGAAACGTAGGCCGAGCGCACTGAGGATTCTAAGGAACATACCAGCACCAGGCTCTACGCTGCCGTTCTCGACACGCGAGATATACGACTTGTTGCTACCCACACGTTGGGCAAGTTCCTGCTGGGTGACTTTCACTCGCTTACGTGATTCATAAATAATCTGGCCAACGCTCATTTTGTCACTTTGAGGTTTCATAGCAGCATACTATCTTTTCTTATACTTCTTGTCAAACAAATCGGAGTGGGTTCCAGTGTTCAGTAGCACAAGGACAAGTTCTTGATTGCGTATCTCCCAAATAAGCAGCCAGTCGGGCTGGATGTGGCATTCCCATTGACCCTTACGGTCGCCTGTTAAGATGTGGGCTTGGTACTTTTCTTCGAGTTGTTCACCATTGAGCAATTTACCCACTACTGTCCACAACTCGTCCATCGGCAGGCCGCGTCGCTTGCAGAGTTTCATGTTCTGCTTGCACTCGCCTGTGATGCGTAGTTTGTATTTCGTGCTCATCATTCTATCTCTTTGATAAGGTCATCCAGACTATCGTATTCATACACACGCCCTTCGTCGAGATCGCGAAGTGAACGCTCGTAGGAAGAATAACGCTTATGACGAGGAAGAGTGATTTTTCCTACGCCTTTGAGCATGCTGATGGCTTTCTTAATGTCCTTCAGCATCGACATGTCCTCAATGTTGACCAATATCTGCCCTTCTGCAGGAGCCGTTGTTAAGTTTGCCATAATCTTGTTCATTTATGATTTTGTCGTTTATGGTTGCATAAGATACGAAAAGTTTTCAAATCAAGCAACTTTTATGGAGAAAAATAGGCAACAAGTAGGATTTGTGCCAAATTGTTTGTATTTTTGTCGGCAAGAACAATACATAAGTAATAGGATAAATGCGAGACTACCCCGATAAGATGACAACGGCAAAGAAAATCATTGAGTATATGGAGTCGCTGCGCAATGAGGAGCAGCGCAAGAATCTGATGCGTTTTTTCAAGACGGCACCAGGGGAGTATGGCTATGGAGACGAGTTCTTTGGGCATTGGCTGTTGCTGCCTACTTGTCTTAGAGGCCAGGATGCAGGTCTTCACAAGGACTACAAACTGCATCTGCTCGACGAACTGGCAGCCAGCGACAATCTCTGGAAGCAACGCATGAGCATCGTCTGTTCGTGGAAGACCTCGCAGCAGGGTGCCCCTTCTTGGTGCCTGCGTTATGCCGAGATTCACCTGCATCATCCCCACGACCTGATGCATAAGGCCGTAGGCTGGATGCTGCGCGAGATGGGCAAGCG
>JAFRMM010000040.1 GCA_017430675.1 Prevotella sp.
GATCAAAGAGAGACCCGAGCCATTGAAATCAAGACACTGTTGAGCGGTCTTCTCAATCACCTCACGGGGAAGCATCGAAGGCCCGGCATTAAAGTTGTACTTCTTCATTTAATTGTTTATTTTTATAGGGTTTTACTTCTTTGTTTTTGAAAAACGCTGCGAAATTACACTTTTTATTTCATTCAGCCAAACATTTGAGCAGAAATTCACAAAAATATTCATTTTTCTTTCATTCTGTCAAGTCTGCTTGACAAAATACTGCAACTATTGTTACCCCTCCTGCTCTTTGAACAGATCTTTTATCTCATTGATCTCTTCATTATCAAACCACTTTGAGAGTTTTTCCTTCGCCTGCTCAACAATCATGGGATCAATATCTATCCATATCTTTTTCAGCACATACATCAACACGGCAAAGTCGTCTGTCAGACCGGCGATGGGAATGGCGTCAGGAATCACGTCCAGCGGACTGATCATATAACCAAGAGCACCAATGATAATAGCCTTATCCGTCTTACTGACCTGATCACTCTGTAGCGTATAATAAAGGATTAAGGCCGCATACACGAGTTTTGCGCCTGCCCTTTTGGCTATACGTGAAATCTTCTCTACAAATTCTGACTGTGAGAACTTGTTGGCATAACTCATAAAATCGGGTAATTCCATCATTCTTTCCAATTAAGTTTATTTATTGATTCTGATAATTCTGATGCCTGTATGTGAGGGGTGGCGCTGCAGATAGTCATAGAGCGTCATAGGCTCTTCTACTACCCGCCTGTGTATCTGAGAGGCATTCAACAAGTGCAGTCCACCGTGTTTCCATACCGCAAAGCCTAGATGCGCGATGTCCAATCCCTGCTTCTTACAGGTGATGGCGATAATGTCTCCATCACAAACCGCCTTTCTCAACAGGTGGGTATTCCGGACCATATCCTTCGGGATATAACGGAAACAGCCACCTGTCACAGCCTGCTCCATCTGCCGTATCTCATCCACATACTCAGGATGTTGCTGCAAGGCCTTGTAGTTTTCAGGATGACTGCTCATATAATTTACACTGACCTGCTGCACGTCAGAGAACGGAGGATCAGGTTCCTGTATCTCCGTCACGATACCTTTCTGGTTGTTTGCCGTTATCCATTCTGTAAAATAATGGATGCGGCTCGTATAGGTGTCGATAACACCATTACGATAACGCATCTCGACCAAGGCATTCAGATAGTCACGCCATGTATAGAGGTGACGATAGGCGCAAAGTGTCAATGCCGTGACCGTCTCCACGAAGGTAGTACAGTCCAACTCGCGCGTGTTTACCACCAACTTCTCCTTATCATTAATCTCCAAGGTGTGGGCCACATACGGCACACCAAGGAACTTGCGCGCAAAAAAGAGTGCGAAGTTGGTAGTACGTGGTTGATGGCGTGCTTCGTCAAGCAACTTGCAAACTTCAATACTGTCTTCTGGAACGAAACTAACACCTGCGTCCGCCTCCGTGGCATTTGACGGAAGGAACGAGTATAATCCTATGATAATCAGAAATATCAACTTCATTTGTTCCTGTATTTCTTCTTTAACATAAAGTTATAGCCAATATAGGCATTCAGCAACCCATAGACATTATTAGCCGTAAAACGGGAAGTACGGTAATTATTCGTTCGGAAGATAGCACTTGTCCCCACGTACCAACGGGTGTTATTATAGACCAAGCCAAAACGTCCGATGACATCTGGATTTACTTTTCCAATATCAAACCTGTTCTTCTCATCGGCAACCCGCCCGTAACTGGTTTTGTAAGATACTGCCAACTGCCCGCTGGCACAGAACAGCCAGTTCTTGGCAAATACCCAGTTGTAAGCATAACCACCAGAGAGCATGAAATCGTTGTACTTGATGTTGTTGATCATCATGCCGCTATCAAGTCTCACCTCCTGCCCGGAAACCATACGCTCGTTAAGTGTTTCTTTAAGGGATGTATGGTCAAAGTCAAGCGTGTTGTTCGTATATCCGGCACCTGCCATCCATGATCCACAACTTATTTTCTGGCAGGTCGATTGGCTGAAGGCCGCAGGGTATGAGAAATGCCCGTGGTTAAATATGTAATAGGCACTCAAGCCCGTAATCCCCACGGTCACACCTGCAAACGGCATCCCCTCAAAGATATGCCCGTCAATGCCATAGCCAAGGTTCACATCCCGTATCTTATAGTCACTGCCTGAACGACGATAATAGAGATCGACGCCAATCTGCGAGGAATAGATGCTTAAGTCAAACTCTTTCCTCAGGCCGCCGTTATTGAAGTTCAGGTTCTTGATGTCAAACGTATATCCAAAAAAGAACCACCGCCACCCAAAATATGGGCCGACTTTCGTCAGGCCGTCAGGTGCCAGCCTGATACTCTGGTCATTGCTGCTCAGCACGAAATTCTCAAAAGTGCGCGTCACCTGCAACATAACAGTAAACTCATAGTGCTGGGGTTCTATATAGTCATCCTCTGTCCTGTCAAGCCCCCTGATGGTTTTACGAATCTTACTCAGTTCCCTCGTTTTCAAGGTATCGGCGAAAAGATCATTGGAACCTCTTGCACCACCCTTACCTTGAGCATCGGCAGCAAAGACCAACAGCAGGATCAGTATTCTAAAGAATGTCTCCACAAGGCTCAGAACTTATTTAATATACGGTCCATGACCCAGTTGACTGGCGTGGCAGAGACACTTGTACAAGTGCAGATGCCAAGGCCCTGAAGGTGTTCTATCACGTTCTTGATCAGCGGATACTGTACATAAGGGGGATTAGGCACCGTGATATTCTCATCCCCATGGCTCGTCTGCAGGCGGATGGGTTTGTAATCAAATACGGAGAAACTGACCAGTCCTTCCGTTCCGATAATCTCAATACAGTCCTCACGGGCACTCTCATGGGCCAGATAGCACCAGGAGCCACTGCCTGGCAGACCGTTCTCAAAACGGAAGCAGGCACTCACGGAGTCCTCTGCCTCGTAAAGCCCACCCCTGTTGGCACAGATGCCACGGGCTTCCAGGATCACGCCGAACATATCCTGCAAGAGATCCAACTGGTGAGGGGCCATGTCGTAGAAATAACCGCCTCCGGCAATCTCCGGCTGCAGGCGCCACGGCAGCGGCTGTCCGGTTCTCAGGGCCTCCGCATCAGAGGCGCGCAACGGCTCGGTATAGCGGATCTGTACATTCAGCACCTTCCCGATCTGACCGCTCCTGACGATATCCTTCACTTTCTGGAAATAAGGCAGATAGCGGCGGTAGTATGCCACAAAACAGGGAATGCCCGTCTGTTCTGAAACACGGTTGATTCGCGCACAGTCCTCATAACTGCCGGCCAAGGGCTTTTCCACATACACGGGCTTACCCGTTTTCATGGCCATGATGGCATAGGTAGCATGACTGGAGGGCGGTGTCGCCACATAGATGGCATTCACGTCGGGATCATCTATCAGTTCCTGCGCATCCGTGTACCATTTCCTGATACCGTGCGTGACGGCGTAGGTACGGGCTCGCTGCTCGGAACGGCTCATCACCGCCTCCACGCTGGAGCCTTCCACCTCGCTGAATGCCGGGCCGCTCTTTTTCTCCGTCACCTCACCGCAACCGATGAATCCCCACCTTAATTGCCTCATGTTCTATATTTTGGCGACAAAGTTACGAATAAGCAGGTAAAAATCCAAATTTTCTTTGAGATTTTTCGAGAAATGACAGATTTGACACATTTGACGCATTTGACACATTTATGAGCAACTTTTTCACGCGTACCGCGCACGCACGGTACGCGTGAGGTTTCTTTGAAATAATTCGTCAAATGTGTCAAATGCGTCATATCGTCCATTCTTCTTTGATTTGGCTGCAAAGATAAGAAATATTTTCTTTCATTTCCCGAAAATTCCAAAGCCAGGATAAACCTAAATTTCAGGCCCTGGCAAAACACCTAAATTTCAGGCCCTGGCAAACAAGTGGTACTTTTCGAGAAGTATTAAATGAAATTTTCTCAATGCTTTAGGAAAATTACTTAATGAGTATTTTGCAATACTCATTGAGTATTTCCCGAAAGTCACTGCCGCTTGACTGCCCCCCAAGGTATTCTGACTCCCCTCCTGAGACAGGAGGGGTGCCCGTCAGGGCGGGGTGGTCTGCACCACC
>JAFRMM010000041.1 GCA_017430675.1 Prevotella sp.
CTGGGAGGACTTTGCTGAGATGACTGGCATCGAGTATGTCAAGATCAACAAGGAGACGAAGACCTACGAGTTCAAGCAGCAACTGCAGAACAACGAGATGTACTACATGTTGAATAAAGCCCTCAAGTAATATGACAGCAAAACAGACGATTGAAGCAGGTAAGGCCATTCTCGGTATCGAGTTTGGCTCTACCCGCATTAAGGCCGTCCTCATCGACGAGGAGAACAAGCCTATAGCACAGGGTTCTCACGAGTGGGAGAACCAGTTGGTTGACGGTCTTTGGACCTACTCTACTGAGGCTATCTGGTACGGTCTTCAGGACTGCTACGCTGAACTCCGCAAGGATGTCCAGAAGCAGTACGACTGCGAGATCGAGGCTCTTGCCGCCATCGGCTTCTCGGCTATGATGCACGGCTATATGGCTTTCAACGAGAAGCAGGAGATCCTCGTGCCCTTCCGCACCTGGCGTAACACTAACACGGGTAAGGCTGCCGCTGAACTCTCCGAACTCTTCAACTACAACATCCCCCTGCGCTGGAGCATCAGCCATCTCTATGAAGCCATCCTCGACAATGAGGAGCACGTCAGCGACATCAAATATCTGACCACCCTCGCCGGTTATGTACACTGGCAGGTGACGGGGCAGTTCGTGCTCGGTGTGGGAGATGCCTCTGGTATGATCCCTGTGGATCCGAAGACCAAGACCTACGATGCCACGATGGTCAGGAAGTTCGATGAACTCATCGCACCGAAGGGATTCTCCTGGAAGTTGCTCGACATCCTGCCAAAGTCACTCAACGCTGGTGAGAGCGCAGGATTCCTGACACCCGAGGGTGCCAAGAAACTCGATGTCTCCGGCCACTTGAAGGCAGGTATCCCCGTCTGTCCGCCTGAGGGCGACGCTGGTACGGGCATGGTAGCCACCAATGCCGTCAAGCAGCGCACGGGTAACGTCTCCGCCGGTACATCTTCGTTCTCGATGATCGTACTGGAGAAGGAACTCTCCAAGCCCTACGAGATGATTGACATGGTGACTACGCCTGACGGTTCGCTCGTGGCAATGGTACACTGCAATAACTGCACCAGCGACATCAATGCCTGGGTTGGATTGTTTAAGGAATATCAGCAACTGCTTGGTATTAAGGTCGATATGAATGAACTCTATGGCAAACTGTTCAACAAGGCCCTGGAGGGTGATGCCGACTGCGGCGGACTGATGGCCTACAACTACGTCAGTGGCGAGCCTGTCACGGGACTCGCTGAAGGCCGTCCCCTGTTCGTCCGTTCGGCTAATGATAAGTTCAACCTCGCCAACTTCATGCGTGCCCACCTCTACGGAGCCATCGGTGTGCTGAAGATCGGTAACGATATCCTGTTCAAGGAAGAGATGATTCGCGTGGATCGTATCACAGGCCACGGTGGTTACTTCAAGACACCGGGTGTGGGTCAGCGCATGCTCGCCGCCGCCCTTAACTCTCCCATCTCCGTGATGGAGACTGCTGGTGAAGGTGGTGCCTGGGGTATCGCCCTGTTGGCCGGCTATGCCGTGAACAATCCCAACAAACTCTCACTGGCCGACTATCTGGAGACTGTTGTCTTCGCAGGTAATACGGGTGTCTCTATCGCGCCCACTGCCGAGGATGTCGCAGGATTCGAGAAGTATATCGAGAACTACAAGCGCTGTCTGCCTGTCGAGCAGAGCGCCGTCGATAACAAGAAATGATCAGGTATGAAGAAACTGCTCATATTAATGTCAGTCGCCCTGTTCTCCCTGCCTATGATGGCTGCGGATAATGTGAAGGCGACGATTCACGCAGACAAGGCTGGTGCCAAGATCAACCGTGAGATCTACGGACAGTTCTCCGAGCACCTCGGTTCGTGTATCTATGGTGGACTCTGGGTGGGTGAGAACTCCCAGATCCCCAATATCAACGGCTACCGCAAGGACGTGTTCGAGGCCCTGAAGGCCCTGAAGATTCCTGTGATGCGCTGGCCGGGCGGCTGCTTTGCCGACGACTATCACTGGATGGACGGTATCGGTCCGAAGGACCAGCGTCCGTCGCTGCGTAACAATAACTGGGGTGGCACCATCGAGGACAACTCGTTTGGTACGCACGAGTTCCTGAACCTCTGCGAGATGCTTGACTGCGAGCCGTATATCAGCGGCAATGTAGGCAGCGGCACGGTGAAGGAAATGGCCCAGTGGGTGGAGTACATGACCTCCGACGGTGATACGCCGATGGCCCGTCTGCGCCGTGCCAACGGTCGCGACAAGGCATGGAAGGTGAAGTACTTCGGTATTGGTAACGAGGCCTGGGGCTGTGGCGGTAACATGACGCCTGAATACTACAGCGACGAGTTCCGCAAGTTCAATACCTACCTGCGCGATCAGGGCGGCAACCGCCTCTACCGTATTGCCTCTGGTGCCTCTGACTACGACTACGACTGGACGAAGGTGCTGATGGAAAAGATCGGTAACCGTATGCAGGGCGTTAGCCTCCACTACTACACCTGCTCAGGTTGGGAAGGCTCGAAGGGCTCGGCCACTAAGTTCAGCACCGACCAGTACTACTGGGCATTAGGCAAGTGTCTGGAGATTGAGGAAGTGATCAAGAAGCACAAGGCCATCATGGACGAGGCAGACCCTGAAGGTAAGATCGGACTGCTCGTTGATGAGTGGGGCACCTGGTGGGACGAGGAACCTGGCACTATCGCCGGACACCTCTATCAGCAGAACGCCCTCCGCGATGCTTTTGTGGCAGCACTGAGCCTGAACGTGTTCCATAAATACACAGACCGTGTGAAGATGGCGAACATCGCCCAGGTTGTGAACGTGCTGCAGTCGATGATCCTCACCGATCAGGAAGGTACGGGTCACATGGTGCTGACGCCGACCTACCACGTGTTCGAGATGTACACCCCGTTCCAGGAGGCCACCTATCTGCCCGTGGATCTGGAGAGTGAGATCGTCGCCGTGAGCAAGGCCTACTTCAAGGAGAAGGAGGGTGCCAAGGATGCTGGCTATCGCCCCTGTCCCCTACTCTCTGCCTCTGCTGCCAAGACGAAGGATGGCAGTCTCGTGCTCGCCATCACCAACGTCAGCCTCGATACCGACAAGACCATCGACTTCCAGATCGACGGCTACAGTGCCAAGACTGTCAGCGGCCGTATCCTGACCTCGAAGAACGTGGCCGACTACAATGATTTCCAGCATCCCAACGTGATTGCTCCTGCTGAGTACAAGGATGCCAGCCTGAAGAAGGGCGTACTCACCGTCAAGGTGCCCGCCAAGTCGATCGTCGTGCTGAACATCAAGTAAACCAGTATCCCTGTATAGCGAATGAATCCCGCCTCAAACATGGCGGGATTCATTTGTATAGTGGCTCTGTAGCAACAAACGGAACCACAAAAAATTCCTTTTTAGGGTTTAGTAAACCGTATGTTCATGTGTATATAAGGGTGTATGGCAGACCAAAGAAAACTCGAAGCACTGTTCAGACAGCATTACCGGCAGATGTATCGGCTGGCCACCATACTTCTGCACGACAATGCCGAGAGCAAGGATGTGGTGCACGACATCTTTGCACAGTTGCTCGACAATCCGGATCGTCTCAGGGAAGAGACTGCCGAGTCCTATCTGCTTACAAGCGTACGGAACCGATGTCTGAATGTGATCCGTGGCCGACAGATACAGGAACGGGTGGAGCGACTCTACCTCCTTGATCTTGAAACCACTATTCTCCCACCAGACAGGTTTAATGAAGAACTGAAAATCCTGCACAATGGAATCAGTCTCTTGGAACCGCCTGTCTGCCGCGACATCATCCTGCAGCACTTCCGCGACGGTATCACCTTCAAGGAGATTGCCCGTCGCCTGGGTGTCAGCGAGACCACTGTCTATAAGCATCTGCGCCGTGCGCTTGAGTCATTACGTCAACAACTTCAAAACCTATGAGCGTATGAACAAGACAGACTTATTACTCCAGATGCTGGAGCAGCCACAGCGATACACAGCCGAGGAATGGCAGGAGATACTTGCCGACGACGAGTGCCGCGAACTCTACACGCTGATGTCGGAGACACAGAGTGCCGTCGATGCAGCCCGTGCCGATGAGGAAGTCACCGACGAGATGATTGATGCCGAATGGCAGCGGTTAGCGCGACCCCACTTACATTTTTCAATTTCCAGTAACCAATTCAGGAAGTTCGCCGCTATGTTTATAGGCGTTCTCATGCTCTCAGGCATCGCCTATGCAGCCATCCACATCGTTAGCCATCGTGTTGGAGGGGATTGGCAATCCACGACTCAGGAGAGACAGATTCCCAGTTCCCGACAATCGGCATTGTCCGCTGATACCACTATGGCTGACACAATCCCGATGAAGGCCAAACTCTACGACAACGTGCCGTTGGGCGAGATCTTCGAAGAACTCTCTATCTACTATCACGTCGAGGTGATCTATCAGAACGAAGACGCGCCACGCCTCCGGCTGTTCTACAGATGGAAGCCGGAATACACGCTGGAGAAAGTCGTAGAGATGATGAACAACTTCGACTGGATACAGATCCAAGTAGAGAATGATACGCTTTTCATAAGAACCACCGCCATCCCCGCCACGGATGTCTAACACATGTTTGCCATGATGAAAAGACTGTCATTCATACTACTCCTGTGCGCCATTGCTTCTGTATGCAGCGCACAAAGGCTGACCCATGATTTCCATGACGTCACTCTTTCCGATGCCTTAAAGTACATCCAGTCTCAGACTGATAATTATGATCTCATCTTTATCTATGACGAACTGGAGGATTTCCGTGTAACAACCCATGTGCAGAACAAGTCCGTCCCTGATGCCGTCCTGCAACTTGTCGGCTTTTATCCCGTCCGTGTCTATAAGAGTGGTGAAAGAGAAATCTATGTGGAATGTACCCATAAAACCAATCGTCACCTCAGGGGAACCATCATCGACGAACAGGGCCAGCCCGTTGCCTATGCCAATGTTTACCTGCTTCATCCATCCGACTCAACCGTCATAGGTGGAGGCGTGAGCAATGAGGCTGGCTACTTCGTCGTCCCATTCGATACAGAACCCGTACTCGCCCGTATCTCATTCGTCGGCTATAAGACCATCTATCGGCAATGCGATAAGGAAAACATCGGCACCATCCGGATGCGCCCCGACAACTACACGCTCAACGGCGTGGTGGTGCAGGGCGAACGTCCCAAGGTGGTGCTGCAAGGCAACTCATTGCTGATGAATGTGGAGGGTACGGTGATGGAGCGGATGGGTACGGCAGAGGATGTGCTCACACGTGTGCCGATGATTGCCAAGCGTGGCGAGGGTTACGAGATCTTAGGCAAGGGTGCACCGCTCATCTATCTGAATAACCGCAAACTGACCGACCTGACCGAACTGAAGAACGTCCAGTCAGACATGATTCGCAGCGTCGAGGTCATCCAGAATCCGGGTGCCCGCTACGACGCCACCGTCAATGCCGTCATCGTCATCCGCACCAAACGCGTAGCGGGCGAGGGCCTGGGTGTAGAACTGACCTCATGGAGCCGCGAAGGACGTGGCTATGCCAATAATGAGCGCATCAACCTGACCTACCGCACAGGCGGCTTGGAACTCTTTGCCAATCTCTTCGGAGCCTACAACAAGAGATGGAGTCGTGGCGAGTTCGAGCAGACTGTCTTTGCCGACACGCTGTGGACTATTACCAACCGACAGCATGCTACAGCACGCAATCCCTACTTCGAGGGACGATTCGGTTTCAACTACCAGATCAATGACAATCACTCCTTCGGCGGGTTCTACCAGAATACATACGACTACGTGAAGACCACCAGCGAGTATGATGATGACCTACAGGCCGACGGAGTGCCATACGACCACCTGCAAAACAGTAGTGTCAAGCGTGACAAAAATGCGCCCATACACCAGATCAATCTCTATTACACAGGCAAAGTGGGACAATTCAGCATAGACTTCAATGCCGACTACATCTCCCGCAAGCAGCAGAGTCGCAATCAGCAGCAGGAACTCAGCACCGAGTATGAAGACCGCGATGTGAATACCGAGAGCCTGACACGCAGTAAGATGTTTGCCGAGAAACTTTTCGTCACCCATCCACTGTGGAAAGGTCAGATAGAGATTGGCGAGGAATATACCAATACGCGTTGGCGCAGCAGATTCGATAATCAGGAAGGATACATTGCCAACAGCAACAACGAGCAGCACGAGAGCAACATTGCGCCCTTCCTGGAACTGCGCCAACGTTTGGGGCGTTTCCAGTTGTCAGCAGGTCTGCGTTATGAACATGTGGAGTCGGAGTATTTCGTCAGCGGACAGCGACGCGATGAGCAATGCCGCATCTACGACGACTTCTTCCCGTCGGCATCGGTATCGACGTCAGCGAAAAATCTGCAACTATCCTTCAGTTATGCCAAGCGCACCTCACGCCCTGCTTACTGGCTATTGAGTAGTGATGTCACCTACGAGAACCGCCTGAACCAGCAGACTGGCAATCCCTATCTGAGACCCATCAAATACCACAACATGAACATGATGGTGATGTGGAAGTGGCTCTATCTGATGACCAATTATTCCCATTGTATCGACCCTATCATCTATACGGTAGAGAGCATGGAGCAGGATTCGAAGGTGAACCTCGTCACCCACAAGAACTACGACCATGCCGACTGGCTCACCATCACCCTTGGCGCACAGAAGAATATCAAGTTAGGCGACGGGATAACGTGGACACCACAATACAACGTGTCGCTGATGAAGCCCTGGCTCACGACGACGTTCTTGGACGAAAAAAAGAACTTTAATCATCCGATGCTGTCCCTGCAATTAGGCAATATTGTCACGCTGCCCCACAAGTGGCTACTACAGGCCGACTTCAATGTGCACACCCACGGCAATACAGGCTCGAATATCTGGGTTGACTGCACCAATCCCATGCTCTCGTTCAGCGTCAGCAAAGACTTCTTCAAGAGCCGTCTCAATGTCAAGTTGACAGGCAATGACCTCTTCAATGGCGGCATCAATTATGTTATGCTTTACAGCAACCGCATGATGTTCCAGAAAATGGAGGACAACGATTCCCGTTGCATTCAACTCTCCCTGCGTTACCGCTTCAATGTCACCCCGTCGAAGTACAAGGGCACTGGTGCAGGTAATGCCGAGAAGAACCGCCTGTAAATCTCTCTTGTTATGATGGGCAGTCGTCGGCCCCATACCGACACTGCCCTCTAATAATTCCTAAAAGGCAAGACTGGAATGCTGAAGTGTCGGATAATTGCATTACCTTTGCAACCATGAATCCAGAGGAATTATATACAGGGCGTATCAAGACGCTGACGGATGAAATCTATCAGTTGAATAGGCATAACCGATTGGTGGTTGTACTTGAACTGACAGCCATCGCCTTGGCCATTGGTTGCATCGTAGCCTATACGATGTGGAGCAGTATTTCTGCGTTGGTGGTGGCAGCACTGTTCATAGCCGCATACGTGGCAATCCGTTGGAAAGACAGCAGTAATAGTCGTTTGTCGGAACAGAAGGATAGTATCCGTAGTGTCTATCAGAAGGAGGTAGCCTATCTCCATGGCGATTTCTCGGGATTCCCTTCTGGTGAGCAATATGTGAATCCTCACCATGAATTCACGCTCGACCTTGACATCTTCGGGCCACAGTCGCTGTTCAACCGTATCAACCGAACTGTCACCACTGGCGGCAGCGATTTTCTGGCCAAGGAACTGGCTGAGACACGGCTGAGGAGTATCGACGAGATAGAGAAACGACGGGAGGCTATCCGTGAACTGTCAGAGAAAGAGCCGTTGCGTACTGCATTTCTTGCGCAAGGCAGGGGGTGCCAGATAAATACTGCTGACATTATGGATGCTCTGCATGAGGTGCAGCAATTGCGACTCTCTCACCTGGCTGCATATCAGTTCACTTATATTGTAGCGGTCGGTAGCATCATTGTGTTTTATGGTCTGTTGGCAGGAGCCGTATTGGGTCTGCTGTCGGGTTCGCTTCCCATGATTTGGGTGCTGTTGCAGATAACGGTCGTCTATCTCCTTTTCGGTCGTACCCTGAAACGCGTCAACCAAAGCATCAACATCATCCTTCCGCGATTAGGAACATACGTCAGCATGATTATGCAGATTGTAACGTCCGATTTGAAGAGTCAGGAGGGGCGTGACATCATCAGACAACTGTCTGCTGACGAGCAGGATGCCCTCAAGTCTTTCCAGTTGTTGAAGGGCATCATCAACGACCTTGATCAGCGTAACGAGGTATGGGTACCCATATCCAATGCCCTCTATCTGGCAGACTATTTCATCGTGCGACGGTTCCTGCTATGGCAAGACCGCTACATGATGCATATTGACGAGTGGATAGATGTCGTCAGCCACTTCGATGCGCTGGTGTCGATGGCCACGTTCCGCTACAACGAGCCTGAGGCTGCGGATGCCGAACTGGTGGATGCCGACGAGGTGGTCTATGAGGCATGCGGACTCTATCATCCATTCCTCGGACAACAGGCCGTGCGCAACGACTTCTCCATTGCCGACCAGCATTATTACATCATTACGGGTGCAAACATGGCGGGCAAGAGTACCTTCCTCCGCTCCATTGGCATCAACTACGTGCTGGCTGCCAGCGGAATGCCCGTCTTTGCCGACAGCCTTCGTGTCTCGCTCTTCTCACTGTTCAGCAGCATGCGCACCACCGACGACCTCGCCCACGGTATCAGTTACTTCAACGCCGAACTGCTGCGGCTGCAACAACTCATTGAGACCTGTAGGCAGAACCGCCACTCGCTTATCATCCTTGACGAGATACTGAAGGGCACCAACTCGCTCGACAAACTCAACGGCTCCCGACTGTTCCTCCAGTCTGTTTCTACACTCCCCATTACGGGTATTATCGCCACCCACGACCTTGCGCTCTCCAAGATGCAGCAGGAGTATCCCGACCGCTTCCACAACTACTGCTTTGAAATCCAATTATCCGACGAAATCACCTACACCTATCGGCTCTCTGAGGGTGTAGCCCGAAATCAGAACGCTACCTATCTTCTAAAGAACATCTTAAAGACAGCATTGGAATAAACAAGCAAACCATCATCACCGCACTGCTCACCCTCGTATAAAATTACCAAAATGAAGCATCTGACACCATATCGCCAAAACGAAACATCCCTCTCACCGGTGAGTGGAAGAGGGATGGTGTATGGGGGTGGATTTGACTATAAAGAAGATTTCCTCTTATTTTACCCAGTCTTCTATATCAAGTCCTTCGATATGACTGAAGTGCTTTACATTGTGATTTTCCTCTGTACGATCACTCTTGTAGGCACCAGAACGCAATTCAGCCAGTACCACGTCACAAATGAAACAACGCTCACGACCAATCTTATTCAACCGTTGCGCTACATCATGGTTATCGCGGAAGAGAAAAACACATGTGCTCGTGTCAAGCAGATACTTTTTCATAATTCGATCTCTCTGCTATTAACTGTCCTACTTTCGCGAATATCGTTGATTATTTCTTCTGCCGAACGGCTATCTTTCCAAGCACCGACAAAACGGTTTGCCCAGTCTGATTCCGATTTAGCCTTCTTAGTTGTAACCAACGATTTCACAAAAGCCAGCATCTTTGTCATTGCCGACTCATTGTCAAGAAGCGGGCTCATCTCACGGAACAATTCCGCACGTAACTCTATTGCCGTCATAATCGTAATGTTTTTTATTCACGGCTGCAAAGGTACAAAAATAATTCGAAATAATCATTCTTACAAGAAATT
The DNA here is from genome assembly GCA_017430675.1 of Prevotella sp. The sequence continues at coordinate 9,827 of JAFRMM010000041.1, forward strand.
TTTATGAACAAGAAAACCATCACCACCGCGCCTGCTCGCCGTTGTCGGCCAAGTGCCGACACTGCCTTACGCTTAAAACAGTAATAAGATGTATTGATGTCCCTTTGCACTGAAAAAGTAGTACTGAGGTTAGCATTTTCTGCGTCTGCAGGGTATTGTAGTAAAAGACGTGATGGAAAGACAGGAGATTCAACAGTTGTTCGTGCAGCACTATGCCAAGATGTTGAGGGTGGCGCGCACTATCCTCTACGACGAGCAGGAGAGCCAGGATGTGGTCAGCGACATCTTTGCAAGTCTTCTTCATGGACATACGCTCTTGGTGCCGGAGACAGCGGAAAACTATCTTTTGCGAAGTGTCCGCAACCGATGTCTCAAGCGGCTGCGCCATACATCGGTCCCCATTGCTGCAAGTGATGCTACGGACGATTCCGAAGTAGAAGACGAACGACTGGCAGACATCGACGAGTTCATTGCCTGTCATCTGTCCGAACAGGAACAGCGCATCTTCCGCCTCCGCTTCAACGACGGATACAGTTATGAGGAGATTGCCGCCGCTGAATGTATCAGTCGCGTAGCCGTATGGAAACATCTTTCCCACGCCTTGAACCTAATCAGAAACCATTTTAATAAGTAAGGACTATGCTAACCCCAGACAAGAAAAGGCAGATGTATCTTGACATGCAAGAACATCCTGAAAAGTACTCAGACGAGCAGATTGAGGCGATGATGGACGAACTCGACCGTATGCCCGATGTAGAAACAGCGTGGCAGCGATTTGAGCAGAGACAAATGACAACACAAGTTTCATCATCACGTCGCTGGCTACGAGTCGCCGCCGCCATCATTGGTGTAATTATGGTTTCGGGCCTTGCGTTCGCAGCCATTCAAATAGTGCGCCATAACCAAAAGTCACAGGCACCCCAGACTGAACAAACAACTTACATCACAAAATCCGTAAACAACTCTCTTGCTGAAATACCTACCGCTGACACCATCTCTGTAGAGTCTTATATCTTCGACAATGTACCGCTTGACACGATGCTCATGGAGATAGCCGATTACTACCACATTGCTATAGATTTCAGACGCGACGAATCTCGTCAACTGCGTCTCCACTTCGAATGGAAACACAGTGAGAGTCTTGACCGGGTGGTAGAGCGACTGAACAACTTCGAGGCTGTAAACATCGTCAGAGAATCCGAAAAACTGACTGTAAAATGAGACGGTTGAGTTTGCTTTTTATTTTTCTTCTGTCTTTCTGTGCAGTCCAGTCGCAGCGTATCACCCGACAATATAATCATGTGTCGCTCAGTGAGGCACTACTACAATTGAGTCAGGAACAGACGGCATACACCATTAGTTTCATCTATAACGAACTTGAGGACTTTCGTATCACCACATCTGTCAGCAACAAGTCGCTGCCTGATGCCATTCAGCAGATGATAGGCTTTTATCCTGTCCGCATGATCGTGAAGTCCGATAATGAAATCTTTGTGGAGTCAATTCATAAGTCCGCCTGTCATCTCACTGGCACTATCATCGACGAACAGGGCCAGCCCGTTGCCTATGCCAATGTTGCGGTTCTCAATCCTGCTGACTCTACTTTGCTCAGTGGTGGTGTGTCAAACGAGAGTGGTTACTTTGCCATTCCCTACGACCATGGGAAAGTCCTTGCCCGCATCTCTTATGTTGGCTACAAGACCGTTTGGCGACTCTGCGACAAACCAGAAGTCGGGACAATCAGAATGCACCTTGAAACACAGCGGTTGAAAGGGATAACGGTGGAAGGACAAGTACCTGTTCTACGTCGTGAGGCTGGGACTATCATTTTCGATACCCGTCATATTGTTGAAGCCATCAACGCGAAGGATTTACTCCGATATGCACCAGGGGTAATGGTAAAAGACGACAACATCAGTTTATTTGGGACAAGTGGGATTATATTCCAAATCAACAGCAAAGAGCAACGATTAGGAACAAAAGAGATGTTGCACATGCTCACATCTTTTTCTGCTTCTGATGTGGAGAGGATTGAGATTATACAGAATCCAGGGGCCAGTTATTCTGCCGAAGGCAATGCCGGGGTCATCAACATCGTATTGAAGAAGAGAGGTGCCGACTATATCGGCGGCTCTGCTGGATATGCCCGTACACAGTACGAGGAACACGGCGACGAGGCTAACGCTGGCATCATCTACAACAGGGGCAAGGTGTCCACCTCCCTGAATCTGGCGGGCACCTGGGACAATACCCGCTATGTCGAAACCAATGTGATACGTTTTACCGACAATCTCCGCTATGGCACTGACAACGGGCGGATCGGCAAAGACAACTATTCTTTGCGATGGCAGGCCGACTATCGCGCCTCTGACAAACTGAACCTGGGGACTTACGTGATGTATGCCAACGGAGAGCGCCGTCTGGCTATAGACGGTCTATATGACTTCCAGCCTAAAACAGCCGATTCCTTTAGTAGCATCGATACAGAAACCAGGCGTCAGGAAGACACCAAGACGTGGGCCGTGAATGTCAATGCGGGATATAATAGTCAGAACTCAAGCGTCAAGGTTGACTGCAACCTCGACTACTACAGGATGAGAATGGGCGACTCACGCCACTCCATCAGTTACGAGAACTGGACCGGGAATAGCCTGACCGATATCCATCGTTGCGACACCGCCAACTTCGATTACCAGAATCATATTGCCCAGAATGTTGATAACTACTCTGCAAAGATAGATGTCAGTTATGCCGGTTTCCGAGTTGGGGGTCAGTATGCTTATACCCGTAGCCTTCGTGACTTGAATTACTCAGATGGTATGTCTGCATATAACCAAGTCTCAGCCATCTACGATGAACAGGTATTGGCGGGCTACCTGGAATATGGCAGGACGTTTGGCAGCGCATGGTCCGTGAATCTCGGAGGGCGTTATGAGCATACCTGGACCAAAGGCGAGAACAAACCGACACCGTATGGAAACCATACTGACTACGGGAGATTGTTTCCTTCGCTTCACGTAGGATACAATCCCAACCAGTCGCATGCTTTCAGTTGGAGTGTCAGCAGCCGTGTTACCCGTCCCAACATTATCAACCTCAATCCCAACAGAGTATGGAGAGACGTCAATCATGTGTCTTTTGGCAACCAAAATTTGAAGCCTTCCTATCTCTATAAGACAATGATAGGCTACACCTACAAAGGTGTGTTGAGTTTTGATCTTTATTATACCTACGAACCAGATAGGATTGATGCTGTCTATCTGGTTGAGAAATTAGTGACCTACACTTCATGGGATAACATCACAGACGAGCACAACGTGGGCATCAACTCCTTTTACTATTTCGACCATCTGCGCTGGATGACAGCCACACTGATGCAGGGCGTCTGGTACTCGAAGACTGTCAGGCCAGATAAGAAAACTGTTTGGGGAGGGGTGCGACGGAATATGTATCCTGAGGTCAAAAGCATCTCATACGTGGGAATGCTGCAGACCACATTCTTTTTCGACCGTGGCCGCAAATGGACTGCCAGCCTCAATGCCACCTACAGTTCCCCAGAGAAAGATGTCACAAAGTCGCTTAACGCCCGCTATATGGTCGATGTCGGACTGCAATACCGCTTCTGGAAAGACCGTCTGACGCTGGGCCTCACCTGTCGCAACCTGCTTGCCTCTCGCATCAAGGGAACGGAATACCTCGGCACAACGGCGATGGACTTTGACAACAAGTTCAACTATCGCCAACTCCGCCTCTCGCTCACCTATAACTGGGGTGCCCGACTGCGGCACAACCAACGGCATTATGAAAGTGACGACGTGCAGCAACGTATCGTGAACGACTTCTAAGAACAAGTATGAAACAATTGGATGTAATGTCCTATCGGAGGGTTAATGAAGCCTTCCGTAGGAGAATGGTATATCATGTCGGCGTTGACTGTGGCCTGTTCGTCGAGATCAACTACATGGTGAATGCGATGCTCTATTGCCTGGCCCACCGTATCAGGTTCCAACTCTATTCCGAAGATGCCAACTTCGGTACAGGCGAAGGATGGACGGAGTATTTCCTGCCGTTTTGCGAGGAAGTCCATGAACCGTTTCATCATCAATACAACTTTCATCGTCCGCCGTCGTGGCGACGTATTCTGAAACTCTGCAGACGTCAGAAGACCTTTGGTCCAATAGCATGGAAACTCAAAACCATCCCCAAGACAGCAATGGGTCATTTGATGGCATTCCTATCATACAAGGAATATGTGCTGTTAGGACAGGATATATCTGACAATCCTGATGATTACTATCGTATTCCCGAGTTGGGCATAGATGCTGATTATACAGAGGCATACGGGCTCTTGGCGAGAATGGTCTTTCGTTTTAATCCCAGCGTACAACGGCAGGCAACCCTTGTCAGAGCCCGATTGTCAATCCCTACTCTTTACGACGGCATCCACATACGAGGTGGGGACAAGGCGATGGAGACCACTTTGATTAGTGGGAAACAGATCATACAGGTGCTTAACCCTAAGGCTGGCTCGTGTGTGTTTGTCCTGACAGACGATTATCGCCAGTATCAGGATTTACAAGCCAACTACCCCGATGTCCATTTCCTGACGCTGTGCCAGCCAGAGGAGCGGGGCTATCTTCACAAGGCATTCAGTCAGAAGTCTCCCAAAAGCAGACAAGAGGCTATCGTCAGACTGCTGATCTCTGTCGATCTGCTGCTCCATAGCCGTTCCTTCGTAGGCAGTATCACCACAGGCCCGAGTGTATTCGTGATGAAACAGCGGGCTGCCGATCCATTAGTGCAAGCAGTCGATTGTCCCAAAGCATCCCTGCCCTCGTCATTGTCTCTGACCATCGACCGCCGAGCGGACATATCTAAAAAGAATATGAAAGAACAGGCGTCTCTTTCATAGGTACAATCCCCATCTGACCAAATTCACTGAAATTCCTTGAAATCGGTCACGGTCACAGTTGTGACCATGTGACCATTGAGTGACTTTTCAAAAGCAATAATTTTATTACTATTTGAATATCAATGATTTAGTGTACTATTTATACGAGATACGCATAGAAAAAAACGGTCACGGTCACAGTTGTGACCATGTGACCATCGATCTCCGCGATGCCATATCTGAAAAGAGTCTTAAAAGAGCAAGCCCCCAATGAATGATGCTCCAGAGATAGAAAAAAGATTCGAAGCGACAAAGATAATCAAAAAAAAAGTGTACATTTGCTTAGGAAAACGCAGTGTTCGATTGTATTAAAAGAAAGAGACTGTAAAGACAGATGACAGACAAGCAAGAATTCGAAACGGTCTTCAGACGCCACTACGACGGGATGTACCGATTGGCGCTGAGGCTGCTTGGCGATGAAGCAGAGAGCAAGGACGTGGTGAGCGATGTGTTTGCCCAACTGCTCCATAGCCAGACAGATTTGCGGACAGACACGCTGCATTCCTACCTGCTGACGCTGACCCATAACCGTTGTATCAATCTGCTGGTGCACAGGCAGAAAGAGCAGCAGATGCAGAAAACCGTCATGGTAGAAATGGCTACAACCGAGCAAACTACCGAACAGGAACTGCTCAACGCCCTTCGACAGTACATCGACTCGCAACTGCCTTCCCTCTCGCAGCAGATACTCCGTCTGCGCTACCAGCAGGAACTGAAATACCGCGAGATAGCCGAGGCGCTTGGAGTGAGTGAAGTCACTGTCCACAACCATCTGTCGCAGTCGCTCAAACAATTAAAAGAACATTTTAAAGCAAAAAGGTATGGAATCTAACGACAACAGACTGGAAGAGTTTCTCCGTAAGATGTATGCAGAGGAAAGACCAGAAACCTCGGACATCAATGAGGATAAGATGTCGGACATCATCGACGAGGAATGGCAGAAATTTGAGGCAGAGCACTTTGAAACCAAGCAACGCTCTTGGAACTGGATGCAGATTGCCGCGATGTTTTTCGGCATCCTGATGCTCTCAGGCATCGCATACTCTGCCGTACGCATCATCAGCCATAACGCTGGAGTGGATGAGAAGGCACAGACTCAGGAAGTTCAGAATATTAATTCGTCCAAAAACGATGCAGTTGCCGAGACACTCACGGCTGACAGCATCCCCCAGACGCGTATCTTCGAGAATACACCGCTCGACGAGATGGTGAGCGAGATAGCCCATTATTATAATAAGGTGGCTGACATCCAGAGTGAGGAGGCCCACGAACTGCGCCTTTACTACAAGTGGGAGCCCAAGGATGCGCTTGAAAGTGTCATCGATGACCTGAACCACTTCGACCGCGTGAGCCTCGCCATCGAGGATGACAAACTGATCGTGAAACCTTAACCCCATGAAAAGAGCAATGAGAAAACTATTCGTCCTGCTGTTATTGTGTGCAGCAGTCAACGGTACTATGGCGCAGAAGATCACCCGCAACTATCAAAACCAACCGCTCAGCCGAGTGCTGGAAGACCTCAATGCCGCTACCTCCCGCCACGAGATATCATTCGTATATAACGACCTTGAGGATTTCACCGTCACCTGCACCCTCGAACGCCTCAGCCTCGACGATGCGCTGATGAAGGTCGTAGGTTTCTATCCCGTCCGCATCGTCAGGGATGGCGACAAGTATTTCGTGGAGTGTACCCACAAGACCGAGCACCACTTGAAGGGCACCATCGTTGACGAACAGGGCCAGCCTGTGGCCTTTGCCAATATTGCCGTCCTCAATCCTGCTGACTCCACTCTTCTCTCTGGTGGGGTCAGCAACGAGGCGGGCCAGTTTGTAGTTCCCTACGAGCAACATAAAATCCTCGTCCGCATCAGTTTCATCGGCTACAAGACCATCTACCGCCTCTGCACCCAAGAAGACATGGGCACCATCCGGCTCCAGCGCGACAGTTACGTGGTGAAAGGGGTAACCGTGAAAGGTCATGTGCCTCAATACCAGATGGGCAGTGAGGGATTGGTGACCAACGTAGAGAATACGCCGTTAAGCCAGTTGGGAACTGCAGGTGACGTATTGAAACATGTGCCAGGCATTATTGCGAAAGACGATCAGTATGAGGTTTTTGGAAAGGGAACACCTATTATCTACATCAATGGCAGGAAAATGAGGAATCACAAGGAACTGGAACAACTGAAATCGACAGACATCAAGAACATAGAACTCATCACTAATCCCGGGGCCAAGTACGATGCTGCGGTTGGTGCTATTGTGAAGATACAGACTGTCCGTAAGGCTGGCGATGGTTTCAGCATTGACACATGGGGACGATGGAAGCAGGGAAGGAAAGACCAAGAGGCCGCATCACTTGATATGAATTACCGTAACAATGGTTTGGACATCTTTGCTTCGCTGTGGGCCAGCAAAGGTAAATATCTTCAATCATCAGAATTAACTCAAGAGGTTCAAACCGATACACTATGGCGACAGAGAAACGATATGAATATAGATATGGTTAATCGCGACTATAGCATAGAAACTGGCTTCAATTATCTATTGGGAGAGAATCACGCATTTGGTGTAAAGTATGAATATTCTTTTCCTTCAGATTATGACGAGACAACAACATTGACGAGCGATGTAACAACAAATGGAGATTTCTACGACAAATGGGAAAACCTGACTCAAAAACAGACAAAAGGAAATGCAAAGCATAAACTGAATGCCTATTATATAGGTAAGGTAGGGAAACTGGATATTGACTGGAACTTCGATTTTCTCCATAGCGGCTACGATGAACAAAGCAAGATTGCAGAAACCTGTCAGATTCAGGACGACCGTACACTTGATGCTGAAAACCAGGTGAGAAACCGTATGCTGGCATCGAAACTGACAATGACCTATCCGCTGTTTGGCGGGTCGCTCGACTTTGGCGCAGAGTATATCAATACAAAGCGTCAGGATGACTATGTAAATCCACAAGGCTATGTTGCATCTACCTACAGCACACTAAAAGAGCAAAGCATTAGTCCGTATGCCGAATATTCGATACTGTTGCCTAAGGTTGGGCAGTTCCGTATGGGACTTCGTTATGAACACGTGAACTTTGATTACTATGAAAGCGGTCATCTTGTAGAAGGACAGAGCCGCAGTTACAGCAATCTCTATCCGTCGTTCTCCTTTGGCACACAGATTGGCAAGGTAATGGCACAGATAGCCTACTCTGCTAAGACCACGCGCCCCACATACCGTCAGTTGAGCAACGACGTGTTCTATGTTAATCGATACTCCATGCAGCGAGGCAATCCCCTGCTCGACAACTCCATCCTTCACAATATTTCTCTTCAATGCGTATGGAAGTTCCTGCAATTCTCAATCGACTATTCCGACGAGCGTGGAAGAATCATACATTGGATGGAACAGATAGACAATACGAATGTAACCTTGGTGACCTACAAGAACATTAAAAGTCTGAAATGGATTGTGCCCTTTGTGTCACTCGCACCTAAGTTTGGCCTCTGGCATCCGCAGTTGTCAATGGGCTTCCGCAAACAATGGTTCACAATGGAAACAACGGCAGGAAATATTTCCCTGAACAAACCTATGTTGTTAGTACAAGCGAATAACACTTTCAGATTCAGCAAGACCATAACAGGCGAACTTGACTTCACTTATCAAGGTCCGGGACATTATCAGAATATCTATTTGGATTATCATCAGACCGTCCTTGATGTCAGCATCGTTAAGACATTCTTTAATGACCGTCTAAGCATTAAACTGGCTGGCGAGGATTTGTTTGACCGCAGTCGTGATGGGAACTTAGTCTATAATCATCAGGTTAAATTGTGGCAAGGTAATTACCACCACCGCCGTCGATTCGTAGCAACTATCCGTTATAAGTTCAACACTACCCGCTCAAAGTACAAAGGCACTGGTGCGGGCAACGATGAGAAGAGCCGACTATAGAATCTCTCTCATTATAGGGCAGTCGTCGGCCTAGTGCCGACACTGCCCTATGTTAATTATATACCTAATTCAAGAGACCTTCACCTCTCCCGCCCTTTAATTCTGGAGCGCATGCTGCGGACGGAGGTGCGTTTCACGTCGAAGGCGGCGGCGATGGCCTCGTCGTCGTAGCGGAGGTCATCCTGCATGATGAGGAAGACGTACTGTGCCGTGGAGAGACCCTTGTACTTCCGCTCCCACTCCTGCCAACGCTTGGGGCGCAACTGGGCGAAGTAATCCACCAGGCACTGCAACTCCTTGGCCGTGGCCTGGGCGATGCACTGGCGCTGCTGCAACTGGCTGTACATCTGCGTACCAATCAGCAGTGTGCCCGATATGCGCTCCATGCGATTCTCCAGTTCCTCCTTCAGCCGTGCCATCTCCTGACCGCTGTCCTCCCCACCCTTTTCCAGTTGCTCTATCATTGTGCGCAGTTCACTGATATGTCCTGCATCCTCGTCCAGTCGGAAATTCAGCCGACGCACTTTCCTGCGGTGCCACCATATACCAAAAACGATGGCGATTGTCACTACGACAATCAGAGCGATTATTAGCCACAGCATCCACATGGTCTGGCGATGGAACTCCTTCGTCTGCTGCACCTCGTCGAACTTCTGCTGCCAGTCAACCATCAGCATGGCCTGATTCGTGTAATTCAATTTGTCGTACTCAAGTAGCATCATCCTTGCTTCTGAAGCCCGCTCTCGATCGCCCGTCAGTTCATAGAGTTCAGACAGAAGTTTCAGACATTTCCTGCGAGTTCTCTGGTCACCATCTTCCGACCCCAACTTTGCCAGTTTGATGGCCTTCTCATATTCTCCTTGGGCTTTTCGTATATAAGCCGGTACCAGATACCATGTAGTGTGAGTGCTGTCTATTTGATTCCATTTGTTCAAGTATTCCACGGCCTTGATGGTTTCCCCCTTCTCCGCATATATCTCCGACATCATACTATAGATGTCTGACAACATGGTCATGTCTGCAATTTTCTCCAGTTCAACACCTCTTTTAATATATATGTATGCACTGTCCAACTGATCCATGTCTGCATGAGCAGTAGCGCATAGGAGCAGGCTTCTGAGCATCATCGTGTTGTCTTTTAGTTCGATACTACTGTCCATTAGTTTATGTGAATACTTGAGGATAGAAGGATAATTCCTGAAATAGTAGTTGGCGTGAACTAAATATTGATAGACTTGGCTTTTTAATTCTTCGTCATCATTTCTTTCCGAAATGGCCTCTGCCACCTTGAAGTCCCTGACGGCATCAATAATATTGCCAAACCTGTACATTCTGATAACTCCGCGGTATAAATAAGCGCGACTACGAAGCCAGTCACCACCGTGCAGGTCGTAATAGGCAATGCTGGCAGATATGAGCGAGTCATTTTCCAGTTTTCTATTAGTTTTATAGGCCACTATCGTTTTCAGCAGTCCATATTCAGCCTTTCTGCTCTCCGTCAGAGAACTTGTATTTACTTTAGCCAAGATAGATCTTGCCTCATTAGGTCTATTGATCTTTTCCCATACCTCCCTAAACTGGGGGGCCTGTGGTTCCGTGCATCCCATCACGATGGCCATGACTGCCAGCAGGATAAACAGTTTCTTCATATCGTTTGTTATTTGGTTGCAAAATTACGGCCTTTTAGTCACATCTGCAAGATTTTTTACGCGTTTTCTCCTTCTCAGGGCGTTCCTCTCAGCCACTTTTTTTCTCTGACGGTTTTCACTTATCTGTCATATTTCCAGACTTTTAGCCCGGAAAAGGCTGCAACACCCCAGACGACGATTTCCCGTTAAAATCCTTGTGTGGTTTATCTATTCATCATAACTTTGCCATCGTAATTCATCAAAACAAAACGAGCAATGAAGACTAAAAATGTTATCGTAATTCTAATTGGAATGGCATCATTCTTCTCTTGTGCAGACAGAGGCGGTGCAGAGTTTGAAGTGTTCCTCGAGGGACAACTTGTAAAGACAGACGTGAATAAGGGCAAATGGCCCAGATGGATGTATGGGGACGACCTCTATGCCCTGGATCATGACTATAACCTTTGGCGTGGTAAACTGACCAAATCAGAATGGCAGGAAGCGGAGAAGGTCTTTGTGCATGGACATGGGCAGAATGAGTTTGGAGATATGATAATATCCCAAGACGTTGATGGAACATTATATGTTTTGGATCATCCCATTAAAGATAATATGGCCAGTCTATCGATGACCTCACTGACAAAGATTCAACAAACAGACAATATGGCCTCTATCAAGAACCCGAAGAATTGGGAGAAGTATGACCTTACGGAAATGTCTTTTTGGCTGTGCGGTGACAGATTCGTAGTCTTGTCCGACTCCACCATTCTTACAGTTGGAACACCCGAAAACGATCAGCACCATATTATCTCGGTCATCAACTACAAGAACCAGACAGTCACTCCGCTCGACTATTGGCCAAATGACAGTACACCGGAGGCTCTGGATGATGAGAAATTGATGGTATATACCCATGGCAGCGGTATCGAAAGGAATGGTAAAGACAGACTCCTGTATTGGGATGATTCTGGAAAACTGGCTTTCATTTTTACTATTGATGGCGCAAAAACGAATATCTTGAACCATATATATGATGACTTTCTTCCTATCCCCGGAATAGCCAAGACACCATCGCGTGAACGGATACACTGTTGCGCTGATAATGACAGGATTTATGTGCTTTATAAGAATTTAACCAGTAAGGGCGAGAAAATGGTGCAATATGACAGGAAAGAACCTTTCCCCTTTGGTAACGTAGTAGAGGTCTATGACTGGGACGGCATCAAGCAACAGATCATCCATCTTGACCAATTGGGACAGGAAATCATGTTGTCCAAGGATGGAACAAACCTTTACCTTTATTCTGGATATCTACAGGATGGATCCGATCCATATATTTACTCATACGATTTAGGTGATGACTGTGTGCAAATGTCCAAGAATACAAAGGATTCCCAAAAAGAATCAAAGCAGGAAGCAGTTGATTCTCTGCATGTTCTTGAGGTAGGTGATAAATACGTCGATGCAGAACTCTTTGATATGCAGGGCAACACGCATCGCCTATTTGAAGCCTTTGGCGATGGCCGCTATGTGCTGCTTGACTTCTGGAATCTCGGCTGTGGCGCGTGCCGACAGTCAGAGTCAGAGTTGCTGGAAGTCTATAAGCGAATGAACGGTGCGTTGGAAATCGTTGGTATCAACTTGGATTCGATACCAAGATGGCAGAATCATGAGTGGAGTAAGCACATCGTCTGGAAAAACTGGAATGACGGTAAAGGGTACAAAGGGGGCATCAAGAGCCACTATTACGACTGGAATGCCGCACCCTTCTACGTCCTGTTGTCGCCCGACGGCCGTATTCTTTGGGAGATGGCTGGTTACGGTGCAGGAGATTTCTTAGGAATAGCCGAGGCCCTCAACGGCCCTAAGCAGGACAACTATTCCAGTCCCCAGTTAGCAGTTCGTCGTGTAGATGCTAACGGACGAAACACCAAAGTCAGTTTCCGCATTTATTGTAAAAAAGGCTTATGGTTTAACATCGCCAAAGAATCCTATCTTGAGGCCAACGGTAAGAAATACAAACTGACAGAAGCCGACGGCATCAAACTCGGAGAGAACAACATTCCTCAAGAAAAGGCATACACAGTCAGGGTAAAATACGGACTCGACATCAACTACTGCGACTTCACGCTTACATTCGAACCGTTCGACACCGTTCCTGAGTCCTTTGACTTCAAGGCAGGTGATAGCGAGGATGCATTCTTCATCCGCAACATTTCACTGAAATAAACGATTATGAGAAGAATAGACGAAATATTAGAAATGTTGAAGGGCATACAAGTCGTAATTGACAGTCCTGAAGAAATGACGGAGCGCATTATGAACAACTTGACAATTACGATTTGACTTTTGCCTGGAATAAGCGTATATTATATAGGACATCATAATTAGATTAACATGAAGAAAACCATCATCACAGCACTGCTCACCCTCGTCGCCATGACGGGCTGGGCACAGACAAAGACAGCAACTGTCACTGGTTATTCACCCGCACTGAAAGACGGCACGTTGGTACTTGCCGGTACTGGTATTAGTGGGTCTGTTGTAGATACCGTGCAAAGCGGGCGCTTTGCCTTTACTCTACCCGTTGAAGAATTATCCAACGGTTTTCTTTCCTTAGCGGGCGAAGGTTGTCCCAGTTTCCCACTCTCCCTCATGATGAAGCCTGATGTGACTATAAAACTGACGGGTACAGACTGTATCCATCCACTTTGGAAGGTGGAAAGTCCGATTCCCGAGCAGCAGACATTGAACCGTATGACGGAGCATTGTCGTGAAGCCATAGTGGAACTTATCCAAACTATACAAAACAGAGATAGGGACAAGTTGGACTCCATCGAAATGATATATACGAAGCAGCAACTGGACATCCTGCCCTCACTGCCTGTGGATGCTGCGTCTTTAAATGTTCTGTGGCGCATATCCAGAATGCTGATAAACATGAAAGGCTTCCCATACATGGAGCAGTTGAAGGATCTGGAGAAGTCTTTCGCTGCCCGTGCGCCGAAAGGCTTTGAAGATCAATTGGCAGAGATACATACCTATATTTATCCTCCACAAGTCCTGCAGATAGGTGACGAGGCCGTCGATGCAGAACTCTTCGACATGGAGGGCAACACACATCACCTCCTTGAAGGCATGACGGATGGCCGATACCTGCTGCTTGATCTCTGGGGTATCGGCTGCGGCCCGTGCCGGATGGCTGAACCAGAGATGAGGGTGGTCTATGAACGAATGAAGGATAAACTGGAAATCGTCGGTGTCTGTGAAGACATGATCTCCTCATGGAAGAGCAACGACTTCAGTAAGCGCATCGTTTGGAAAAACTGGAACGACGGCAAGATGGGAAGCAGCATCAGCAGCAGATATTGCGACGAAGGGGCTGTGCCATATTACATATTGATCTCACCCGACAGGCGCATCGTAATGAAGAAACCGGGTTATTATACTGGAATGTTCTTAGGTTTGGCCGATGCCATCAACGGACTCAACATCAAGCAAGACAACAGTGCCAATTTCGAGTTGTCCATTCGGAAAGTTGAAGCCAATGCCAACGGCACCACCGTCGGTTTCCGCTATTATAGCCATAAGGAATACGGTTTCCGCATCGTCAAGGATTCCTATCTTGAGGCCAACGGCAAGAAATATAAAGTGACAGTAGCAGACGGCATCACGCTTGACGAGAACAATTATACCACCGTGAAAGCAACAGATTCCACAGAGTATTTCCTGAGTGACCTGAACTACTCTGACTTCACACTGACCTTCGAGCCGTTCGAGACTGTTCCAGATACCTTCGACTTCAAGGCAGGCGACGGCGAGGGCGCCTTCATCATCCGAAACATTTCACTGAAATAAATGGTTTATAAAATGAGAGAGAACATGTTTTATCTGTTATGGATAACTGCTCTGTTGTTCGCCTCCCCCGTCAGGGGTGAGGTCTCTTCGATGGAAATAAAGGCAGACTCATTACAGTTGTTGGTACAGGCTGGCGACAGTTGCATGCGGCAGTATAACACCTTCGAGGCGCTGAAGCATTACCAGCAAGCCTTCGACATGGCCGATACCTACGAGGTGCGCACCAAACTGGCTGACTGTTATTATAAGCGTGGCAACTATCGCGAGACAGCCGACCTCCTGAAACTGGTGCCTGAGGACAGCCTGTCTCACGACGCCTTCCGACAACTGGCCAATAGTTATCAGAAACAGGGCGATACCGACTCCTATATCTATTGGACTGAACGACTGACAGAGCACTATCCGATGGACGGTGAGATGGTGGCAGGTCTCACCCTTGCCTATGTTAAGAACAAACAGCCGCAAATAGGCATTATCTGTGGCATGAAATACAGCCTGAGGGATTCCACGAATATACTCGTGAACAGGGCGCTGGCCGATGCATGGTTCATGAATCGCGACTTCACAGCGGCTGGCAAGTTATATGATCGGCTGCTGGAGCAGGGCGACTCCACCTTCAATACCTTGTATTCCGCCGGCATGTGCTACTCGCAGATCGAAGATCTAGAGCGTGCCTACCATGATCTGCAGTTGGCTTTCCTGATCAGTGGCATGCAGCACTACGGCTGCGCCTACCGTCTTGGTGTGGTCTGCATCGACACGAAGCGCTATCCTGAGGGGCTCGGCTATCTCGATCTCGCCAAACGGCTGATGCAACCCGACACCACCATCATGAAGGCCATTACGCTTTCGCAGGGCGAGGGCTACTACCTGACACAGCATTACGACGAGGCTGTCACGGCATGGAAGGAACATCTCACCTATAACCCGACCTCCATCGCCACCTATTATAATATAGCCAATGCCTACGCCTATCTCCTCAAAGACGCTGAGCAGGCTGAATCATATTATCGGCAGTTCCTCGACCTCGCCCGCCAGGAGGAGAAACCAACAGACAAACTCAAGCAGATGATCAAGGATGCCGAGGACATGATAAAGTCATTCGACCTGAGTAGAAAACTCTCACAACAAAACAAGCAATAAACGAGGTTTCCGATGATATTTTGAATAGTTTAACGGTCCAAAACGTCATATTTCTGCGAAATGAGCGTATAATAATATAGGAATAACGAATAAAACAAAGAATCATGAACAAGCAATCCATCATCACTGCACTGTTCGCCCTTGTCACATTGATGGGCTGGGCTTAGACAAACAACTTCACCATTCATGGTGACTTCTCAAAAGTAGCCGAGGCTATGTCAAAGCAAGGACTTAGTTTTGATTCCGTTACCCTTGTGAATATCGCAATTCCAGAAGTGATAGCGAAACAATCCATAGAAAATGGCGTGTTCACCATCCAAGGAACGGTTGATAAGCCATATTTTGCCCAACTTAATATTGGCATATCCTCTGAGGTCAATGGAGAAACAAAGCGGAAGAATTCCAGAATGCCCATCATCATCGAGCCGGGTGACATACAGTTTGATGGTAACGACCGAGTTCCTATCATTCAGGGAACACCTCTTAACAACGTACTGTCTGATGTTACTTCAAAACGTAATGTGCCTGACTTCATCGAGACCGTCAAAGGGCTTTTTATTCAGCACAAAGACGATGCTGTGGCAATTCCCTTGCTTCTCATGCTGGACGACCACATGACGGAGCCTGACACACTGCTGGCACTTATCAGCCAGTTAAGCGAGGACGCACAGCAACATCCTTACGTCAAGAAAGTGAAGGAAAAGGCAGAGGCTCTCCTGACCCGACCAAAAGAGGGAGACATGTTCAAAGACTTCGCTGTGGAGTATGACGGCAAGACCACCCGCCTTAGCGATTACGTGGGACGAGGCAGATATGTGCTTGCTGACTTCTGGGCCTCATGGTGTGGGCCTTGCCGTCAGGAGATCCCCAACCTCATAGCCCTTTATGAGAAATATAAGGATAAGGAGTTCCTGGTGCTTGGCGTTGCAGTACAAGACAAAACCGAAGCCTCATTGAAAGCCATCGAAGAAATGCAGATACCTTATCCGCAAATACTTAACACGCAGAGGATAGCCACCGACCTCTATGGCATTGATGCCATCCCCGAGATCATCCTCTTCTCCCCCGACGGTACCATCCTCGCCCGTGGCTTGCACGGTGAGGAATTAAAGAAGAAACTCGCCGGAATCTTCGAGTAAGTGAGAACTATGCAAACCTAGTGCGAAGAACTAAAAAATGTCCTTAAATAATTCGCAAAACATTTGGTAATTCCAAAGATTATTAATACCTTTGTAAACTGAAAATACAAAATATTACGAATATGAGTTCACGAATTAGTCTGTTGCAGACCATCTTGACCAGCCCGAGAACGGTCTTTAATGTCCAGTCTCTGATGATGTTGACAGGCTGTGACGACAACCAGAGGCTGACTAAGTCGCTTCACTATTATGTGAACGACGGGAAAATACTGAATCCCAGAAGAGGAATATACACCAAGTTGAAGTATAATGAAAAGGAAATGGCTTGCAGCCTTTTCCGGCCTTCCTACATTTCCCTTGAATATGTGCTGGGACGTGCAGGAGTTGTATTCCAATGGGACGAGACCATTAGTTGTGTCAGTTATCTTAGCAGACAGGTCGAAATAGCCAACAGACAGTATTTGTTCCGTAAGATAAATCCAGAATTGTGGATTGGCTTGGAAGGCATTGAGCAGCGAGACAATGTGGCGATAGCATCAGCAGAACGAGCCTTCCTGGACATGGTGTACCTGAGTGCCGGGAATTGCTATTTCGATAATCTTCGCCCTCTCTCTATGGCAAAAATTCGTGATCTGTTGCCGCTGTATCGTTCTCCCAAACTTAAAGAAAGAGTGGCCAGACTGATGAGCAACAAACTTTGATAGAATATGGATAAGCAAAAGCACAAGTTATATATGGCCCAGATATTGAGCCTAATTTACAAAGATAAGGATCTCTGTAACGTATTGGGATTTAAGGGAGGAACGGCTTTGATGTTCTTTCATAATCTGCCAAGGTTCTCTACGGACCTTGACCTGAATCTGTTAGATGCTACCAAGTTGGATGTCGTATATAGTAAGGTGCGCAATATCCTACTACGTTTTGGCATTATTGATGATGAAGCCAAGAAACTCTACGGACCTGTCTTAGTTCTGAACTATGAGAAAGATGAGCGGATGTTGAAGGTTGAGATTTCAACGCGGCAGTATGACAACCACTATGAGACGATGACGCTGGCGGGTACTGACATCAAGGTACTTACCATTCCAGACATGTTTGCGCACAAATTATGTGCTATGGGTGAAAGACTCTCTCCGCGAGACGTTTTTGATGTCTGGTTTTTCTTGCAGAAGAAACATGCCAATATTAATGAGCATATTATTTGGGAAAGAACGGGGAAAACAGTTTCTGACTATGCGTCATGGTGTTCAGAAAGAGTACGAGAAGCCAGCCCTAAGTTGCTGATGCAGGGACTTGGTGAGGTAATAGACGATACTCGTACCAAGAATTTTGTGAAAACAAAGTTGATAGAAGAAACATCCCAAGCATTAGAACTGTTTGCTGCCTTTCCGCAGATAGACAATGGAACAGTTTTTCAGCAAATTCATCAAAAACAAGAAATATGAACAAGAAAACTATCATCATCGCAATGCTGGCGCTGGTTGGAATGACGGCAACGGCACAGAAAGAAATTGTATGGCAGAACCCGTCAGCCTTTACAGGCGCGAGTAGTGCCGAGTTTAAGGTTACCAAGGTGGAACTGAAAGAAGCGGAGACCGTACTGCACTTCCGTGCCACCTTCATCCCTCACTATTGGATCAGGTTTGCCAAGGAGTCGTTTCTGCGCACGCCCGACGGAAAAGAGTACATCGTCACGAGTGGTGCCAAGACCTGCGATCAGGAATCAGACCTGCAACTGGATTCGCTCTTCTGGATGCCCGATAGCGGCGAGGCTGACTTAGCGCTGCACTTCAAGCCCGTACCACTTGACACCAAGGAGTTGGACTTCTTAGAGGGCTACGACGAAGGGGCCTTCCGCTTCTGGAATATCTGCGACGAGAAGAACAGGAAGGAACTGGAGATCCCTGCTGAGTGGAAGAACGTGAAGTATGCCAAGGACGAGACACTGCCCGCCGCCAAGATCAATAAGGGTGTGGCCACCATCAAGGTGAAGATGCTGGGCTATAAGCCTGACATGAAAATGGAGTTCCATGTGGGTGGATTCGTACCCTTGGGATCTACGGAACAGATGGACAAGTCGTTCCCGTTTGCCGATGATGGTACGCTGACGGCAGAGATTCCCCTGTGGCTGACCCGTGAGGTGACTGTCGGTGTCGAGGGAATGTCTTACCCCCATATCATGATTGCCCCGGGACAGGAGACTGCCATTCTGATGAAGGTCACCGATGACCACCGTCCGTTCCTGGCCTTCAAGGGCTTCCTCGCCAAGACCAACATGGACATCGTGAATGCCTACGGCACGCACAGTTCCTTTACGGATGATGACGAGACTTATCTGAAAGTCAAGGAGTGCAACACACCTGATGAACGGCTGCAGTGTCTGACAGACATCTTCAACCAGCGCATTGCCGCTATCAAAAAGACGAGATACACCACTGCGGCTAAAGACCTGCTCTCGATGACAGCAGAAGAGAATTACTTCAGATGGACACATCTGTTTGCAAGCACTTTCTGCCCGTATCGGGTTGATGCAGACGGAAGAGTGATCAGGACCTACGAGAATTACGAAGAGAACTGGAAGAAATGCATGGACATGCTTCCCCTTTCCGGAGAGGCCGCCGCTTACAGTTGGAAATACCTGAACGAGCCCGCATCACCATGCAGTCTGGCGTTCTGGTATATGACAATTGACGAGTTTGACAAGGATGCGAAGGACAAGAATGCCTTTAACGTGGAACTCCGTAGTATTCCATCTGTATTGGGTTCATATGACACCCATAACGCCGATGCGATGCTCAAGGACTTAACCTTTGAGGATTGCAAGGCCGTGGTCCGGGAGTACCAGGCCGAGCAGAAGCAGATCGCCCAGCAACTGGCCGGTGAGGAGAGCGTGTTCTATCAGAAATATGACGACGTGGCTCCTGAGAACATCCTGCAGACCATCCTCGACAAGTATAAGGGCAAAGTGGTGCTCATCGACATCTGGGCCACATGGTGCGGCCCCTGCCGTTATGGTCACAAGGCCATGGCACCGATGAAGGAACAGATGAAGGGTCAGAACATCCAGTTCGTCTATATCACCTCGCCCTCGTCGCCCCTATCTGCCTGGCAGGAGATGATCAAGGACATCGACGGCGACCACTACTATCTGACGAAGGAGCAATACAACTACATCCTCAGTAAATACGAGTCTGACGGCATCCCCACCTACGCCATCTACAACACCCAGGGCGAACAGACCTACAAGAACATCGGCTTCCCGGGGCTTGATCCCATTAAGGATGAAATCAGGAAAGCACTGAAATAACAGTACTTTTCGGAAATTACTCAATGCTTTAGGAAAATTACTCAATGATTTATTTTTATTACTCATTGAGTATTTTCCGAAAAGCACTAAGTATTTGTTTGCTGTCAAAAACATTAATTATTCTGAAAAGCGTGTGTGTTTCAGAATAATTTCGTATCTTTGCAGACATATTTCGTTAATTGTACAATTAATTATTCATTATGAACGACAACAAAGTTATGAACATGGCAGCGGATAACATCCGTATCCTTGCTGCTTCGATGGTTGAAAAGGCAAAGTCGGGACACCCCGGCGGTGCCATGGGTGGTGCTGATTTCATCAACACCCTGTACAGTGAGTTCCTCGTTTATGACCCAGAGAATCCCGCATGGGAGGGTCGCGACCGTTTCTTCCTCGATCCCGGTCACATGGCTCCGATGCTCTATTCGCAGTTGGCCCTTATCGGCAAGTTCACCCTTGAGGACCTGAAGAACCTGCGCCAGTGGGGCTCCGTGACGCCCGGTCACCCCGAGCGCGAGATTGAGCGCGGCATCGAGAACACCTCCGGTCCGCTCGGACAGGGCCACTGCTTCGCAGTAGGTGCTGCCATCGCCGCCAAGTTCCTGAAGGCTCGTCTGGGCAACGTGATGAACCAGACCATCTATGCCTACATCTCCGACGGTGGCGTGCAGGAGGAGATCTCTCAGGGTGCTGGCCGTATCGCTGGTAACCTGGGTCTCGACAACCTGATCATGTTCTACGACGCCAATGATATCCAACTCTCTACCAAGACCGAGGTGGTGACCTGCGAGGACACCGCCAAGAAGTACGAGGCATGGGGCTGGTTCGTGCAGAAGATCGACGGTAACGATGTCGATCAGATCCGCGAGGCCATCAAGAAGGCTCAGGCCGAGAAGGAGCGTCCGAGTCTGATCATCGGTCACTGCGTGATGGGTAAGGGTGCCCGTAAGGCAGACAACAGTTCTTACGAGAGC
>JAFRMM010000042.1 GCA_017430675.1 Prevotella sp.
CGTGCTCGAGGCGGCCCTGAAGCGGATCTACTCCCGCGACTTCCACCCGATGACCGATATCGAGCAGAACCTTTTCCATGAGTTCCTGCGCACGTTCAACACGGCTGCCGACCAGGGTTTCTCGAAGTCCGTGGACCCAGATGACGACTTCCGGGCGGCCATACGCCACAGCAATGCCGTATTCTCGGCCTTCAAGACCCACCGACTCCAGAACGACATGGCGGCACGCCTGTTGGATGAGAGCGGGGATCTAAAGCCGTTTAAACAGTGGAAGAAGGACGTTCAAGGCATCGCCAGCCACCAGTGCAATGCGTGGCTCCGCACCGAGTACGACACGGCCGTCATCCGTGCGCGCCAGGCAGCCGACTGGAAGCAGTTCGAGCGTGAGCGCGACGTGCTGCCCAACCTCAAGTGGCTGCCGTCCACCTCTCTCCACCCCGGAGAGGATCACCGCCCGCTCTGGGGCACCATCCTCCCCATCGGCCACCCGTTCTGGAGCCAGCACCGCCCCGGCGACCGCTGGAACTGCAAGTGCGACCTCACCAGTACCGACGAGCCACCCACGCCCGTCCCGTCTGTTGCAGCGGCAGAGCAGCCCGTCAACAGTCCCCACCGGGGCCTCGACAACAACCCCGGCACGGACGGAGCCCTTTTCAGCGACAGCCATCCCTACTTCCCCTCAGACTGCCGGCACTGCGCCTTCTATCGCCCCAGCCGCCGCGCCTACCTCCGCACCTTCTTCGAGAACCGCGCCAAGGACTGCTATAACTGCCCATACATTAATGGTTGTATAGACAAGACGCTTGCCAAGCATATTGACGGTTATGATGAAAAGCAATGGGAACTCTCTTACCGCTCTGAGTCCGGGTTCGTAATGACAGAACTGGAAAGGCTTGTAGAGTCGCGGAAAAGCAAACAGGCCATGCAGATATATAAAAAGGAAATGAACATGTGCCGGGTGGCTGCAGACAATGGCCATATCGTGGAATACTTGCATAGTGAGAACCGCCAGCCTGGCGATACGTATGATATCACCATAGACAAAATCCCTGCCGACCTGAAATCAACGGATGGTACTGGCAATATTGTGAAGTATGTAAAGAAAGCATGTAAATCACAAGGCGCAAGGGCTGTCCTGTTGGAACTAGGCTCCCACCTCCCTGAAGTATATGAAAGGCTGAATGAGGCGAAGCGTAAGTACAAGGCACGTATCTTCTTCTACTTCAAGGATGAAAAAATCGTCAGGGAATATAAATAAGATAGGGTGCTGAAAGCACCCCCCAGGCGGTACATGACCTTTCGGCCTTGTCCCTATCTTCACAAGAAGACGCTGCAAAGATACGAAATATTTTTGAATAAACAAATAAAATGGCGAAAATTTTATGGATTTGAAGCAATTTCAGCAGCAGCTGGCCGCCAAGCAGCGCGAGGTCGAGCAAGCCATGAGGCGGACACTACCCGTGAAGGTGGGGCGTATCGCCGCCGACCACTACCACGAGAATTTCCGCAAGGGTGGCTTCGTCGACGGCGGCCTGCACCCCTGGCAGCCGACCAGGCGCCAGCAGTCAGGATCAAAGGGTGCCGCCGCCAACTACGGCCCGCTGCTCTCCAGACGCAAGCATCTCTACGGCAGCATCAGGTACATCCCTGGCGACGGCCGCGTAGTGGTGCGGAGCGACCTGGAGTACGCCCCGATCCATAACTGGGGAGGCACCGTCAGCCCGACTGTCACCGAGAAGATGAGGAAGTACGCCTGGTACCGCTATAACCTGGCCATCGGGAAGAAGAAGAAGGGTGCCAAGCGCAAGAGGAAGTACGTGGAGACGGAGGAGGCCCTGCGCTGGAAGGCACTCGCCCTGACCAGGAAGACAAGGCTCCAGGTCAATGTCCCCCAGCGCCAGTTCCTCGGCGAGAGCCGGGAACTCGACCGGAAGATCAACGAGACGATAGACAACGAACTTAAAAGGATAATAGACAATGGATGAACTGTTATTACTGCTGATGCAGCATATCAAGGAACAGATGCCCGGACTCTCGCTCGTCGATGAGGACTACGGCCAGTTGGAAACTCAGGAAGACACCTATCCCGTCACCTTCCCCTGCGTGCTCGTGGGCAACATGTCGGGCGACTGGAAGGACCTCGGCTACTCGGGTGCCCAGGAGGGCACCGTCACCCTTACCGTGCGCCTGGCGGTCGACTGTTACGACGACACTCACATAGGCAGCACCCAGGAGCAGATGATCACCGCGCGCCAGGAACAGGCCCGCCAACTCTACAAGGTCCTCCAGATGAAGTGCTTCGTCAATGACATGGGGCCTCTGAGCCGCGTGAAGTCGCAGGACTATGCCTTACCTCACGGCATCAAGGTATATGAGCAGACCTATCAGTTTGAGTACCACGACATGTCGGCAAGGGCTTAGGCACAAAAAAATCCGCGACATCCAAAGGAAGTCGCGGATTTTTTTCATTTTATTGTCATGGAGTCGGCTTCCGTCCCAGATAGTGCTGGTTTTATGGCGTTCATGAATTGCTCCGTATCATCCTTGGTCTTCTTCTCCGACGTGCTTATGATGAAATAGCCGATTCCGAGAATCAAGGAAAAGAAAAGTGTTGCCACTATATTCAGGAGAATTGTCTTTCCGGAAGAAGGGAGGCACTTCTTTATATGCTTCTGATAATC
>JAFRMM010000043.1 GCA_017430675.1 Prevotella sp.
CGTGCTCGAGGCGGCCCTGAAGCGGATCTACTCCCGCGACTTCCACCCGATGACCGATATCGAGCAGAACCTTTTCCATGAGTTCCTGCGCACGTTCAACACGGCTGCCGACCAGGGTTTCTCGAAGTCCGTGGACCCAGACGATGACTTCCGGCAGGCCATCCGTCACAGCAACGCCGTATTCTCTGCCTTCAAGACCCACCGCATGCAGAACGACATGGCGGCACGCCTACTTGATGAGAACGGCGATCTTAAACCCTTCGAACAGTGGAAGAAGGACGTTCGAAGCATCGCCTCCCATCAGTGCGGGGCATGGCTCAGGACGGAATACGACACCGCTGTCATCCGTGCCCGCCAGGCTGCCGACTGGAAGCAGTTCGAACGGGAGCGCGACGTGCTGCCCAACCTCAAGTGGCTGCCGTCCACCTCTCTCCACCCCGGTGAGGATCACCGCCCGTTCTGGGGCACCATCCTCCCCATCGACCATCCCTTCTGGAGCCAGCACCGCCCGGGCGACCGCTGGAACTGCAAGTGCGACCTCACCAGTACCGACGAGCCGCCAACGCCCGTCCCGTCCGTTGCAGTGTCACAGCAACCCGCCAACAGTCCCCACCGGGGTCTCGACAACAATCCTGGCACGGACGGAAAACTATTCGCCGACTCGCACCCCTACGTCGCTAACGCATATCCTGGCGCAAAGGAGGCGGTTGAAAAAGTAGTCAGGACTTTGGAAATCAAGGAAACGAAACTGAGTCTTAGAAAAGCAGTACAAGGCAAAATGGCAAACAATAAGAAGTTCGGCCATGATATACTTGTTTCACGAGCCAGTATTGACGAATGGGTTAATCAACCGTTCAAATATCCTGATGAAAAGATTCTAATGCTTTATGATATACTGGATGTCATCTGGAAAGCAGAGTACCTTGGGCCGGCTGACAAACACAAAGATATTGACAGACTGGTACAATCACATATTTTCTGGATTGCGGTGAAGGACATCGATGCATATATCATCGTACACGAATATAACGATGGCAAGTATATTTTGCATAGTATTTCTGACTCACAGAATATATTGAAATACCTAAAAAGCAAATAGCGAAAGAGAGATGGCTTACCAGAACTCCAAATCTGGGGCGGGCCCTCAAACGCTATTTCTGCTGCAAAGATACGAATTATTTTTGAATAAACAAATAAAATTAAGAAAAAATGAACAAAACGGCTAAAAAATCCATAACATGGCACTCACCCATAAGGTTAG
This sequence comes from Prevotella sp., assembly GCA_017430675.1. The sequence goes on from JAFRMM010000043.1 coordinate 1,262, forward strand.
AACGCCCATGCACAACGCTATTGGGCAGGATGAGGCAAAGAATCCAAATACTCGCGGGGGATTTACTGACTCCCACTTCCCAACCAGACCTGCAAAGGTGTTATCGCAAAGTTTTTGGAACGTTCTTTCACGTACTCGACGCATGGCAACAAGACACCATATACCAGAAAGGACAGACCACAGTAAAAACGACATACACCCAGACAGGGCTATTTTCCGTAGAAGCGGTAACTGAGTACTATCACCGAAAACGCTTATTACAGCGAGTAGAGTGGCAGATAGTCCCACGTAGAAACGGAACTGATCTGATAATTCAATGTGAAGCCGGTCTTTTAGAACGGTTAATTGCCTTAGATTTTCTGCGGGGTCTTTAGAGAAATCGATAACCATAGTTCAAATATTAACAGGCTGCAAAGTTACGAATAATATCTTAAACGGCAATGGATTTGAAGCAATTTCAGCAGCAGTTGGCACGTCAGCAGCGCGAGATAGACGATGCTAGGCGCAGGAAACTGCCCGTAAAGGTGGGCAGGATCGCTGCCGACCACTTCAAGGAGAACTTCCGCAAGGGAGGCTTCGTGAACGGTGGCCTGCACCCCTGGCAACCAACCAAACGCCAACAGTCAGGATCCAAACGAGCCGCCGCCAAATACGACCCGCTGCTCTCCAGACGCAAGCATCTCTACGGCGGTCTGAAGTACATCCCCGGTGACTATAGGGTTCTGGTGCGCGATGATCTGAAATATGCCCCGATCCACAACTGGGGAGGCGACGTAAGCCCGACAGTCACAGAGAAAATGCGCAAATATGCCTGGGCACGTTATAACGAGGCCATCGGCAGAAAGAAAGGTGTCAAGCGGAAGAAGAAATACGTGGAATCGGAAGAGGCTCTTCGCTGGAAGGCCCTCGCCCTGACGAAGAAACCCAGGCTCCAGATTAACATCCCCCAGCGCCAGTTCCTCGGCGAGAGCCAGGAACTTAACCAGAAGATCAATGAAACAATAGACAAGGAAATCTCAAAAATCATAGACAATGGATGAACTGTTATTAAGCATCATGCAGCATATCGATGCAGCCATGCCGGAACTCTCGCTCGTCGATGAGGACTACGGCCAGTTGGAAACCCTGGAGGACACCTATCCCGTCACCTTCCCCTGCGTGCTCGTGGGCAATATGGCGGGCGACTGGAAGGATCTCGGCTACTCGGGTGCCCAGGAGGGCACCGTCACCCTTACCGTGCGCCTGGCGGTCGACTGTTACGACGACACGCACATAGGCAGCACCCAGGAGCAGATGATCACCGCGCGCCAGGAGCAGGCCCGCCGACTCTACAGGGCCCTCCAGATGAAGTGCTTCGTCAGGGACATGGGGCCTCTGAGCCGCGTGAAGTCGCGGGACTACGCCCTCCCTCACGGCATCAAGGTATATGAGCAGATCTACCAGTTCGAGTACCACGACATGTCGGCAATGGCTTAGGCACAAAAAAATCCGCGACATCCAAAGGAAGTCGCGGATTTTTTTCATTTTATTGTCATGGAGTCGGCTTCCGTCCCAGATAGTGCTGGTTTTATGGCGTTCATGAATTGCTCCGTATTATCCTTGGTCTTCTTCTCCGACGTGCTTATGATGAAATAGCCGATTCCGAGAATCAAGGAAAAGAAAAGTGTTGCCACTATATTCAGGAGAATTGTCTTTCCGGAAGAAGGGAGGCACTTCTTTATATGCTTCTGATAATC
>JAFRMM010000044.1 GCA_017430675.1 Prevotella sp.
GGAAACGACAGTGCGCAATGCCCTGCGGTATGATGCCAAGAAGGGTCAGACTGAGACCGCTGTTAAAATTAGGGCGATGGCTCTTCAGAACGGCGGTGTGCCGAGTATTACATTGCCTGAGTGTGAGACCATCCACGATGAGAGGAACGGTACCATGACACAGACGTTTGGCAATGGTGCCGTTCTGACCATCGACAAGAGCACAGGCAATGCCAAGGTGGACTACAAGGGTAAGACCCGTATTCGTTATGAGAATACCTTGGTGACGCAGATCTACGTGCTGCAAGAATATGCGGCTGCACTTTAACAGTTGCCGTGACACGGCAACGAACTGAACAATAACAGGTAAAAGAAGAAGGATATGGAGTACTACGGCAATGCACTGTGCGTGAGTTATGATGACCTGGTGGGCGGCGGCATCATGACAGCCGGCAACCTGCGAAAAATGGCCCAGCGTGGAAAGTTGTCTGTTGTTCGTGCTGGTGGCGGAAAGGGCAACTGCGCCCTCGTCGCAGTTGACTCCCTGCCTGAGAAGTACAAGGCCGAGATCAAGAAGATGTATCCGGACGGCAACCGCACCCGCCTCGTCGCATGGGTGAAGAAGAACTACGAGCGCGACGCACAGGCCTACTCATTCTTCTTCGACAAGTCGAAAACGGGCGTTGAACTCCCGCCGGAGAAAGTGCTGGAGTACACCATCAACGCCTCAGTGCTGAACTGCTGCATCCGCCTGTATGACCGTGCGTCCGTGTGCCAGAGGATGTTCGGCAACAGGTACAACTGGGATGAGATGGCGGCGGTCATCGACACCCTGCGCGACCTGTACGGCCACACCCTTCCTGCAAGCACGATGCGCTTCCGCAAGAAGGTGGCGCAGTACAGGCGCGATGGCTACATCTGCCTGGTGAGTGGCAAGTTCGGCAACCAGAGCGCCCGCAAGGTCGATCATAGGACGGAGCGGCTGATCCTCGGCATCGCCGTGCTGCCAAACAAGCCCTTCAACACGAACGTGGCGGAACTGTATAATATGTTCGTGTGCGGGGAGTTGGATGTCTATGACCCCGAGAGCGGCGAGATGTTCAACCCCGACGACTTCACCGACAGGAACGGCGATCCGATGGTGCTGAGCGAGACCACCATCAACAACTACCTGAACTCGCCCAAGAACCGCGTGCTGATAGCACATCTTCAGATGTCGTGGACCACCTACATGCACGAGGTGATGCCGCACGTACACCGCCATGCCCCGGAGTTCTCTTTCTCTAAGATATCCTTTGACGACCGAGATCTTCCCCGTAAACTGAAGGACACCAAGCAGCGCCCCAAGGCTTACTATGCCTACGACGTGGCCAGCCAGTGTGTGGTGGGCTATGCCTACAACCGCAACAAGAATACAGACCTGGTGATAGACTGCTTCCGCAGCCTCTTCATGCTGATCGAGCGCAATGGCTGGGGCTGTCCGGCTCAGGTAGAGGTGGAGAACCACCTGATGTCGCAGTGGCGTGACTCTTTCCTGAAGGCCGGTATCATGTTCCCGTTCGTCAGGTTCTGCGCCCCGCAGAACTCGCAGGAGAAATTTGCCGAGCAGATGAACGGTGCCAAGAAACGCAGTGTGGAGCACAGGAACCACCTGGGCATCGGCCGCTTCTACGCCAGGGACCGCCACTACAGGACGGAGAGCCTGAAGGTGTTTGACGAATTGAATGATACTTATGAAGACCAGGAATACTACACATGGGATCAACTGATTGCTGAGGATCTGAAAGATATCATGGAGTTCAACAACCGTCTGCATCCCAACCAGAAGAAATACAAGGGCATGACCCGCTGGCAGGTGCTGGTGGAGAACATGAACCCGACGCTGAAGCCCCTTGACCGTGCCATCTGCGCCCGCTATGTGGGCGAGCACGTCTCGACCTCCATACGCAGGAACTCCTACTGCCGCGTCCAGGGCTGCGACTGGTGGCTGAGCCGGACGGAGGTCATCGGGAAACTGGAGCCCAACAACTGGAAGGTGGAGGCCTACTACCTGACCAATGAGCAGGGCGAGGCCACGGACGTATGGATATACCAGAACGACATGATGATCGACAAACTCCAGAACGTCGGCACGTTCAACACTGCCGATGCCGAACAGACCGACGAGGACCGCGCCATCTTCACCGAGCAGCAGAAGAAGATAGCGCACTTCGGGAAGTGGGTGAAGGACAACGAGATCGCCCGAGTTGGAGTAATGGAGAAAGGGGCTGCCGTGGCACAGCAGCATACAGAACAGGAGGATACGACTATCCCGGAGGTGAAGGACGTTCCGGAAGAGACCTACCAGTTCAAGGATGAAAAGGATGCGATAGACGAACTATAAATA
>JAFRMM010000045.1 GCA_017430675.1 Prevotella sp.
GGAAACGACAGTGCGCAATGCCCTGCGGTATGATGCCAAGAAGGGTCAGACTGAGACCGCTGTTAAAATTAGGGCGATGGCTCTTCAGAACGGCGGTGTGCCGAGTATTACATTGCCTGAGTGTGAGACCATCCACGATGAAAGGAACGGTACCATGACACAGACGTTTGGCAATGGTGCCGTTCTGACCATCGACAAGAGCACAGGCAATGCCAAGGTGGACTACAGGGGGAGGACTTGTCTTCTTCAGGAGGATATCTCGGTGAAACAACTCTACGTGCTGCAAGAATATGCGGCTGCATTTTAACAGTTGCCGTGACACGGCAACGAACTGAACAATAACAGGTAAAAGAAGATGGATATGGAGTACTGCAACGGAGTATGGTGCGTCACGGCTCAGGAACTTGTGGCAAACGGAATAATGACCCAATCCACATATGGCCACCTGACCACTCGCAAACAGGTGAGAGTCTTGCGTCGTGGTGGAGGCGGCAAGGGTGACTGTGCGCTGATAGCCATGGACTCGCTGCCCGAGAAGTACAAGGCCAAGGTGAAGGAACTTTGGCCCAACTCCCGTCACATGCACCTGACGGCCTGGATCAACAGCCAGTACCGGTATGACCGCGAGGCCTTCGACTACTATTGCGGCCTCAGGATCAACGGGAACCCCCTTGACTTATCCGTTGTCAACGAATACACGGTCAACGCCTCCGTGCTCAACACGTGTAAGACAATGTACGAGCGTGCGAGCGTGTGCAAGCGTCTGATGGGTGAGCGCTACAAATGGGACCTGATGGCGGAGACCGTGAACACGCTGCGTCAGACATACGGCCACACGCTTCCGGAGAGTATCGGGAGGTTCCGCAAGAAGGCCGTCGAGTATTTCCGTGGCGGCTATGATGTGCTGGTGAGCGGAAAGTATGGCAACCAGAGTGCCAGGAGGGTCACGGATGCCGTGAGGCAGGCGGTGCTGAGCGTTGCCTGTCTGGAGAACAAGCCCTACAACAATAGCGTATGGGAGATGTGGCAGAAGTTCGTATATGGCGAATTGGACGTGTATGACAAAGCCTCCGGTGAATTGCTGGATCCAAACGATTTCACGGACAGGAACGGCGAGCCGCTTGAGTTGAGCGAGTCCACCATCAACAACATCCTCAACCAGCCCGCCGCCAAACTCCTCATCAACCAGGCACAACTGACGCATGTGACGATGATGCATGAGCAGTTGCCGCACATGCACCGTCATAACGGCCGCTACTCGCTGAGCCAGGTGACTATGGACGACGTTGACCTGAGCCGCAAACTGAAAGACACGAAAAAATGGGTACACGCCTACTATGCCTATGACGACGTAAGCGAGTGCGTGATAGGTGCCGCCTATGCAAGAGAGAAGGAAACACCCCTGGTGGTTGACTGTTTCCGTGACATGTTCCTTCTGCTCGACTCCCACGGTTGGGGAATGCCCAAGGGTATAGAGGTCGAGAATCACCTTATGTCGCAGTGGCGCGACAGTTACCTGAGCCCCGGCGTGGTGTTCGAGTTCGTGAGGTTCTGTGCCCCGCAGAACTCACAGGAGAAACGTGCCGAGCACTACAACGGCGCTAAGAAGACGAGTATCATCCACAAAAACCATGCCTACATTGGCCGTCCCTTCGGCAAGGGCAAGCGCCGTGTTGAGCAGAAGAAGGTGAGTGACGGGGGCAATGACACCTACGAGGAGCGCAGGTACTACAGTTACGAGGAACTTGTTGCCGATGACCGTAGGGACAACGAGGAATGGAACCACTCGCTTCACAGCGACCAGAGGAAGTGGCCGGGCAAGACCCGCTGGGAGGTGCTCGTGGAGAATATCAACCCCGACCTGTGGCCTATCGACCGCCGTACGCTGAGCCGTTGGATCGGCGTGTCAGTCGAGACGAGCATCCGCCGTAACTCGACGGTGCGCGTGAACTATTGCGACTGGTGGCTTAGCGGTCCTGAGGTCCTGGAGAAACTGCAGCCCAACAACCTGAAGGTGACCGCCTACTACCTGCCCGGTAAGAACGGCGAGGCGAGGGATGTGTATATCTATCAGGGTGACCGATATATAGACAAGGTCGAGAAGGTGGAAACCTACTGCCGCGTGATGGCTGAGCAGACGGACGATGACGTGGCGAAGTTCATCGATCAGCAGAAGAAGGTATCGCATTTTAACAAATATCTTCGGGACAACGAGATCGCCCGTGTTGGAGTAATGGAGAAAGGGGCTGCCGTGGCACAGCAGCATACAGAACAGGAGGATACGACTATCCCGGAGGTGAAGGACGTTCCGGAAGAGACCTACCAGTTCAAGGATGAAAAGGATGCGATAGACGAACTATAAATA
>JAFRMM010000046.1 GCA_017430675.1 Prevotella sp.
CCAAGACATTATTGTCAATTTATGATGAAGACCTACAACGGCTGGCGGCAAGAGTGGGGAGAGACAGGGCCGTGAGTACACTGGTTGCCCGTCAGCAGGCACGACGTTATGTTGCGGTTTTCCTGAGAGAGAAGATGAGGCAGCAGGATATCCAGTTAGATGGACTTCAACCTCAATTCATTTATGAATTCAGTACCTGGCTAAGTTCTGAGCGCAAATTGAGGGGAGGAACAGTGTGGTTGGCTTGTCAGCAACTGAAGGGAGTCGTGAACAGAGCACACCAGCGGGGACTAATAAGATGGAATCCTTTCTGCGGTTTCCGTATAGCAAAAAGAATCCGGCCCCGCGAATACCTGACGGAAGAGGAGATCATGCAACTGATAACACACAAATTCACGAAAGAATCACTCGCATTTGCACGAGATATCTTTGTGTTTGCCTGTTTCACAGGACTGGCGTTCATAGATATAAAAGAACTGTCCTGGAATCATATCAGGGAACTGAACGGTGCCAAATGGATTATATCCACACGACATAAGACAAAGGTCCCGTTTCAGATGAAACTACTTCCGATAGCGCAGGATATTATTCAAAGGTGCGGAATCACTGGCAAGGACTATGTCTTTGGCGACCTACAATACCGTACTCTTTGCAAACAAATAGCCAAAGTGATGGCAGAAATGGGATATGGGAAACGTATTAAAATGCATTGTGCCCGTCATTCGTTTGCGGTTCTGACCATCAGCAAGGGTATGCCCATTGAGAGTGTGAGCCGAATCTTGGGACATACGAACATCACGACCACGCAGATCTATGCAAAAATCACCATGCAGAAATTGGATCAGGATATATCAGCCTTTGTAAGTAAACTCAGTGTTTAGTGAATTAAATCAATAAGATGTTTTGTTAATTCGGGATTTGTTTGTAACTTTGCAGCGCTTATGAAAAAAGTAGAAGGGAAATACTACGATATAGGGCTGTCGGTGCTGGTAGGCATCGGCGTGTTTCTGTTTTGGTATGTGGGCTATCCCCATGCGCTGTCGTATCAGGAACAGTACCAGTTGTTCCTGTGGACATGGGACTACTTCGTTGAGAGAATAAGTCTGCCTGGAGGATTTGCCGATTGGATTGGCGAATTCATCGTACAGTTTTATTATGTGGAATGGTTGGGAGCCTTATTACTGGCCCTTCTTTTCGTGGCCCTGCAGCGACTGACCTTGCGGCTGTTGACACACGGGGACTGTCCCCGTGTAAGCAGTCGAAGACGGATTACACGGGGGACAGTCCCCATGTGTCTGAGTCTGGTGCCTGTGGCACTGATTCTGTGGCTGATGGGCGACATTAATGTACTGCTGTCGTTGCCTGTGGCGATCGTGCTGGCCTTGGCGCTGGCCTGCATCCGTCTGCCAGGAAAGCACTGGTGGCTTGATATCCTAATCATCCCTATCGCCTATTGGCTGATAGGACCGATGGTCTGGGTCTATGTCGTGATACGCGTGTTGCAGAATCAGGGGCAGAATCAGGGGGACAGGTCCATGATAC
>JAFRMM010000047.1 GCA_017430675.1 Prevotella sp.
GCACTCTGTGTACGACCATAGACAATCTGCAGGAAGAGCTCACGCATAGCGGTGTTGATGGCATCGCAGACGAGGTCGGTGTTCAGGGCCTCGAGGATGGTCTTGCCCGGCAGGATCTCAGAAGCCATAGCGGCTGAGTGAGTCATACCCGTGCAACCAATGGTCTCGACGAGAGCCTCCTGGATGATACCGTCCTTCACGTTCAGGCTCAGTTTGCAGGCGCCCTGCTGAGGTGCGCACCAGCCGATACCGTGGGTGTAACCAGAGATCTCCTTGATTTCTTTCACTGCAACCCACTTGCCCTCCTCGGGGATAGGTGCAGGTCCATGGTAAGCGCCCTTGCAAACGCTACACATGTTCTCCACTTCTTTTGAATAAATCATTGATAATAAAACATTTAAATGTTAAACAACTTAATAAGTCCTTATTGTAGCCTACAAAATTAGTCGTTTTTCGTGAACCATACAAGCCTTCTCCGTCCATTTAGAAATTATTAACATCAAAAAACGGGTCTGTCGGAGATTATCTTCACACTATTTTGTAATTTTGCCATTTGAAACTGACAATGATGACAGATTTAGAACTGGACAAGAGAGTGGAGCGCGCCGTGGAGAACTTCATGGCGGGCTATGGCTGCTGCCAGAGTGTCGTGGCGGCCTTTGCCGACCTGTATGGCCTCGACGAGACCCTGGCCAAGAAGGTGGCGGCAGGTTTCGGAGGTGGTGTGGGACGTCTGCGGATGATGTGCGGTGCCGTCTCAGGCATCGTCATGCTCGTGGGACTCGACTGCGGGCAGACAGAGGGCAGCGACCGCGAGGGCAAGTCGGCCTGTTACAAGGTCGTGCAGGAACTGCTGGCCAAGTCGAAGGAGCAGAACGGCAGTCTGATCTGTGCGGAGATCCTCGGTCTGAAGGGTTACGAGAAGGCTGCCAACAGTTATGTGGCCTCGGCGCGCACCGCCGAGTACTATAAGACCCGTCCATGCGCCGCCAAGGTGGAGAGTGCCGCCCGTATCTTCGCCGACTACCTCCGGCAGAAAGAATAAATGATGGGTATTACTGTCCTTTAGTGATGCCTCCTACAACATCGTCATTGTCGATGCTGTGCTCAGTCTTCTTGACACTGGCCTTGAGTTTGCCGAAGCGGCAGGTGACAGAGAGACTGAACGAACGCCCACGATTCCAGGATACCTGGTAGTCACGATAGTCACCATTCACCGTCTCCGCCTCTGATTTTACGTATTTATTGAAAGGTGTGTTCGCACCGAGGCGCACCGTCAGACGGTCGTCCTTGAGGAACGAGCGCTGTAACGAGGCGTAATAGTCGAAATAGGAATGTTGCATGTAATAGACGCCTGACGGACTGTGACCGATCTTGCCGTAGGCACTCAAGTTGAGTTTCAACTTCCAAGGCAACTGCTGTGAGAGGTTGACGTAATAGTTGTCCGACCATCCGTAGGTGCGATAGCCCAGATTAGGATTCTCATTGTGTTCGTAGCGAAGGTTATTATTGATTACCAGCGTCGTACTATCGAAAGGCTTCCACTGCACATATTGCTCTATCGAAAAACGTCGATACCGCAGGATATTGTCGTAGGTGTAGTACCGCACGTCATCCTTGGCGGTCTGCACGGAACTGATGCCGCCCGAACTGAAGTTGTAGGCTGGGGCTATCTGTAGTGTCAGTTGCGGAAGGATGTAGGAATAGATCAGACTAATGCGCTGCGTGTGCGAACTGGACAGTTGCGGGTTGCCTGACTGTACGACGGTCGGTGAGGTGACCACAGCGGGGTTCAGATAGGAGATGCCTGGGCGGTTGATGCTGGTGGTATAGTTCAACTTCAGCGACTGTGCATCCGTCAACTGGTACTTCACGCTAGCCTGTGGCACCCAGTCGCCCAGGTGCTTAGAGAACGACTCTTGACTGCCATCAGGATAACTGCCTCGCATAAAACTGTACTCATAGCGCAGTCCTGCCCGCGCCGACCACTTCACCTTATTATATATATAGTCGGCATAGCCCGCCATCACTCGGGTGGTATGGTCGAAAAGGTTGTCCGTCATAGGCAGGACGTTTCGGAAATCCTGCGTGGTGTGGCTGTTGTTATTACGGTCAATATACTTGGCTCCCACCTCCACCTGATGTCCCTTTCCCAGAGGGCGCAGCCAGTCAGCCTGTAGGGTGTGTTCGGTAAACCGCTCGCGTTCCTGCTGCAAGGACCAGGTATAGGCGAAGGGAGCATTCATGATGTCAGAATAAGTGTTCTCCTGTTCCGTATGCTGGCGCGTCAGGGCGAGCATGTAAGAGAGAGTGAGCCGCTCGCCCTTCCGACGCGTCTTGTGTTCATAGTCCAGCCGTCCGTTCCACGAGTGATGGCTGTAGCCAGGCATCCAGTAGTGGTTGCTGAAATGGTATAAGAGAGACCCCTCCCGACCTCCCCACGGGGAGGAGTAAAGTGCTGTATGGCTGTCACCCTGCACATTGAGTTTGTAGAAATAGCCGCCAAACGAGGCTGAGAGCAGATTCAGCGAGTCGATATCGTAACTGGCATCGAGATTGGCATAGTGGACACCGCCGGGGTTGGTTCCGTTTGAACCAGCCAGCAGACGGTTACCCGTCTGGAGGAAGGTTCGGTCTGTCTCTGTAATGCTCTCCGTCTCGCGGCTCGACATACCACCATAGCCATAATCCACAGACATCAGCAACTTACCCATTTGTCCCGTCAGCGAGGCGTATAGGTTAGGGTGATTCAGAGAGGTATAGGTAGCAGACACCACCCCTGTCATGCCCTGCATCTTCGAACCATCGACCATCACGATGTTCAGGATGGCATCCACGCCCTCGGCATCTTCACGGGCACCAGGGTCGGTAATCACTTCGATACGTTTCACCATCGAGGCGGGCATGGCTTTCAGCACCTCTTTGGCATTCTTCGTCAGACTGGGGTCAAGGTGTCCGTTCTTATAGATCTTGAAACTGCTGTTACCTTTTACCTTGATATTATCCTCACCATCCACCGTCACCATCGGCACCTTGCGCAACATATCCATCACGGTTTGCGTCCTCGACTCCTCATCACCTTGCACATCATAAGCGATGCGGTCGATCTCCTGTTTGATCAATTGGCGCTGGGCCTTGATCTCTATTCCCTCCAATTCTTTGTTCCAAGCGATGGAATCATTACTTACCGAGGTGGAATCGCTTGGCGTCTGGGCAGTAGTTATCCCTGCTCTCGCTGCCAGAAGCAGCGAGAGGAAAACAATCTTCGTATGTCTCATGGGTTTACTTCTTTAGTCGTTCGATGCTCATGTCGAACAGATTCTGAATGAATTCGTCTTCGGTCTTGGCCTTCAGTTTCTTAATCTCTATGGCCACCATCTCCTTCTCTTCGACATCAAGCGAATCAGCATTCTTGCAGAGTTTGTATATCTGTGTGGCATAACTGTTGGCGGCAATACCCTCTGATTTCTTCTGGAAAAGCGTTCTGTAGGTATTGAACTGGGAAAGCCATGCATCTGAGCCTTTGCTTCCAAGCATCTCATTCAGCCTGTCGGAAATATCTATCTCCTCTCCGTTGATAACCACGTTACGGATTCTTTTCCCACTTGTGCGGTATTTCATGGTTGTGGCGTAGGTCTTGACCAGACGAACTGTGATCTTCTTGTCTTTCTCCACCCATTCCATGGCATAGGCATAGCGGAATTTCTTCTCAGGGTCGTCCTTGTCGAGGAAGCAGGCATAGATATACCGCGAGCCCTTAATCTTGCCTAACCCTACACTTGACGTAAGGTCATTGCCCACGGCCAGGGAAGTATGATTACCATAATTGCCAGAACTAAGGGTATAGGCATCTTCCTTGTCCTTCTCGAAAGCCCTCTCAACATCCTTGACAAGTTGTTGCTGCTTACTTGTAGGCGACGGCAACTCGAAATCATAGACGTCCATCTCGCCCTCTTTTTGACCTGTTTCTGGGTCTTTCTCCAGAGAATGCTGGGTCTTAATTTCAACATACTTCTCATTCAGCAAAGCCTCGAAAGCCTTCTGGATGTGCTGTTGAGCATTTGCTGCTGTGGCAGATAGCATCAGCATCGTAGCCACCATGATCTTTTTACTCTTCATATGCAATGTCGTTTGTTTGTTCGTTAATATATATAATGGTACCATCTTCTTGCATCACGGGGATATAGCCGTAGGCAGCCAACTGGGCCTCAATGATTTCCTGCTGTGCCTCTTCTATCTGTCGTTCCGCTTCCATCCGTTCCGCTTCAGCCTCTGCCATTAAAGCATAAGCCTTATCGTCATCGTGGATGGTCGGCTCCGTCTTCCGTATCCGTCTCTTCTTGGTTTGTACGGGCTGGACTTCCGCTTTGCGCAGGGAGGAATCAGGGGGACAGGATTCCTCTGATTCCTTTGTCGTGTCCGCCTGTGCCACCAACGGGGCAGTTTGAGGCTGTCCTGCCTGCTGAGACGGTATGGCAAGGTATAAGAGACCTGCCACTGCTGCCGCTGCCGCCATGCTCCAGCCCATCCATCGTCTGCTGGCCTTTGACTGAGGGGCTTCAGGTACTGAATACGGTCTCATCGCCTCTATCTCCAGGAACATCTGTCGATAGTCCTCCCATTCCTGAGGCACATCCTTGCCTCGGAAGTAACTGGCGAGGATATCTTCTTCCTCCAGCGTCGATGTGCCGTCCATGTACTTGTCCAGCAGAGCCTGTATATATTCCTTCGTATCATGTATCATATCTTATTCCTTCGTTTGATGTCTTCTAACAGTGTCCGTCGTGCCCTGGCTAAAAGCGTACTGACGGATGTGATCTCGATGCCCAACAGTCGGGCTATCTCTTCGTGACTGCGCCGTTCCACCTGTCGCATATATAATAAGGTGCGCTGTGTGGTGGGCAGTTGTTGCAGTCGTTTCGTCAACCATTCGTCATCTTCCTTCGCCTCCAGTATGTCGTGGGGATTGGTGTTGATGCTGACGACCACTGCCTCGTCGAGTGTCTCTGGCTGCCGTCGCCTCTGGTGGTTCCTCAGCAGATGTCTCGCCATCAGTGCCGCCAAGGCTTCCACTGACTGATACCGTTCCAGTTCGTCGTGCATCTGCCACAGGCGGAGCATCACATCCTGGGCGATGTCCTCTGCCTCGTCTCTGCCCGCCCCGCAGTGCCGGCTCACACTGAGAGCCTTCTCTCGCCACGTGCGGGCCCGCTGTTCAAATGCACTTCTTTCCATTTTACGCTCGCGTTACATCTATTAGACACGTCATCTCATCAAAACCAAACAACGTTTAGCATAACTTAACATCTTCACCATACCTGCCAACTGTTAATCTCGTGGATGAGCCGCTGCACGGCCGCCTCGCAGTCCTCAGGATAGGCCAGTGTCTGTACGAACCAAAGTTTACGGTGCTGCACGAACTTGGCATAGAAGCGGCGTCCGGATATCAGGTCGCTGTCGGTGTGGAGGGTTCCAGAGAGGATGAAATAGTCTTTGCCTGTCTCCTGACGGGTAGCGTACAGTTCCCCTGCGTACTTCCTCATTCCCTCATCAATAGAAAGCATATCAGGGTTAGGCTCCACAAAGGCCGTCTGCACAATCTCCGTGCTGTCCTGCCAGAAACTAAAACGACAACTTCCCTTATCCATCAGCGAGTCGTCGGTCTGCTCAAAGAATGAAGGATAGCGCACCGTATAGTCATAGTCATCGTCATGATACTCCTGCATCCGCGTGAGCCTCATCGCCCGTTCCAACTTCTGCGGCAGAGGCATATCGTCTTCCTTGTCATGAACAGACACCCATATCATAACGGCAATGAACACCAGCATTGAAAGAAAAAGAAATCTCTTCATATCTTGTTTTTTGCTGCAAAGGTATGAAGAGATTTCCAATTACCTCGAAAAAGTATCTGACATTTGTCTGACAATTATCAAACTACCTGATTATCAGTCCATAAGCCCTTCCTCTATCTGATTCTATTTTCAAATTAGAATGTTGCTCGATGATGGGCTTCAGTCGGCGGATGAGGGTATAGAGGGTCTCACTGGCATCGGGTTTCTTGGGCCAGAGGGCATCACAGATCTCTGTCTTTGTCAGCGAGTGCGACGAAGAACGGAAGAACATCTCCATTAGTTGCTGTTGCATGGGAGTCAGTTTGACTGGCTTACCGTCAGTACCAATAAACCGACTCTCGGATTCTATATAATGAAGCCCTCCGTACAGGGTCGCTCCAGTCAAAAGCGGAACCAAACGCCTACGACGATAGAGACAAAAGGCAGCCCATGCCATGGTGGTCAGCCAAAGTATAGCGGCAGGCTTCTGATCCGACATGGCGAGAATCGTTGCGACTGAGCACTGGGCTTCGCACTTGAAGTCTTTCTGACGGGTATTCACCGCCAGAATCGCCCTGCCACGTAACTCATCCAGTTGGAGATGGCTGTTAAACACCTTGATCGTGTCAGCACTAATCACATCGTTCTGTTGCACTGCCAGTGCTGATGCCAAGGCTTGACTCATGTCTTCCTCAACAACCCGTTCCGTAGCGCGGTAACTCTGGAAACTTGTCGCTCCCGATGCCACGATCAGGCCCAAGAGCACGATGACTAAATACTTCTGTTTCATATCTAAAGATGTAGGCCGATGCCTAGCATAAGGTTATTCGGATAATAGAAATCATAGAGGCTGTAGCCGATATGGAGATAGGCCTGTCGGATGATGTTGATTTTCAGGGCGAGCATCTCATAGAAGCCCTGGAAGTCCTTGGTACTGGCATTGACGAAGTTGTGGCCGATGCCGAAGTTAATGGTGAAATACGGCATGACGAACTCGGTGCGGGCAGAGAGACCGAGGGTCAGCCGCTTGTACCACGGCGGCATGAAGATATCGTCGTCAGTGCCGTTCCAGTTGGCTCTCGCCAGTTCCTGGGAGTTGATCTCCATGTTCGCACTGCCATCATAGGATCCGTCGAGCGAGGCACCGACATTCAGCCAATGGTTGACACGGTAGAGGGGATTCAGCGTGAAGCCTAACACACCGTAGGTGCCGGGCAGGGCATAGGCACCTGACTCCGTATCCACGCCCTTCTTCTTCCACGCCCCGTAAAGCGTCAGGTCCAGGAACCAGTATTTCTCGACAGGTGGCAAGGCGGCAGTCCGGGGATGCATCTGGCGACGGTTGATGTAGTAGGCCACGCTCGCCTTAGCAGCCAGCACGTTCAGGCCGGCGTTGGGAATGGAGGTATTACCATTACTATAGTGGGTGATGGCGGCTCCGATATTCAGGTCCCAGTTCTTCGACAGCATCCACCGCAGGTAGATATCCACATCGATATAGGCCGTGGTCTTGGAGCCGATGACACGGTTCTCGGGATTGTCCTGCCAGTCGTGGGCCTTCCAGCCATACGTGATACCGAAGTCCCACTCGTAATTGAGCGACAGCCGCTTGGCCAGCGTCTTAATGGTCGCTCCCTGGAAAAGATAGGCGGAGACGGGGTTCCCCAACTGGGGATTGAAGTTGTGAATAGCCAGACCCACACCCTGATACACACCTTTATATATTAATGCCTGTTCGGAGTTCTCGGGCGGGGCAAAGGCGTACTTCACTTTGGCGAGGAAGGAGTGGTTCATCGTGCGAACCTCACTATTATAGCCTTTCAGGAATGCGTTCGTATGGAGGATCAGGCCCGGGATGGCCTCCACCTCTATACGATGCACGGTGGCACTGTCGTCGGCCACGGCATCAGTTTCGGGTATAGCAATAGCAGCGACGGGGAAAGCCATCGCTGCTATCAGGAGGAAAGTGGTCCTATTACTTGTCACTCTCTGGTGCCTGTCCAATCAGGTCCATGAATTCGTCGAGTTTCGGTGTGATGATGATCTGAGTGCGGCGGTTGCGCTGCTTGCCCACCTCGGTATCATTGCTGGCAATGGGGTTGTACTCACCACGGCCACCGGCTGTCAGACGCTTCGGATCCACACCGTAGTCGTTCTGCAGGGCCTGTACCACTGAAGAGGCACGGAGCGTGGAGAGATCCCAGTTGTTACGGATGTTCGTCTTCTTGATGGGCACGTTATCGGTGTTACCCTCGATGAGCACGTCGTAATCCTTGTAGTCCTTGATGATCTTGGCGATCTTCGACAGGGTCTCGGCGGCACGGCTGTTGATCTCGTAGGAACCGCTCTTGTAGAGCATGTTGTCGGCCAGGGAGATATAGACGACACCCTTCAGCACCTGCACATCGACCTCCTTGAGTTCCTCCTTCGAGAGCGAACGGGTGAGGTTGTTCGTCAGCACCATGTTCAGAGAGTCGCTCTTCGACTTCACCTCCACCAGATGGCGGATATACTGGTTCGACTCATTGATCTGATCCACCAGTTTCTCAATGGAGATGTTATTCTGGCTGGCATTGGTCAGGCTCTTGTCGAGCGACTCCTGCAGTTTGGCATACTTGGCCTCAGCGGCCTTGAGGGCCTGCTGCAGACCCTTCTGCTGGTCCTCGAGAGCCTGAATGCGTGCATTCTTGCCTGCCAAGTCCTCTCTGGCATCCTGCAGTTTCTCAGTCAGCGACTTGTTTTCCGTCTGGCAGTTAGCCAAATCTTTCTTGCTGGCACAACTGGTCATCATCAGACCGGCTGCCAGGGCGATAAACAATACATTTTTCTTCATACTTACAGTTGATTTTATATCTAACGAATGCAAAATTAGTGAACTAACTGAAAAAACAATGAAAAACTACTTGTTATTAGAATTATTTTAATTAAATTTGCAGACAAAAACCAAAATAGAGATGAAAAATATCAAAATCTTACTCATGGTCGCACTGAGTATGATGGTTCTGAACACACATGCCCAGATGCTGTCAAAAGGCGTCTCCAAAGAACTCGCCGACCACAGAAAAGCAAACATCAGTAACGTCATTTACGACTTGTCTTTCAACATCCCATCCGACCCTGGCAGGAAAGTCACAGGAAAAGCCGTCATCAGTTTTGAACTGAAAGTACGGGAGGACGTGGTCCTTGACTTCCAGGGAGAGTTCGATGGCGACTGCTTCTATTATTACGGCAAGAATATGAACAAGAGACGTGCCGTTCCTGCCACCTACCAGAACGAGCATATCATCATCCCGGCAAAGGCCTTGAAGGAGGGGAAGAACAAGATAGAACTGAGTTTCACCTGTCTGGACAAGGCACTGAACCGTCATCAGGACTGTATGTACACCGTGTTCGAGCCAGATATGGCCAGGTCGGCTTTCCCCTGTTTCTGTCAGCCAGACCTGCGGGCGGTCTTCGTCACAACCCTCTCCGTCCCCTCAGGATGGAAGACGATGCATAGCGACAACAGTTGTCAGTTGCCCACCTACCTCTACTCCTTCGTCGCTGGTAACTTCAACGAGAAAACAGCCATCCGCGACGGACGGACGATGCGAGCCCTCTATCTGGAGAACGATCCCGCCAAGGTGGCCCAAATCGACAAGGTGTTTGACGAGGCAGGTCAGGCTCTGAAATGGATGGAAGGCTACACGGGCATCGCCTATCCTTTCCAGGAATACGGACTGGTGATCCTGCCCAACTATCCCTTCGGTGGCATGGAGCATCCGGGAGCCATCCAACTCAACGACCGTCAGATCTTCTTAGAGAAGAACGCTACACAGGAAGATGAACTGGCCCGTGTGGAACTGATCGCCCACGAGACGGCTCACCTGTGGTTCGGTGGTCTGGTATCCCTGAAATGGTTCGATGACCTCTGGGCCAACGAGGTGCTTGCCAACTTCATGGCCTCGAAGATCACGCGCCGCCAGTACAACCAGGTGGATCACGACCTGAACTTCCTCAAGACCTACCAGAACAAGGCCATCTTTACCGACCGCACGGAGGGGACACACCCCATCGCCCAGGAACTCACGAACGTCAACCATGCCAGTCTGCTCTACGACAATATCATCTACGATAAGGGTCCGGTGATGATGCGCATGATGGAGGATGTCATGGGTGCACCCTCACTGCAGAACGGACTGCACAAATACCTGGTAGAACATCAGTTTGACAATGCCAGTTGGGATGACCTGATCACCACACTCGACAAAGAGGCTCCAAGTGCAGGTGTTCGTCAGTTCAGTGATATCTGGGCCAAGCAGAAGGGTCTGCCCACCATCAATACCAGTTACAAGGACGGCCAACTCGTCATCACACAGTCCGACCCCTTCAAGCACGGTGTCTTCTGGCCACAGAAGTTCCAGGTGAGGGCCATCTACGACTTAGGGAAGAGCCGCACGGTGACGGTCGATATGCAGAAGCCCACCATGACCATCAAACTGCCAGGCAAACCCGACTATATCATCCCAAATGCCGACGGAAAGGGCTACGGACGGTTCACGCTCGACGAGAGTTACACCAAACTGATGCCCAAGCGCCTCATCACCACCCATAACGACCTGCATCGTTATGCCCTGCTGATGGCCATCCACGACAACTACCTGATGGGCAAGATCTCGCCCTCACACTTTAGCGAACTCTTCCGTATGATGGTCAAGGAGAAGAACCCGCTAGTTATGTCAACGGCCATCAACCACATGTTCAAGATCGTCCGCGACGTCACCCCCGAGCAGCGTGCGTCCCTGGAACTCTGCGTAATGGACCTGCTGAAAGAGAACAAGAGCAACGCCTGTCACCAATATGTCATCCGCAACATGGCCACCTGTGCCTCCTCGCCAGAGGTGCTGAAGCAGATGGAGAATATCTGGCGGTCGCACAACGACCCCCTGCTCAATGAGCACGACTATATGGAGATTGCCTACCGTCTGGCCATCATGCTCCCGCAACAGTCACAGGAGATCCTGAGCACCCAGCGGGCCCGTCTCCAGAACGAGGATCTGAAGAAAGAGTTCGACTTCGTGAGCCGCGCCTGCAATCCCAATGCCGAGGAGCGAACCAAGGTGTTCAACACCCTCTTGCATCCGGAGAACCGTCAGCAGGAACCATGGGTCTTCCATACCCTGAGACTTCTGAACTCCGATGTCTATGAGCCGCAGTGCAACAGTTATATCGAGCCCAGCCTGAAGTCGTTGGAGTACCTCCAGCAGACCAGCGATGTGTTCTTCACGGAGCACTGGATGAAGGCCCTGATGGTCGATCACAAGAGTGCTGAGGCCAGGCAGATCATCGAGAACTTCCTGAAGGCCAATCCCAACTATCCCGACAACCTGAAGAACAAGGTCCTGGAGGCTTCCTGGATCCTGATGAAACAGGTGCCCTACGTGGAGCCTGTCGCCTCGAAGACCACAAAGAAAACCACTTCCAAGAAAACGACCACAAAGAAGAAATAACAGAGAATTATGATACGTTTCTTTCAGACGCCACAGACGGTCATCGCCACCGAGACAGACCACCAACTCAGCGAACAGGAGATCAAGGAACTTTGCTGGCTCTACGGCGAGGCCACCCTGCTGGATGCAGACCAACTCGACGGCTATTTTGTCGGCCCGCGCCGTGAGATGGTGACCCCATGGTCCACGAATGCCGTAGAGATTACGCAGAATATGGGTATTAAGGGCATCAGCCGCATCGAGGAGTATATCCCCGTCGCCAGCAAGGACGCTGAATACGACGAGATGCTGCAGCGCATGTACAATGGCCTGAACCAAGACATCTTCACCATCAATATCCAGCCAGAGCCCATCAAGTATGTGGATAACCTGGAGGAATACAATGAGCAGGAGGGGCTTGCCCTCTCGCCCGAGGAGATTGAGTACCTGCACGGTCTGGAGAAGCAGAACGGCCGTCCGCTGACCGACTCCGAGATCTTCGGCTTCGCCCAGATCAACTCCGAGCACTGCCGTCATAAGATCTTCGGCGGCACGTTCATCATCAATGGCCAGGAGATGGAGAGTTCGCTCTTCGCGATGATCAAGAAGACCACGCAGGAGAACCCCAACAAGATCCTCTCCGCTTATAAAGATAACGTCGCCTTTGCACAGGGACCTATCGTGGAGCAGTTTGCCCCGAAGGACCAGAGCACCAGTGACTGGTTCCAGGTGAAGGACATCGAGAGCGTCATCTCCCTGAAGGCTGAGACGCATAATTTCCCCACCACAGTGGAGCCGTTCAACGGTGCCGCTACGGGTACGGGCGGTGAGATACGCGACCGTATGGGCGGTGGCGTCGGTTCCTGGCCCA
Source organism: Prevotella sp. (assembly GCA_017430675.1). The sequence goes on from JAFRMM010000047.1 coordinate 12,171, forward strand.
TCGCCGGTACCGCTGTCTATATGACGGCCTATCCCCGTCTGCACAATGACGAGGGGACTGCCCGCGATTGGGAAGACATCCTGCCCGTTCGCCAATGGCTGCACCAGACACCCCAGCAGATCCTGACCAAAGCCTCCAACGGTGCCTCTGACTTTGGTAATAAGTTCGGCCAGCCGCTAATCTGCGGTTCTGTGCTGACTTTTGAGCATCAGGAAGGCCAGGAGAAATATGCTTATGACAAGGTCATCATGCTGGCAGGCGGCGTGGGCTACGGCACCAAGCGCGACTGTCTGAAGAAGGAGCCCCAGAAGGGCAACAAGGTGGTGGTAGTAGGTGGTGACAATTATCGCATCGGCCTGGGTGGCGGCTCCGTGTCATCCGTTGATACGGGCCGTTATAGCAATGGCATCGAACTGAACGCCGTGCAGCGTGCTAACCCCGAGATGCAGAAGCGTGCCTACAACCTGGTGCGTGCTCTCTGCGAGGAGGATGTGAACCCCGTTGTGTCTATCCACGACCACGGTTCGGCAGGTCACCTGAACTGCCTATCGGAACTCGTTGAGGAGTGCGGTGGTGAGATCGACATGACCAAACTGCCTATCGGCGACAAGACGCTCTCCTCGAAGGAGATCATTGCCAACGAGAGTCAGGAACGCATGGGACTGCTCATCGACGAGAAGCATATCGAGCATGTGCGTAGGATTGCCGAGCGTGAGCGTGCCCCGTTGTACGTCGTCGGTGAGACCACGGGTGATGCCCACTTCTCGTTCAGGCAGGGTGACGGTGTGAAGCCCTTCGACCTCGATGTCGCTCAGATGTTCGGTCACTCGCCGAAGACCATCATGAAGGATAACACCGTAGAGCGTCACTATGCTGATGTGACCTACACTCAGGATAAGATTGACGAATATCTCAACCGCGTGCTCCAGTTGGAGGCCGTCGCCTGTAAGGACTGGTTGACCAACAAGGTCGATCGCTCCGTGACGGGAAAGATCGCCCGTCAGCAGTGCCAGGGTGAGATCCAGTTGCCGCTGAGCGACTGTGGTGTCGTGGCCCTCGACTACCGCGGCGTGAAGGGTATCGCCACTGCCTTAGGGCATGCCCCTCAGGCTGGTCTGGCCGATCCCGCCGCTGGCTCCGTGCTCTCCGTGGCCGAGGCGCTGACGAACATCGTTTGGGCACCACTGGCTGAGGGTATGGACAGCATATCACTCTCAGCCAACTGGATGTGGCCCTGCCGCTCTCAGGAAGGTGAGGATGCCCGCCTCTATGCTGGCGTGAAGGCCCTCAGCGATTTCTGCTGCGACCTGCACATCAACGTGCCGACAGGCAAGGACTCGCTATCACTCTCCCAGCAGTATCCCAACGGTGAGAAGATTATCTCCCCCGGAACGGTCATCGTCTCGGCTGGCGGTGAGGTCTCTGATATTAAGAAGGTGGTCTCTCCTGTACTCGTCAATGATAAGAACGCCTCACTCTACCATATCGACTTCAGTTTCGACGAACAGCACCTTGGCGGCTCTGCCTTCGCCCAGAGTCTAGGCAAGGTGGGCGACGACGTGCCGACGGTGAAGAATCCCGAGTATTTTGCTGATGCCTTTATGGCTGTACAGCAGATGATCGAGAAGGGTTGGATCATGGCTGGACACGATATATCGGCCGGTGGTCTGATCACCACTCTGCTTGAGATGTGCTTCGCCAACACTAAGGGTGGCATGCACATCAACCTGCACAACATCTGCACTGATGGAGACATCGTGAAGACACTCTTCGCCGAGAACCCCGGCGTGGTCATCGAGGTGAGCGATCAGTATAAGCAGGACTTCAAGGACTTCATGGAGGAGCAGGGCGTGGGCTTCGCCAAGATTGGTTATCCCGTGCCTGATAGCCGCGAGATCGTCATCAAGGCAGGCGACGAGGAAAAGACTTTCGACATCGATGCCCTGCGCGATGTCTGGTATAAGACCTCTTATCTGCTCGACCGCAAGCAGAGTTTCCACGGCAAGGCCAAGGAGCGCTTCGAGAACTACAAGCACCAGCCTCTGGAGATGAAGTTCAATCGCGACTTCACGGGCACGCTCGCACAATACGGCCTCAACCCTGCTCACCCTAACAGCCCGGACAATCCCAAAGCCGCCATCATCCGCGAGAAGGGAACCAACGGTGAGCGTGAGATGGCCTATATGCTCTACCTCGCCGGCTTCGACGTGAAGGATGTCATGATGACAGACCTGATCACTGGTCGCGAGACCCTCGAAGACATCAACCTGATTGTGTTCTGCGGCGGCTTCTCCAACTCTGACGTCCTTGGCTCTGCGAAGGGCTGGGCCGGTGCCTTCCTCTTCAACCCCAAGGCCAAGGAAGCCCTCGATAAGTTCTATGCCCGCGAGGACACCCTCTCACTGGGCATCTGTAACGGTTGCCAGTTGATGGTGGAACTCGGTCTCACAGGTGCAAAGGGTGCCAAGATGCTGCACAACGACTCGCATAAGTTCGAGAGTGAGTTCATCTCCCTCAGCATCCCGCAGAACAATAGCGTGATGTTCGGTAGCCTGAGCGGCAACAAACTCGGCCTGTGGGTGGCCCACGGTGAAGGTAAGTTCTCGTTGCCCGAAGCAGAGAGCAGTTATAACGTGATTGCCAAGTACAACTACCACGGCTATCCCGCCAACCCCAATGGCTCCGACTACGACGTGGCAGGCATCTGCTCCGCCGATGGCCGTCATCTCTGCATGATGCCTCACCTAGAGCGTGCCTTCTTCCCCTGGCAGTGTGCGTGGTATCCTGCTGACCGCAGGAACGACGAGGTGACGCCGTGGATCGAGGCCTTCGTGAACGCAAGAAAGTGGGTGGAGGCACATGAATAACATCTATTGGGATTCATTTACCACCTTCTTCAAGATCGGCATATTCACCCTCGGTGGTGGATATGCCATGATTCCCTTGATAGAGGAAGAGGTGGTCAACAGGAAACAGTGGGTGGCGAAGGACGAGATGCTCGACCTGATCGCCATCGCCCAGAGTTGTCCGGGTGTCTTTGCCATCAACATCGCCACGTTCATCGGCTATAAACTCAGGAAGACGCGCGGTGCCATCTTCACGACCCTTGGCACGGCCCTCCCCTCGTTCCTCATCATTCTGGCTATTGCCATGTTCTTCAGCCAGTTCAAGGACAATCCCTATGTGGCTGCCATCTTCCGGGGCATCCGCCCTGCCGTGGTGGCACTGATCGCCGTACCGACGTTCCGTCTGGGCCAGCGCGCCAGACTCAACTGGTACACCATCTGGATCCCCGTCGTCTGCGCCCTCGCTATCTGGGCCCTCGGCGTTTCACCTATTTATATTATTATAATAGCAGGTATAGCGGGATATGTATGGGGGAAGATAGAAGTTAAAGGGAAGTTAAAGGGAGGTTAAAGGGACAAATGATTTTTCTTAGTCTGTTCTATACATTCTTTATGATAGGTCTGTTTGGCTTTGGCGGGGGATACGGCATGCTCTCGCTCATCCAGCACGAGACGGTAGAGAGTCACCACTGGCTCTCGACGGCCGAGTTCACGGACATCGTCGCCATCTCGCAGATGACACCCGGACCCATCGGCATCAACAGTGCCACCTATTGCGGCTATACGGCCATCCACAATGCGGGCTACAGTCACCTGATGGCCGTCCTCGGCTCCGCCACCGCCACCTTCGCCCTGGTACTGCCCTCGCTCGTCCTGATGATACTGATCAGCAGGATGTTCATGAAGTATATGAACACCCCACTGGTACAATCCGTCTTCACTGGTCTGCGCCCTGCCGTCGTCGGCCTTCTCGCCGCAGCCACACTCCTGCTCTGCAACAAGGAGAATTTCTCCACGCCGACGGAGAATCCCTGGCAGTTCTTCATCAGTTGCGCCCTGCTCGCCGCCACCGCCTTCGGCACGGGCTACCTGAAGATCAACCCCATCCGCATGATCTGCTATGCGGGCTTCGCCGGACTTCTGCTACTCTATTAAACAGGATGATGGCCTGTCTGAGACATGCTGTAGTCTGTCACAAACATACGGAGGCACTATAGGTAATTATAGTGCCTCCGTTTGCTGCTATAGTGACTCCGTATGGATGAATTCTCCAGAGAATCGGATGTTCTGATGCGCGCGTACATACACGCAGGTATATAGTTGTCTTATCGACTTTTTATCCCGCACTTCCCGCACTTCCCACACCCAGGACAAAACCAGTTAGGTGTAAGAAGTGCGGGAAGTGCGGGTTGTTTTTGGCATAACATAACTACCGCGTGCGTGAAGGCTTATTCCAAGCCTTCTATTCCTCCCAGCGGAAGACCGCGCCGTTGCGGCGGGCGGGATCGGCACCCGTGAAGTCCATCGAATAGGGGCTGCCCGTGGTGGGACTCTTGCCGAGGTAGCGGTGGGTGCGCATGGACATGAGCATAAACTCATGGTTGAGATAGTCCTGCCACATAAACACCTCCGCCTTCGACTCATCAGCCGTCAGGCGCACGTCACCAGCGATGCCATAGCCTGAACAGAACACATAACGACCATCTTTGCACTGAAGGATGACCTGTCCCTGACCCTTGTCGATAACGCGGAAGCGCGTGAGTTCCAAGCCGTCGGACACTTCGGTATCGTAAAGCAGTCCATGTTCCGTGGCGATGGCGGGCTTTCCCGTGGCGAGGTTGATGATACGAAAGGTCTTACCGTAGGGGATATTTCCTGTGCGATCAGCCTGAGGCTCCTCAACGGTGAAGTTGTCAAACTCGGCATAACCGCCGTTCCTGCCCTTGTGATTGAAAGCGAAGAGCGCGTGGCGCGAGCCCTGGAAGGTGATCAGTTGATAACTGAGAGGCGTTTCGCGTCCCATCTGCTGATACTTCCTGCCGTCGAGTGAGTACTCATAGTGGGCGCGGTCGTGGTCGAAGTCGCCTACCATACGGAGATAGACCTTATCACCATCGAATGCCGTATTGATAGTATCGTTCGTGGTCTGCTCGAAACAACGCAGAATCGTCTTCTTCCCTTCTTTCACAACACCGATCCAGGAGCAGGGCACATTGATATTACCAAGACCAGCCACGTCGCCATCTTTCAGACCCTTGGTGTAGAGTTCAACAGTGGCAATGGATGTTGGACCGATGACCCGCTGCGTCAGGGTGTTGCGGGCCCACATCAACTGTTCGGCGGGCATGGTCCGCAGACGCAGACGACCGTTCTTCAGCGCCCATTTTGAATCATCGGGATTGTGGTTCCACTGCCAGATGCGACCAAGGTTCTTGCCATTGAAATCCTCGTTGCGATCGTACGGGGCATGAGGTTTCACATCCGTGTTAATGGCAGGCTTCAGCCAGGTGCGGGGGGCACGGCCGAGGTTGCCCTCGAGTCCGAGCATGGGCCACCCGTCCTTCCACGTGATGGGGGCGAGTGTCACCGTGCGGCCGATGCTGTGGAAGTCCATCATTAGCAACGCCCACCACTGTCCGTTTTGATCTTCGACAATACCCCCTTGATGGATATTGGTGCATGCAGTGGCATCCTGATCGACCTCGGGAATACCAAACGCCGTACCATCCTCGCCAATACGATACCTGACATCGCGAGGAATCCGCGTGATGGGTGCCTGATGGTAGCCGAAGGTCTCGTCGGCCGTGATGGTAATGGTCTCGTAAGGTCCCCTGATGCTCTTGGAACGACTGCACAGGGTGCGACCATTAGGACGGTAATCGGTCGATATGAGGTAGTACATTCCGTTGATCTTATACATGTGATGCCCTTCGCCAATACCACTGCCCTCAGGGATGATGACATGGTCAGTACCCTCCACGGGACCACTCATATCGGGCTTCAGTTCCGTACAATGCACTTCCCCATACTTATGGATGGCATAGATCTTACCATCATCGTCGAAGAGTACACTGAGGTCGTAGATGTCACCCTGCATATTGTGGTGTTCCCACGGGCCGCGGATATCCTTCGAGGTATAGCACTGCAGACCCTTGCCATTGATATTGGAGAACACATAGAACAGTCCGTTGGCATAACGGATGGCGGGTGCCCAGATGCCCTGACCATAGATCTCCTGATGGTTCCTGAGCGAGAAGGCGTCATCGTCGAAGTCGAAACGGTCGAAGCAATAGGAGATATTCTCCCAGTTCACCAGGTCTTTCGAATGGAGGATGACCAGGCCAGGCACTGTGTGCATCGTCGTGCCGGCCAGATAGTAGTCGTCGTCCACACGGAGGATGTCGGGATCGGAGAACTCGTCGTAGAAAAGCGGATTCGTATAGGTGCCGTTGCCGTTGTCGGCCGTCCACGACTGAGCCAAGGCCGTCAGACTTGCCGCGGCGAAGAGAGACAAGAGTAACTGTTTCATGTGCCCAGCACTTACTTGATGATGACCTTCCTACCGTTCTGGATATAGATGCCCTTGCGATGCGGTGCCGTGACGCGACGGCCCTGCAGGTCGAAGAGCGCACCGTCGGTCTGGACACGGCTCTCGACGGTCTCGATGCCTGAAGGCAGGTCCTCATACTTGTAACCCCACACGGAGATGCCGCTGGTACGAGTGCCCGTGAAGGCGACCACTTTCGTATCTGTCTGCTCCATGGTCTGTTCCACCATCACGCACTTATAGGTGAGGTTGTTCAGTTTGATGTGGATGTAACAGGTGCCATCGACGACCTCCCAACTGTTCTCGCCCGTCACATCGCCCGTGATGGTGCCGTCGGCATTCAGTTCTATCTCGACGGGTTTGCTGGCTTCCTTCTTGGTGTGGTCGAGTTTATACTTGTGGGTCAGCAACATGTACTTGCCGGGGATCCTGTCTGTGGCTATCTGCTGCGTGGCGGCGATGTCGGCGCTCTTCACCTCCTCGCCCGTATATTCGAACGGTGCGGCCACCAGCCAGCCGTCCTCGTTCTGGAACACCTGATGCACGCGCACCTCATGTTCCTCGTTCCTGTTCTGGAATCGCGTATGATAGACCAGATAGGTGCGCCCGTCCTCGGCGGCGATGACGCTGTTATGGCCCTGCGAGCGCTCACCGTTGTTGCCCGTGGCCTGGTTGCCCCAACTGGTATAGGCACCCAGAATGTTCATGCCGCGGCTGTCAGAGGCATTGGGCCCGAAGTTCAACTTATAACTGGCGAACACGGCATCCGTGCCGAAGGTATCTACGTATGGACCGTCAGGATTCTCAGAACGGAACACGCGCATCTGGTAGCCGCCGTTGTTGTAATCGGTGGCAACACCACCAGCCGCCAGACCGCCATAGGTCACGAAGAGGAAATAGTAGCCACCGATATATTCGATATAGGAGGCCTCGCCCGAGACATAGTAGCCGCCGGCAATCTTCTTGCCGAAATAGGGATCGACGGTGATGCCGTTGCCCTCACCCACCTGCTCGTAGGTCACGTCGTAGTCGCGCAGACCCGTGTTCTCGTCGAGTTCGAGCATCCAGATGCCGCCGCTCCAGGAACCGTAGGACATCCAGAGTTTGCCCTGCTCGTCGTAGAACACGCAGGGGTCGATGCAGTTGGGATAGCGCTCGCCCCAGTTGCCCGTTCCGCCATCCTTCATGGCATAGCGTTCAGGGAGGGTACTGAGCGATCCCAACACCAGTTCCAGATCGGTCTCCTTATACGTGTCGTTCTCGAAAAATCCACTCATGACAACGGGTGCCTGATAGCGATAGGGACCTTCGATGTTATCGGCAGTGAGCAGGATAATGCTGGAATACCAATAGTCGCCATTGATGCTGAGGTACATGCACCACTTGTTCATCACCGGGTTCCAGATGACGTCGGGTGCCCACATCATGCCATTGACATCGTATTTGTTATTCTTACGCGTACTACCCTTCTCCGCCCAGGCTTTGGCATCGAAGTTGAAACTCACTTCCTGACCTCCCTTCTTCATGGTGGTCACCTGTGGTGTGGTGAAGGCCAGGTTATTGGACGCATTATCGCTCGTGGCAGTCTGCCAGGGAGCCGTGAAAGCCGTCCAACTCATCAGATCCGTTGTCTTGGCGGCGGCACGATGGGAGCCGAAGATATAGTAGGTCTTCGACGTTGGTTCCCACACAATGCTGGGATCATGCACGCTGGCCCGTTTCAGTTGATAGGCAGAAGCGCTTACGACAGACACCGTCATCAGAAGGTAAAATAGACATGTTCTTTTCATCACTTTTACAATTTAGTTACACACTTCGTGTGCAAAGATACAAATTCTTTTTCATTTATACAAGTCTATCTCCGGCCAATTGTCACTTGTCCAACGGATGGGACGCTGGATGAGGATGGAAGCGCCCTCGTGGGCAACGCTATAGCCGTGACAGATAAAGATATCCTGATGGTCTAAATGATAGGCGGCACAGTGTCCGGCAGCCTCGAAGGACTTCTTGTCACCCTCGAGGAACAGTTTCCCGCCACCATAGCACATATCAATGCCGTCGGGATCAAGGTAAGGTCCCTCAACGGTCTTGCTGCGGCCTACGGCTACGCGGTAGTTGCTCTTGGAACCCTGGCAGCAGTAGTCCCACGAGACAAAGAGATAATAGTATCCTGCGTGCTTGAAGATAAATGGAGCCTCGATCGCATTGGGGCCGGCAAAGTCGGATGTCGGATTCTTCGGCGGATTAGGGTTGATGGGCAGGGCAGCCTTGGCATCCTGACTGCCCAGATTATAGCGGCGGGCAATGGTGCGCGGCTTCTCTCCGGCAGCCACATGCATCGTCGTATCAAGGCGGATCAGTTGGATACCGTCCCAGAACGAGCCCCATACGAGCCAGGGCTGGTCGTTGTCGTCGATGACGAAGTTGGGGTCGATGGCATTCCAGTTGTCGCGCCCTTCATGGGAGGTAACGATACAGCCCTCATCTTCCCAAAGGGGGAAGGTCAGCGAACGGCTGGAGAGCAGTCCGATGGCCGAACCGTTCTTGCCGAAGGTGGAGCAACTGTAGGCCATCCACCAGCGGCCATGCCAGTTGATCACGTCCGGCGCCCATACATGTTCGCGGAAGCCCGGCACGGAGTCGCGGGTCCACTGGGGGATGACGGTCATTACAGGTGTCGTAGAGACGGTCCATGTCTGACGGTCCTTGGATGTCATCTGCTGGATGCCCAGACCCGTGGCAAAGATATAATAGGTACTGTCCTCATAGGCCATCACCGGGTCGTGGACCATTGGCGTGTCCGTCTGGAAGTCAGTGCGTGGGAAGTGGTGGGGCTGTCCAATGGCCTTCATGGGCACAATAAGAGCCAGCAGCGACCACAGAATTGTTTTCGCTTTCATTCGATTGTCAATTAAATAAGGAAGGTTATTAAAAGGGGACGGGCTCCGCAAAGTCCGCCCCCGGTTCACTAACCAATCATGTGGAAATATATATGCATCGAAAATTATTCGAACACGAGGTGAGAGCCCTCACAGGTGAAGTGGAAGTAGAAGTCCTCACCGTCAATCGGGCTGATGCCGATGTAATCCTGATAGTAGGTCACACCGTCGTTGCCCACCATGACGCACTTCACGTCGGCCGAACTGCCATTGTTGGTGACAGAGACGGTGACCGAGGCATCGTCCATGGCAGTCAGCCATGTAGCCCAGTCACTCTGGCCACCACTCAGCGTACAGGCATCGTAGCCAGTGCCCCAGCCGTAGTTGTCGGCACGGAGGACAGAGTACTCGGTAGTACCGTCCTGATTGGTGAGCACCACGAGGAAGTTGTTCCAGTTGGCAGAACCATTGGTGTAGTTCTTGAAGTGACGGGTATAGGTCTCGCCTACAGGTACGTAGATGTACGGAGAGTGAGCAACCCACCAGCCGGTAGAGTTGTCTTCCTCACCCAGCACGTCGTCGAACTCGAGGTGACCGCCTTCGATGGTGAAGTGGGCATAGAAGTCCTCGGAGTCGATCAGGATGCCAGTATAACTCTGCTCGTAGGTCACGCCGTCGGTGCCCAACATGACAGCCTTCACATCGGCCGTTCCATCGCCATTGTTAGTGACGTATGAGGTCACCTTGGCACCGTCCATGGCAGCGAGCCATGCAACCCAGTCGCTCTGACCACCGCTCAGTGTGCAAGCATCGTAGCCAGTACCCCAGCCATAGTTGTCGGCGCGGAGAACGGAGTACTCGATAGTACCGTCCACATTGGTGAGTACCCAGAGGAAGTTATTCCAGTTGGCAGCGCCGTTGGTATAGTTGGTGAAGGTGCTGACGAACGTCTCCTTAGGAGCGATCCTGACCTTCTCGGAGTGAGCCTCCCACCACGGTGTGGTGTTGTCGGCATTACCGAGGATGGTGTACATCTTATCAACCACCTCGAAGGAAGCATAGCCAATCACAGGTGTTGCAGCAGCCTCGCCCTTATAGGTCTTGCCATAGACAGCCACCAGCGTCTTGGCACCCAGGTTAGCCATGTCGGGGATTGCCTGGAAGGTCAGGTCCTTTGCGGTCACATCCAGCGATACACCGGTCTCAAACTGTACGGTAGCGGTCACATTGGCAAAGGCTTCCTCGAGGGTTACGCCCTGGAGTACCTTCTTGGGCACACCGTTCAACGACATGGACAGCGGCTGCTTGTCCTCGGCAGAGGTGAAGCCACCTATCGGCTCGATGGTGGAGCCCAGCCAGTTGATGTATGAGCCCTCAGGTACGAGGAAGGCACGGATCGTCGTGTTCGACGCATCGGCATTCAGATTCACCAGTGGTGATGTCTGCGTATAGGTCTTGGTGACGGTGCCATTGGTAATTGTAACAATCATACCACCGCTTGTGCGGTCAATAGTCAGCGTTACCTTGCCGCCGAGTTTATCCACACCGGCATCAGTATCGGTAGCAAACTCCAGGTCACTCGTAGCAAGACTGCGGTCGATGTAGTCGCCCCACTCTGAGTTGCCGCTGGGCTGGTAGTCGTAGCGGATGGCACCGTACTCCTTATAGTCGGCAGCACCACGATCCTCGTCGTTGCTAATGATCATAGCGAAGTTCTTATAGGTGTTCGTAGCAGCAGGATTGATGTTCAGGTTGAACTGGGCAATCCACTTCTCACCCTCGGGAATCTGATAGTATTTGGAGAACACTGCCCACCAGCCTGTAGAGAAGTCGGTGGCACCGACGGTATATACATCCTCTTCCATACCCTCGATCACATCTTCGCCGCCCTGGTTCTTGGCCTTCTCAGCAGCAATAGAGTCGGCCTTAGAAGACAGCCAGTCGGGAGAGTCAATGCTATACAGGTCAGCACCCTCACAACTCGACAGGACCAGCAGTCCTAACGCTGCAGCACAGAAAGCGGTTGCTATTTTATTGAGATATTTCATAATTGTATCTTTTTTACTGTTTTACCTTTTAACTTTTTTACCTTTATTAGAGGTTGACCACGGGGTGTACCGTCCAGCCGTTGCTACTGAAGTAGCCGGCATTGCTGGTATTGTTGTTAGCCGAGTTGCCCACCAGATTGGGGTTGTCGTTCAGCGTACCCTGATAGATGGGGAAGAACTCATGTCCATCAGCGAATGTATCGAAAGAACTCTTGCTGAAAGTACTGGAACCATAGGTCACAGGATCCTTCGGGGTAAACTCTACGACACCATCATTGTAGTTGGCCTTTGTCCAGAAACTGACGGCGGCATGCTCCTTCAACTGCTGCAGACGGTCGGCGCTATAGAAGAATCCCCAACGGAGGAGGTCGAAACCGCGGCCGAACTCACAACCGAACTCCTTCGGACGCTCTACGTTGGCAATCTGCTCGAACAGTTTGTCCTTGGAATCGAAGTTGGAGAGGCTCAGGTTAGCCAGACCAGCGCGGTTGCGTACCTGGTTGATCCAGTCGATGGCCTGCTGGGTCGGACCACTGATCTCGTTCTCGCACTCGGCGGCACGGAGCAATACGTCGCTATAACGCATCATGCGAAGGTTGATACCGCAGTGCAGACCTGTCACCACCTTGTCATAGAGACCTGTACGCATATTGGTGTTTTTAGCCACAGGCAGTCCACCGTAGTTGTTGTTGGTCACCAAGGGGATGTCGGCATTACCCCATTCAGCGGTCTGCGGCGTGGTGTAGCACACATTGCCATACTCAAAGCCGTCCCACTCGGGCTCGTAAGTGCCGATGGTCCAGTAAAGACGCGGGTCAAGCGAACCACTGGTGGTCTTCTCTGCCTTGAACAGATTGTAGAGCCAAGGTGAAGCGGAAAGGTCAGCCCAGCCACCACAGTCGCCAGGACCGAAGTTACTCTCAATGGCAGAACCTTGCGTAGCATTCGCACTAGTGTTCACCGGTGTCCACTCGTCGTCAACACCCTGAGAACCGTAGTCCAGATACTGAATCTCAAACAGGCTCTCGTCGTTATTCTCGTAGGCAGAACCCTCACGGAAGTTATCACCATAGTTGGCCATCAGTTTATAGGCACCATACTGACCGTTGATGATGTTCTTCAGTATGGTGAGTGCCTCGCTGTACTTATGACGCATCATCAGCGCACGTGCATAGTAGCCGGCAGCAGCACCAGAGGTAGCACGGCCCTTGGCCCATTCGCCGCCAATATCACGGCTGGGCAACAGCGTCATTGCCTCAGAGAAGTCCTTCTCTACCTGATCCCATACCTCATCGTATGTACTGTTAGTACCGTAGAGTCCGTCAAGGGAAGAATAGGTATCGTAGTCGGTAATCAGAATGGGATTCTGGTAGTATCCTGCCAGGTTATAGTAGCCCAGACCACGGAGGAAGAGGGCCTGACCCTTGATGCGTTGCATCTGTGTGTTGAGCGAACTGTTGTCGTCGCCACAACGGGAAAGCACAAAGTTGGTGACATTGATGGTATAATACCAGTCGCGCCAAGACCACTGGCCGATCTCATCGGTAAAGGCCACATTCAGGTCATCAAAGGGCAAATACCATACCTGAGATGAGTTCCATACCTCATCACCACGGCATACGTCGAGCATGTAACCAACACGGGCGTAGGTACCCTCCATGCGGATATGGTTGTAGCAGGCTATGATGCTCTCTTCCAACTCAGAGGCTGTATTGCCAAAGGTGGCTGATGTCTGCTGGTTGGGGTTCGACACGTCCAACTTGCTGTCGCAAGATGTCAGTGCGCCAAGGCCCAACAGGAATGCAAAAGAAATTTTATATAGTTTCATAATCTTCATTATTTTACTTTTTTACCTTTTTACTTTTTTACCTTTAAAAGGTGAAATTGATACCAGCCATGAAACTTCTCGGCGTGGGATACGAACAGTAGTTGTAGCCCGGGGTGAAGGTACCTCCAGCATAGTCAACGTTATAGCCATGATAGCCAGTGAAGGTGTAGAGGTTCTGGGCCGATACATAGATGCGGACACCGCTGACATAGTCGGCAAACCACTTGTTGGGCAAGTTGCAGCCAAGTTCAACGTTAGCAATCTTCCAATAAGCGGCGTTCTGGATCTTACGATCGCTGAACAGGTCGTTCCATGCTAATGTTGCAGGGTTGGACAGGTAGGTACGGGGAACGTCAGACACGTAGGTCGAACCTTCCCACTGGTTGGCACCGAGGATAGCCACATCCTTGTTGCCATAGCCATAGCAGGAGTTCAGCGTGTTATAAAGGTAGTCAGCCACATGGTAGCCAAGAGCACCGTATGTGGAAATGCTCAGGTCGAAAATGCCATATTCCAGATGGGCACTCAGACCGAAGTTGACGGCAGGAAGACCACTGCCAAGCACCGTCTGGTCGTCGGCGGTAATCTGCCCGTCATTGTTCACGTCACGATAGTAGCAGTCACCAACCTGTGCGCCGGCCTGATACTCATCGAACCCGTTGGCCTGTGCAATGGCATTCAACTCGTCAAGTTGGGACTGTGTGCGGATGATGCCCTGGTAGTCCCATCCATAGAACTTACCGACTTCCTCACCCACCTGAGTGATATAGGAACCCGTGATGTACTGGTCAGTACCGAAGCCGAGCGAAGTCACCTTATTCCTCAATGTGCTCAGGTTAGCACTGATCTCATGCTTCAGGGCGTGGTCATTGTTACGATAGGTAGCAGAGAACTCCAGACCGCTGTTCTCCAGTGAGGCAGCGTTCATCGTCACGGTGCTATTAGCCACACCTGCACTGGCAGGCACGGGCACGGCGTAGAGCAGATCCTCCGACTTATTCTTGTACCACTCTGCCGTGAACTCAACACGGTTGTTGAAGAAGGCCAGATCGAGACCGATATTATAGGTCTTCCTCTTCTCCCACGCGAGGAACTCATTGACGTATGTGGAAATGGCAGAACCAGTCACTGCATTGTTGCCGAAACTATAGGTCATGTTATTGCGAGCCATCGTAGCCTCAATGGCATAGTCGCCGACAGAAGCCTCGTTACCCAACTCACCATAACTGGCACGGAGTTTGAACATGTTGACGATATCGCGGTCGATGGGGAAGAACTTCTCCTTATCGAAACGCCAACCGACGGATACAGAGGTGAAAGTATCCCAACGGTCATCCTTGGTCAGACGGGAACTACCGTCACGACGAACAATACCAGAGAGCAGGTACTTGCCATCGTAATCGTAGTTCAGACGGGCCAGATAAGAAGCCAGCGTATGCTTGTATTCATTCGAGGTGGCATTCTTGGTGCCAGCATTCTGAATCTGCAGGTAGTAAGGCTCGCTAAGGTTCACACCCTCAGCCCACAAATAAGAGGAGTTCTCCTCTTCGTAAGTCTGACCGACCACGAGGTTCACATGATGCAGACCGATGTTGCCATCGTAGGTCAGCGTATTCTCGATCAGGGCATCGGTAAATTTGCGGTGCTGCTTCTGCAGACGCTCATTCTCCTTAGCCAGATATACACGGTTACTCTGAATCCATGCGGGAATCCATACTCTGTCATTGCAACTCGTTGTGCTGTATGACAAATTCAACTTATAGGTCAACTGATGGTTCTTGCTTTCAATACCCAGCATCTTCAGCAGATCAACATCGGCAGAGGCCGTGCCGACGAAACGGTCAACAACGGTCTTGCGGGACAGCAGATTGTTCACCAGAAGCGGGTTCATGGCTGAGATATCACCATGAACAGTATCGTAATACACACCGTAACCATAGGCATCATATTGCCAACCGCTGGCAGAACCGACTTTATCATCAAGCACCCATGTGCTGTTATCGTATGCCTTGATGGTAGGCTGCATGTTCAGCACGCCGGCAAGCACATTACCCAAGTTACCATAAAGGCCCTGGATATAAGGATTGTCATTACCAATCGACATGACATTCTGGTCGGAATGCGAATACACAAGACTTGTGCGGAACTTGATGAACTTGGTCTCCATCGTGTTGTTCACACGGGCGGTATATCGCTTGAAATCAGGACCTGATCCTTCGATGGTACCTTTCTGGTCGAAATAGTCCAGACCGATATTATAGGTATTATGTGCACCACCACCGCTCAGGTTCACATTGTGGTTCTGACGGATACCCGTCTTGAAAGCCTCCTTGAACCAATCGGTATTGGTGTTGTCCTGGAAGTGGTAGTTGCCATCGCTGCCAAGGCTGTAGCCACCTGGAAGCGGTGTGCCGGAGTTGGAGGCGGCAATGCCGAGGTAATTACTGTACTGGTCGGCATTCATCAAGTCATACTTGTCATTAGAAACTATATCAACACCGAAGTAACCCTTGTAATCCACCTTCAGGGGCTGGTCTTTCTTACCGCCCTTGGTCGTAATGATGACCACACCATTTGCGGCACGTGAACCGTAGATAGCACCGGCGGATGCGTCCTTCAGCACCTGGATGGTCTCAATGTCATTCGGAGAGAAGTCACGGATAGAAGTTCCCATGGGCACACCGTCAATGACATAGAGGGGAGCCTGGTTACCATTCAGGGTACCAATACCACGAATACGGACCGTAGGATCTGCACCAGGCTGTCCATCTGTAGTAACAGACACACCTGCCACCTTACCTTCGAGCATCGTGGAGATGTTGGAATTGGAAGTGCGCTTCAGTTCATCGGCGTTCACGATAGACACAGAACCCGTCAGATCAGCCTTCTTCTGAACACCATAACCGACAACAACCACCTGGTCGAGCATCAGGGCGTCGGACTCCAGTTCAATTTGATTAAGGATCGCGCGCCCACGCACGGCAACCTCACGGTCCTTGTAACCCACATAACTGATAAGGAGAGTCGCATTCGCGGGAGCGTCAATGGAGAAGTTACCATCGAAGTCGGTCACAACACCACTCTGGGCACCCTTCAGTCTGACGGTTGCACCAATGAGCGCCTCTCCATTCTGATCAACAACCTGACCAGTAACCTTGATGGTCTGATCCTGTTGCACAGATGCCGTCGCAGTAGCCGGGCAGACTGTCAGTCCTACCATAGTTCCCAAGAACAGCATCGCAGAGAATAATACTTGTTTTCTCATTGTGAATTGTTTTTAGTTTAAAAAATGATATTTGTTAGTGAAATTTTTCGCAAAATTAATCAAATAACATCATCGGCTGGTGGATAAAACGATTTATTAGGTGGACAAAACGTATTTTATCCAAACTAATGCAAAATCTCCACCTCTTGACGTATGTCAATGATACAGATCAACTATTCTGTGTATGTGCTCGGACTCTTGCCGTATAGTTTAGTAAAGCAACGGGTGAAGTACTTCGGATCATTGAAGCCAACGGCGTAGGCCACCTCCGTGACATTCCTGTTGCCTGTCTTCGCCGTAAGCAGTTCCTTGGCCATGTTAAGTCTGTAGTTTCGAATAAACTGGCCAGCGGGCACGCCAACCTCGGCATTCAGGTGCTTGCTGGCTACCGTGCGGCTCATGCCGAGGGCATCGCAGAACTCCTGAACGCCGAACTCAGAGTCCATATAGTGATGCTCCATGATATCCATCACCCGTTCCATGAAAGGCTGTGTCGCCTTCATCACCTCTTCCTTGTCGGCTTCCACACTCTTCGTCACGCTATCCTTATAGCGCTGCTGGTTGTCGAGGATATTCTGGATGCGCGACTGCAATTGTGAAGGATTCTCAGACTCCTCCAAAACCTTACGGATCGGATTAAGCAACTGCTCCGCCTCACGGCGCTTCAGTTCAGCCACCCTCCTGTTATAGAGGTAGATTACCAGCCCGACAAACAGGGCTATCAGCAACAGACGGAACCACCAACTGTTCCAGAAATGGGGATTCACCACCACATCCACCGAGATGACGTCATCGGTATTAGCAGTAAGGGCTGACTGATAGCGTACTTCAAAAGTGTAGTGCCCTACTGGCAGGGCACTGTAGCGTACAGAGTGCTGCCCCGGCTTGAGCAGCGTCCACTCATCTTCCAGTCCCTTCAGCCTGTAACTGAAGATGGCTTGTTCCTCATTGCCGTAGTTCAGGGCAGAAAAGGCAATATAGAAAGAACGGTTGCCCTCGCTGAGGTGGATTTTACGAGCAATCGATATGTCCTCTGACAGATATTCACTACCGGCAGTGACATCCTGGTTATCGACCATCAGTTGGGTAAATACCAGTTTGTCATAGGGCTTTGCCTCTGCATTTTCCCCCAGCACCTCTATCAGACCTCCTTCGCTACCGAGATAGATCACTCCCGATTCATCGCGCACAGCGGAGTTCCAATAGAAATGATGATTCACCAGTCCGCCACTCTCGAAGTAGTTTGTGAAGATACGCGTCTTCGGGTCATATACCGACAAACCGTTCTGGGTGGTCACCCATAGACGGCCATTGGCATCCTCAACGATACCCTTGACACCAGCGAAGGCCAGACCATCTTCCGTTGTCAGGGCTTCAAAATGTCCACGCGAATCTGCTCCATCTTTTACCAACTGATAGAGGCCGTAGCCGTTACTGCCCAGCCAGAGGGTGCCGTCGCGGGTCTGGCAGAAGGATGAAATCTTATCTACGATGCGTGAGTTGTGCTCATCTAACTTGTGAGAGATTACCTCGTACTTAAAGGGGCTGTGCCTCTGACGTCCGGAATGGAGATTGACCCTGATCACGCCCTGCATACAACCCATCCAGAGAAAGCCTTCGCAATCGACGATCGCTCCGATGTTTCCCGTGATATTACGACAGCCCTCAAACGGCTCCTCAATGTTACGGGTTTTGAAATCGTAGAAATAAAGTCCGGCATTGCTACCAATCCATAGGCCGTCGTTGATGGTGTCAACGGCAAGCGCCCCCACGAAATTGGTAAGTCTCTGGAACTCCTCGGGCAGTTCCAGACGGGAGATGCGGTGCGCACCCATCCTGTCGGTCAGACAAGTGCCTCCGCCCCAGGTGCCTATCCACAGATGTCCATGATGATCGGCAGCAAGGGCCGACACACTGTTATGTGACAAGCCCGAATTGGCTGTCGTGTAATGGATGAAGCCGTCGGTGACTTTCTCACGCAGATTCAGGCCGCCTTCCACGGTTCCCACCCATAACCGTCCGTCTGGTTCCACGTACATGGCGTTCACTGGGTTAGGAGAAAGCGAGTGAGGATCGCTGGTGTGAACAGAGTTGCGCAGCAACAGGCGTTGGGGAGCCAGACAGGCGATGCCGCCCGACTCTGTGCCTATCCAGATATGCCCATGATAGACGCGGATACAATCCACGAAATCGCTTTTCAGGGGAATGCTGCTCTCTGTAGTCCATGCGGTAAAACTGTCTGAGAGATCGTCGTAGATGTTGACGCCACAAAGAGAGCCCACCAGCAGACGGTTGTCAGACGTGACCGCCAGACTCGACAGGAATACATGGGAGAGGGATCCCGGGGCATCTGAATGGTGATACTCATACAGTTCCTGCTGATAGGGAGCATAGCGAAACAGTCCCAGATTGGTCGAGATCCACACCGCGTTATTACGTTTTAGTATGTCGGTAATATAGTGGTTCTGCAAGGGTTTCAACAAGGTGGATATCTCTTCACGCACCAGTTTCCCGCCTTTCTCCACCAACCGGTATAGTCCGCCGTCGATGCCTATCCACGGCTTGCCGTTCTCTTCGACGTCACAGATGGCTATGTCAAGCATTCTCCAACGGTGGGGGTAACTATAGATATGTTCCACCTGCCCCTGGGAGTCGAAAGACACAAGCGACACCTGACGGTCTGTGATAATCCAGATGCGACCAAGGGCATCGTGGTAGCATCTGATGGAGGGGAGGATCAGCAGTTTTTGCAGTTCAGGGTGGTCGGGCACCACAGCCTTCATGGTTTTCAGGTCGATAATGTTGATACCCTCATCGAAGGCCACCCATAGTCTATGGAAGTTATCTTCGGTAATACTTCGGCAAGACTTGCTGTTCAGGTCGAGACGCGGTTCCATGACACCATAGCCATCATAACGCACCAGTCCGCCGCCATAGGTAGAAATCCAGAGGAATCCGTTGGAATCCTTGAAGATATCATTGACATGATTATGGGGAAGGCCGTTGCTCAGATCCAGATAGGTCAGGTTATACCGGTCTGTCAGCAGGTTACCGGCAAAAGAAAAGGTGAAAGGGTGAAAAAGTGAAAAGGTGAAGAGTAGTAACAGTTTCTGCCACCACGACTTCCCGGCTTGATATTTCAGTTTTTCCTTCCTCACTTTCTCACATTCTCACCTTTTTCCTTTCTCATCATTAATCACATAAACACATGCCATCGCGATTAGGAAACTGATACCGGCGACGGTCATCATCGTCGATTGATGGTGCCCCACCAAGGAAAGTATCGTTCCGCCACAGAGAGCAGCAACAATCTGGGGAATACAGATGGTGCCATTGAACAAACCAAGATAAGCACCCATGTGACCATAGCCCTGTAGGGCATTTGTTACAAACGTGAACGGCATTGCCAGCATGGCGGCCCAGGCACAGCCAATCAGAATGAAGGGAACGAACAAGACATACTGGTCGTGGATGAATGGCACGATGATAAAGCCCACACCACCTAAGGCAAGACTTGCAGCATAAGCCCACTTGGTGTTCTTGAACTGCGGGAGCATAGCCGCCCAAACAACACTGCCCACGGCCTGTACGGCAAAGAGGATACCCGTCCAGTTGCCGGCCTCCTGAAAGGCCTCACTCGACGCGTCGGTCGTTTCCCATACACCTTCGGCAATGGCACCTGTCGTGTAGTTCCACATATAGAGCATCGCAGCCCAGGAGAAGAACTGTACCAGACCCACCTTCCAGAACGTAGAGGGCGCATTCTTCAGCAAGGTGATCCAGTTGGCACTCTCCTCCTTCTCCTCGGAGACAGGGTTATATTCAGCATATTCCTGGGGATTCCACTCCTTCACCTTCGAAGTAGTGTAGATGACACAGAGGATGAGGATGGCAGCGCCGATATAGAACGACCAGATGACCGAGTCGGGCACCACACCCTTCTCCGCCACATTACTGATGCCTATAAACGTAAACACGAAGGGGAACACATAACCCATCACCGATCCCGCATTGCAGAGGAACGACTGGATACTATACGCCTTGGCCTTCTGCTTCTCGTTCACCATGTCGCCCACCAACATCTTAAACGGCTGCATCGCCATGTTGATGCTGGTGTCGAGGAACATCAGTGAGATCAGTCCGAACATCATGGCCGCACCGACCGTCAGACCGAGCGACCCGGAGTTGGGCAGCAGACACATCACCAACACGGCCACAGCGGCACCGATAAACAGATAAGGTATGCGGCGACCGAAACGTGTCCATGTCTTGTCGGAGAGTGTGCCAACAATCGGTTGCACAAGGATTCCCATCAACGGCGGCAGGATCCAGAAATAACTCAGGTTGTGAGGATCGGCACCAAGCGTGGCGAAGATCCTGGAGATGTTGGCACTCTGCAGGGCATAAGCGATCTGCACGCCGAAGAACCCGAAACTCAGGTTCCATAACTTCCAAAAACTTAAATCAGGCTTCTGTTTCATGATTATATTTAATACCTAATTAATAATGCATTATCTCGTTGTTCCTCGGATGACAAGGCGGGTGCGCACGATGCGCTTCTCCACCTTCTCCACCGGGCTCAGACCTTCCACTTTGTCCATCAGGATCTCTGCAGCCTCTTCTCCCACGCGGTGGCCACGCTGCTCTACCGTTGTCAGCATCGGGTCACAGGCGATGGCCCGTTGTCCGTTGGTGAAGCCGCAGATACCGATGTCCTCCGGCACGCGGTAGCCTGAACGCTTGACGGTATAAAGGATGCCAATGGCCGTATCGTCATTCACGGCAAAGAATCCGTCTGGCGGGGTGTCCAGTGCGAGGATGTCGGGCGTCATTGTCTCTGCGTCGGCGCGGTTGTCACAGACACAGACTATCTGGTCATCCACCGTCATGCCATGCTTCAGAAGGGCATCCTTATAGCCGTTGTACCGGTTCTTGGAAATCTCCAGGTTCATCGGACTGCCATAGAAGGCGATGCGCTTACAGCCCGTCTCTATCAGATGGGTCACGGCGTTATAGGCTCCCATATAGTCATCCACCACCACACGACTGGCGTTCACACCCGTACAGATCCGGTCATAGAACACCATCGGGATCCCGGCGTCCAACAGTTTCTGATAGTGATCGTAGTTCCGCGTGTCCTTCGCCTGTGAGACGATGACGCCACAGACCTTGTAACGGTGGAAGTTCTCACAGATACGGGCTTCGCGCTCATACTGCTCCCCGCTGAGGGCCACCATGATACTGAATCCCCGGGCGGCAGTGGCCTCCTCTATACCTGTCAGGATAGAAGAAAAATAATAGTGGGTAAACTCCGGTACGATCACGCCGATGATACGCTGCGGCATCACCCGACTGTGGCGCAGAGCCTCTCCGATGGCGTTCGGGTAGAAGTTGTGCTCCCGGGCAAATGCCTGAATAGCCTTCCGCCGCTCCTCACTGATGCGAGGGGAGTCTTTCAGGGCACGCGACACCGTTGCCACGGAGATTCCAAACTCCTTGGCAATATCCTTCATCGTCATAGGTACATGTTCTTTCATCCGGTTTCTAATGATCCACGATGCAAAGATACAAAAAAAACAAATAACTGTCTCTATCTCTTAACAAATAATGTACGCACGCACCCGTGCAAACGTTTGCATAGCATAATTGTATCTTTTTTAGGCAAAAAGAGCATAATATAATAAAAAGAACCCTATCTTTGCACCATAAAACCTAAGCCTCACAAATAATAACGATATAACAAAATAAACAATTAACTCTAATTAAAAGTAATGATGAAGCAGGTAAACATTCAATTTCCGCTTAGGATGCTCGGCCTTATCTTTGGGCTGTTCCTATCGGTAAGCGCCTTTGCCCAGATGGAGGTTAAAGGCCATGTGAAAGATGCTGCAGGCGACGACATTATCGGCGCAACGGTTCGCGTTGAGGGCACACAGACGGCCACCGTGACCGACTTCGACGGAAACTTCGTGCTGAAAGCAAATGAAGGTGCAGACATTACCGTGACCTACATCGGCTACCAGCCCGTGACGGTCAAGGCTGCTCCCACTGTTGAAGTAACACTGCAGGATGACCAGACCGTTCTCCAGGATGTGGTGGTCATCGGTTATGGTGCAGTGAAGAAGAGCGACCTGACTGGATCTGTCACCGCCCTGAAGCCCGATTCCAAGAACAAGGGTCTGGTGGTGAATCCACAGGACATGCTCGCCGGTAAGGTGGCTGGCGTGAACATCACCAGCAACGACGGTACCCCTGGTGGTGGTGCCCAGATCCGCATCCGTGGCGGCTCGTCACTGAACGCCTCCAACGACCCGCTGATCGTGATCGACGGTGTGGCCATGGACAACAACGGCGTGAAGGGTCTTGCCAACCCCCTCTCGATGATCAATCCGCAGGATATCGAATCGTTCAACGTGCTGAAGGATGCTTCAGCAACCGCTATTTATGGTAGCCGTGGTTCTAATGGTGTCATCATCATCACCACGAAGAAGGGTCGCAAGGGCAGTGCACCTCAGGTATCCTACGCAGGAAGCCTGACCGTCAGCCAGAAGAAAAAGACCCTCGACGTGATGGACGGCAATCAGTTCCGTAGCCTTATCGAGCAGATTGCCGGTAAGGACAGCGAGGCTTACAGCGTTCTCGGTACCGCCAATACCGACTGGCAGAAAGAGATCTACCGCACAGCCATCTCCCACGACCACAACCTGACTGTTGCCGGTGCCGCAGGTTTCCTGCCCTACCGCGTATCAGTTGGCTATACCGACCAACAGGGTATCCTGAAGACTTCAGACTTCAAGCGTGTGACGGCTGCCGTGAACCTCAGTCCGTCACTACTCGACGATCATCTGAACCTGAACCTGAATGCCAAGGGCATGTACTCCCGTTCACAGTATGCCGACGGTGGTGCAGTAGGTGCTGCCACCAGCATGGACCCGACACAGGATCCCTACGAATATACGTCGGAATACCACAATGCCATGGCTGGCCTGAGCACGGCCAACTTCGGCGGTTACTTTGAGTGGCCCACCGGTGCTGCCTACGGCGATCCCGCCTGGCCCTATACCGTTGAGCGCAATGCGACGAAGAACCCTATCGCCATGCTGAACGAGAAAGACGATGTGGCCCACAGCCGTGCCTTCATCGGCAGTGCCGACATCGACTATAAGATCCACGGCTTCGAGGATCTGCGCCTCCACCTGACACTGGGTCTCGACATTTCCAAGGGTAAGCAGTGGACAACCTATTCTTCTGCCTCTCCTGCCAACCCCTACTATGGCAATAAAGGCTGGGAAGAGATTACCAAGCGTAACCTCCAACTCTCTGCCTACGCACAGTATTATAAGGATTTCGGCAAGATCCACCACTTCGACATCATGGGTGGTTACGAGTGGCAGCGCTTCTGGCGTTCCAAGAAGAACAACTACTGGGGAGCCGTTCCCGCCACCAACCCGACGAATCCCGGTGCATACTATAATTGGGGACTTTACAATTTCAAGACAGAGAACTACCTCGTATCTTTCTTCGGCCGTATGAACTACACGCTGTTGGACCGTTACATGCTGACTGCCACCGTCCGTGACGACGGTTCCAGCCGCTTCCAGGACCACTGGGCACTCTTCCCCTCTGTCGCACTGGCATGGAAGATCAACGAGGAGGCCTTCCTGAAGAACGTCAATGAACTGAGCGACCTGAAACTCCGCCTCGGCTATGGTAAGACCGGTCAGCAGGAACTGCCCTCAGACGAAAAACTCAGTACCGACTATCTGTGGATTCCCAACTATTCGATCAGCACGGGTACCAACGGTTACTATCCCGTCACCGGTGATGGTACACTCTATCGTCCAAACAACTATCAGCCCGACCTGAAGTGGGAGACCACCACGACTTATAACGTCGGTCTTGACTTCGGTCTGTTCAACCAGCGGTTCACTGCCAGCGTTGATGTCTATCTGCGTAAGACAACCGACCTGCTGAACTACGCACCGACCGTAGCCATGTCAGCCTTCCGCAACCAGGCCTGGCAGAACATCGGTTCCATGGAGAACAAGGGTGTTGAGGTCACGCTCGGTTTCAAGCCCATCCAGACCGATAATTTCTACTGGACAGTCGATTACAACTTCACGTACAACCACAATGAGATCACCGACCTGAGCGGTGTCTCTACCGACGGTTCGCCCGTGCCTAACACCGGCATCACCATCGGTACCGACAAGTACCTGCAGTATAACCAGGTGGGGTATCCCATGAACTCCTTCTACGTATATCAGCAGGCTTACGACAAGAATGGCAACGCCATTGAGAATGCTGTCGTCGATCGCAACGGTGACGGCCAGATCACGCCCGACGACCGCTACTTCTACAAGAAGCCGGCTCCCGATGTGACGATGGGTCTGAGTTCCCGCATGGAGTGGAAGAACTGGGACTTCGGCTTCTCACTCCGCGCCAGTTTCAACAACTACGTGTTCGACAACATCACGGCCGGTATGACCAACATGAACCCGAATGAGGTCTATAACTCATTCCACGTATTGAACAACCGTCCCGTGAACGCCATGTCCGAGGGCCGCTACACCTATGCCGTGACCGCACAGATCGTCGATCGCTACGTGCACAACGCCTCGTTCCTGAAGTGTGACAACATCACGCTCGGCTACTCGTTCGCCGACCTGTTCAAGTGCGGCAACTGGCACGGTCTGGCAGGACGTGTCTATGGTACCGTCTCTAACGTGTTCACCATCTCAAAGTACGACGGACTGGATCCTGAGATCAACAATGGTTACGACAACCAGATGTATCCGCGTCCTATCAACTTCATCTTTGGTGTAAACTTCAACCTCTAAGGTCATTGAAAATTGAAAATTGATAATTGATAATTAAGAATATACAGTCATGAAAAGATTCATTCAGAATATAATTCCCGCCGCAGCACTGACGCTGCTGTTCGGAATGACTTCCTGCACCAAGGACTTGGACGTGACGCCTATCGACCCCAACCTCTCGTTGGAAGTGGATTACGACGGTCTGTTCAACAAGTGCTATGCCAATCTTGGACTCCAGGGTAATGGCGGTGCCAACGGCGACTGCGACATCGACGGACTTGACGGCGGTACCACCGGCTTCATCCGCCAGATGTGGAACTCCAACGAACTGACCACCGACGAAGCCATCTGCTCATGGGGTGACGACGGTATCCAGCAGTTCGACTACAACACCTACGATGCTTCCCACCCGATGCTGAACGGTTACTTCAACCGTCTCACCACCGGTATCAGTTACTGTAACCAGTACCTTCAGGTGGCAGAGGGACAGGATGCCCAGAAACTGGCAGAGATCCGTTTCATCCGTGCCCTGCACTACTATCTGATGATGGATGCCTTCGGAGGCGTACCTTTCTCTGAGACTCTGGGCACACCGACCTATAAGACACGTCCCGAGATCTACGCATGGCTCGAGAGCGAGTTGCTGGCCATTGAGCCGTCACTGGCTGCCGCCCGTGCCAAGGACTCCAGCGACTTCATGTATGGCCGTGCCGACAAGGCTGCTGCCTGGATGCTGCTCATGCGCCTCTACTTCAATGCCGAGGTCTATACGGGTACCGCCCAGTGGGGCAAGGCTGCCGAGTATGCCAAGAAGGTCATCGACTCTTCCTATCAGTTGAACACCACGGGTGCCAACGGCTGGAGCGCCTACCAGATGCTGTTCATGGGTGACAACGGCGAGAGTTCCGCTTCCAACGAGTGCATCTTCCCCGTGCTCTGCGACGGTAAGAAGACCACCTCTTGGGGTGTCAGCCTCTTCCTGATGGCTTCGACCTACGACACCGACATGGACGCCACGGCTTCCGACCCCGGTGGTAACAACGGTACCAGCGAGAAGTGGGCAGGTAACCGCGCCCGCTACGACCTCGTCCATAAGTTCTTCCCCAACGACAACGCGCCCACCGACGTACAGGGCTACGACATGAAGACCGCTGCCAAGGACGACCGCGCCCTCTTCTTCAGCAAGGGTCACACCTTGAAGAACGAACTCGGCTACTTCGGCGACTTCAAGGACGGCTACGGCGTGGCAAAGTTCATCAACTACAAATCCACGGGTCCCGTCGTGAAGGGTAGCGATGCACAGTTCCCCGACACCGACTTCTTCCTCTTCCGTCTGGCCGAGGCCTACCTGACCTATGCCGAGGCAACAGCCCGTCAGAACGGCGACCAGACCACGGCTGAGGGCACCGACCTGATCAATGCCCTGCGCACCCGTGCCAACACCGAGACGAAGACCGTCTATACGGTTGACCAGATCCTCGACGAGTGGAGCCGCGAGTTCTACTTCGAGGGCCGTCGCCGCGTCGATCTGATCCGCCATGGCAAGTTCGGTGGCAGCAACTACAAGTGGATGTGGAAAGGCGGTGCCAAGGAAGGCCGCAGTTTCAGTGCCAACCTGAACGTCTTCGCCATCCCCGCAGACCAGGTGAAGGGCGAGATTCAGCAGAACCCCGGATACTAAGTAAATTGAAAATTGATAATTGATAATTGATAATGATATGAAAAAGATATTTTCATTCGCACTGATGTTGATGGGCTTCGCCACGGCACTGACCTCCTGTTCAGACGACCGTGACTCCAACCCCACCATCGGGCAGCCGACACAGTTTGTCGTCAATGCCTCACCTGTGGCCTCTCAGTATATCCAACTGTCGGCCGACAACAAGGTGAACCTCACGTGGTCGCAGCCCAACTACGGCTACAATGCCCTGGCTACCTACCAGATCCAGGTGGGTGTCAGCAACGGCGGTAATATCGTCTGGAATGAGAAGGACGGTGCCGACAAGTTCCTGGAGACCACCTACACACAGTGTAACGCCGACATCAGCGGTGAGGAGATTGCAGAGGCCATCTGCGAGATCGACGGTGTGCAGGACGAGGAACACTATGTAGATCTGGGTTTCCGTGAGATTGCCTTCCGCGTGAAGTCAAGCATCCAGGATTCCAAGGGCAACGACGTGTCAGGGTCTGTGATCCTGTCCAATGCCGTCACCTTTGAGCACATGGCCGCCTACTGCGCCATCAAGAGCCTGGGCTCCGTCTGGATCATCGGTAACTGCGGCGGCTGGACAGAGCCGAAGGCAGCCAATGCCGAGGCCCTCGCCGACTGGCGTATCTACGAGACAGAGATCGGCAGTAAGATCTTCCAAGGCACCGTTGAGATGCCTGAGGGCGACCTGACCTTCCGTATCTACACGGCCCTCACTGGCTGGGACGGCGGTGCTTCGCTCGGCCATCAGGAAGCCGACGAATCCACAGAGGTAGAGTTCTCTGGTGGCGTATATACTGATCAGTATGTCTATCCCGGTAAGGGCTCCTGGACATTCCTGGGATTCCCCGGCGGTCAACTCGAGATCACCATCGACATGATTCAGGGAACAGTTAAGTTTGAACAAAAGTAAACGCATACGATTATGAAAAAACTGAATATCTTTATGTCGGCTCTCCTGGGCATTGCCTTCACAGCATGTACGGAGAACTATGACCCCGAGGTAGGTCCTCAGACCTATCTCCCTGAGAGCCCGCTTGCCGCCAGCGACGTCACCATGACCTCCGAGGCCAGCGCCATCAACATTGAGAGTCTCATAGATGCCGGTTCCTCCATCACCATCGGTACCGCATCTGTACGCGAGGGGGCCATGCCCGCCAATACCGTTCTCAAGGCAGAGGTGGAATTCTCCAACGATGCTGACTACAGCAATTCCATCATCCTGCCCGCCAGCATTGACGAGAACAATGTCGTGACCGTCTCTCCCGATGACCTGCAGGATGCATACTTCAATAACATCACCCGCAACCCGAAGAGCGTCAATCTCTACATGCGCACCACGCTCATGACCGTGACTAACGGCGCTTCGGAGGCCATCATCGGCAAGCCCGGCGAGAACTACTATGCCGTGCAGAACGTACAGTTCACCCCGCTCTTCAAGGTGCAGATCTCTCCCGCCTACTACGTCATCGGCGCAGCAGCCGGCTGGGGCAGCAGCGAAGCCCGCACCCAGAAGTTCGAGCACAGCGACGCTGATGTCTATGACGATCCCGTCTTCACCATCATCGTGGATGCCGGTAGCGACGACTGCTGGTTCGCCATTGCCGACGACACGTCCCTCGACGCCATCGACAACGGCGACTGGAACCAACTCTTCGGCACCAAGGGTGAGAGCGAGGACCTCACGGGTAACATGGACCGCCGCACGGCTCTGGGCGGTGACCACTCCTTCCACGTGCAGAACGCCAAAAAGATCCGTATCACCCTCGACATGATGGAGTACAGTTACAAGATCGAGCCGGTGAACATCGCCGAGAACTACTACCTCATCGGAGGTCCCGGCGAGTGGAGCGCAGAGTCTGCCAGAACCATGTCGTTCACCCACAGCAACAAGGATGTCTTCGAGGATCCCGTCTTCACATACGTCTTTGAGGGCAACGGCGGCAGTGGCGACATCTGGTTTGCCTTCGGCGATGGCGACGCCATCGATGCCGTAGAGGCAGGCGACTGGTCCAGACTCTTCGGCACGACCGGTGAGAGCACCGACCTGAGCGGCTCCTTCGACAACCGCTACAACCTCGACGGCGACCACTCGTTCTGCGTCGATGGCAAGGCCAAGTTCTACCGCTTCCAGGTCAATCTGGCAGAGAAGAGTTACACCATCACACCGCTCGACTTCGACCCGTATATCTACTTCATCGGTGCCACCGACGGCTGGGCTAATGCCGAGCAGAAACTCGCACTCACCGACGAGAGCGGCATCTACACAGGCTATATCTACTGTGCCGATCCGAACGGATGGGGCAACGAGTTCAAGTTCCAGAAGGTTCCCGGCGACTGGGGCACCGAGGTGAATACCGGCCACATGACCAGTGGCATCACCGGTGACGCAGAGGACGGCGGCGGCAACTTCCGTGTGACTGGCGGCGAGGGCGTCTATTTCTTCACCCTCGACCTGGCCAACGGCTCGTTCAACGCCATGAGGGTACAGAACATGAACCTCGTGGGCGACTTCAACGGCTGGAACGCCGGCGACGATGCCCAGCAGATGACATGGGATGCAGAGAACTACTGCTTCGTCATCACGGGTGCCGGTGTCAATGAGAACGGCTGGAAGTTCACCACGAACAACTCATGGGACGTGAACCTCGGCGGTACCATCGACAACCTCTGGGCCAACGGCGACAACCTCACCGTCGTGGGTACGACCATCAAACTCTATCCCACACGTAAGGGTGCCGACAACATCTACTGCACAGTGGAGTAAGAAGAACATCCCACATAGAAAAAACCGCTTGGAGGTGATCCAAGCGGTTTTTTGTTGGAAAAGATTTGTGAGATACAAAAAATATGCGTACTTTTGCACGAAACTAAATACAAGCAACATGAGAAAGAACACTATCGGACTGTTTGTCATAGCACTGGGACTGCTCGGCAGTTCCTGCTCCCACAAGATTAGTTCCAGCCTCATTGCCAAAGACAGGCAGAAGAGCATCGTCATCCTCTACGAGAACGACGTGCACTGCGGCATCGACGGCTATGCGAAACTCGCAGGACTGCGCGATGCCATCGTCAAGACCGATACTGCCTACGCTGCCGCCGTCTGCGTCGGCGACTTCCTGCAGGGCAACACCACGGGTGCCATCTCCAAGGGACAGTATATCATCGACATCATGAAGGGCATCGGCTACGACGCCCTGACCCTGGGCAACCATGAGTTCGACTACGGCGTACCCCGTTTGGTGGAACTGCTGGCACAGGTGAACGCCCCCGTGGTCTGCGCCAACTTCTTTGAGCCCGGCTCACCCGCGTCCCTCTACCCTGCCTACGTCATCAGGCAGTACGGGCAGAAGCGCATCGCCTACATCGGCGTGGTGACCCCCGAGACGATGGTACTCGAAGGCTACTCTTTCTACGACACCAACGGCATCAAACTCTACGACCTGCGCCCCGACACCTTCTATACCCTCTTGCAACAGGCCGTTGACAAGGCCCGCGGCGAAGGTGCCGACTACGTGGTGCTGCTCTCCCATGTCGGTGAGACCACCCAGTCGCTGGGCTTCAACTCCCACCTGATGGTATCGAAGACCAAGGGCATCGACATCGTGCTCGACGGTCATACCCACTCCATCATCCCCGGTGACATCGTGCAGGACCTGGAGGGCCGCAGCATCACCGTGACACAGACAGGCACCCAGTTCAACAACATCGGCAAACTGGTCATCTCCCCCGACGGCCGCATGACCACCACCCTCATCCCCGCCAAGGACATCACCGAGGAGAACCCGCGCATCAAGGCCGTCACCGACAGCATCCGCCAACTGGTGCAGAGCGCCACCGCACGCATCGTAGGCCATTGCGACTACACCCTCGTGGTCTCCGACGACCAGGATCAGTTTGTCGTGCGCGGCGAGGAGACCAATGCCGGCGACCTCGTGGCCGATGCCTACCGTCATGTCATGAAGAGCGACATCGCCTTTGAGAACGGCGGCGGCATCCGCAACGACATCCCCGCGGGCACCATCACCTACGGCAGCGTCATCGGCATGCTGCCCTACGACAACCTGCTCCGCCGCATCGGTGCCACGGGCGAGCAGATCCAGAAGATGCTCGCACGCTGCACGGCCCTCGTGCCACAACTCGACGGCAACTTCCCCCAGGTGTCCGGTCTCCGCTTCACCATCCACAGCAAGAGCCATACCGTGAGTGACATCGAGGTGCTGCAGGACGATGGCACCTATGCGCCCATCGACCTGAAGAAGACCTACTCCGTGGCCCTGACGGACTACAACCACACTGGCGGCGGCTTCTTCGACAGTCTCAAGACCTGTCCCGTGCTCTTCGAGAGCACCACGCGCTACTATGAGGCCCTCGCCGACTTTATCAGCAACGTCCTCGGCGGCAACAC
The DNA here is from genome assembly GCA_017430675.1 of Prevotella sp. The sequence continues at coordinate 43,519 of JAFRMM010000047.1, forward strand.
AGGCACGACGTACGCCCAGCCCCAGGGACGCATCACCATCATCAACGACTAAACCCCTATGCGCATCATCCGCCTATTCGTCGTCTGCCTCCTCATGGTCTTCGCCGCATGCAGCGAAGACCCTCAGACCACGACGCGCCCCGAGGAGCCCCCCAGTGAGAAGCCCAGCGACAAGCCCTCTGACAAGCCCGGCGACACCACGGACGACCCCGCCGAAGAGCCTACCGAAGAACCAGACCTTCTCGCCGAGGAATATGATGACGGCAACGACACCATCTATGTCACCAGCCTACGGATGCCCGATGCCACCCGTTTCCTGCCCGCACCCCTCACGCAGACCGATGCCGACTATATCGACGATGAGGTGCAGTGGCAGTGGGGCAAGGAGCAGCGCGAGAGTTTCCGCGGCCTGATGGCCTCCCTCCGCATGGGCAGGAGCATCGACGCCTTCGCCGATGCCCTGGCCTGGGAACTCAGCCTCCCCGCCATCAATGCCGCCACCACGCCCGCCATCCGCCGGCTGCTGGAGAAAGCCTTCCGCACGGGCCGTGAGGCCACCACTGCCTACAGGGCCGCCTATATCCGCCCGCGCCCCTTCGCCGACCACGGCGAGCAACCCTGGTATGCCCCTGATGCCAATGCCGGTGCCAACAGCAGTCCCTCCGCCACCACGGCCGCCGGCTGGGCGGCAGCCCTCGTCTTCGCGGAGATGTGGCCGCCCTTGCAGGACGACATCCTGCGCCTCGGTTTCCTGTTCGGCGAAGACCTTGTCGTCAGCGGCTCCAACTACCAGAGCGATGTCAATGCGGGTTATCTCTGCGGCTCCGCCGCCATTGCCCAGGCCCACAATAGCAGGGCCTTGTGGCAGGACATCCTCGCCGCCCGCGAGGAGTACAAGCGGTTGCATAACCTCACCGACGATCCCCTCTCTGGCATCGGCGACCCCGTGGGTGCCTTTATCCTCAACGAGCCCGTCACCACCGACAGTCCCCGACACGCGGCCGACCTCCAGCGCTACGAGTATGCCAAGACCCTCCGCACCGATGCCAGCCGCCACCAACAGGCCGTCTATGATGCCGATGCCGACTACAGCCACCTTCTGCAGACCTACGGCGAGGCCCTCGGCATCACGCTCTCGGAGTCAGGCACCCCCGCCATCTACAAGTTCATCGACATGATCTACAACCGCAGCGTAAACATCTGCAAGGTCATCAAGGGCACCTACTTCCGCAAGCGCCCCTACGTGGAACTCGGTGAGGATACGATCGTTCCCGAGTTCGAGAACGACGAGCGCAACAGCAGCAGTTACCCCTCGGGCCACGCCAGTCTCTCCTGGGCACTGTCGCTCATGTTTTCCGAGATGGCACCCGACCGTCAGCACCAGTTGCTGAGCCGCGCCTACGACTTCGGCTACAACCGCGTCATCGCGGGCTACCACTGGCCCACCGATATCGATGCCGGGCGCCTGATGGCCTGTATCCTCGTGGCTAAACTCCACACCGAGGACGATTTCCATCTCCAGATGCTGCGCGCCCGCTACGAATACCTGAAGGCTACCGGGGGCTTGTAGAAACAAAAATCCCCGCCAGAATTTATCTCTGGCGGGGATTCCTTTTATTTTACCTTTATACCTTTAAAACGGTCCGTAGCCCATACAACTCGTGGTCGTGATGGCAGTCAGGAAGGCCGTGAGGGCGGCTACTACGACCTTCACCGCGATCTCGATAAACCGTTTCTTCATCACTCACCCCCTCCCTGGTTAGAGGTTGGCTTAACGAGCGACTCGATCTTTTCCGCAGCGGCCTTCGTCCAGCGGAAGGTGGAGTCGTCGTTGAGTTCCTTCATGGTGAACTCGCCAGTGGCCTGTGCCAACAGGCGTACAGTGCTCACGGCGGGCTGCGTCTGCAGGGTGAAGTCGGGCAGGCCCGTGCCGTCAGGACCCGTCTTGGGCAGGGTACCCAAGCCGCAGTTCACCTTGAAGTTCTCGCGGAGTTGGAGGCCGTTGGCCGAAATGGCGCACTTGAAGATGGCCAGGTCGTCGATCTTCACAGTATTGCCGTTGAGGCACTGCTCGCGGACACAGGCGACGAAGTCGCGGAGGATGCCCTCGATCGTTCCCTTAGAGAACGGGGTATTATGCTCGGCCATGTGCTTGGCCATGTCCTGGATGCTCAGCGTCTGCTTGCTCTCTACACGGGCATAGTATTTGCCGAGGGTCTGTGAGTTCTGTTTGTTACTTAAAAAGATGTTTAATTCCAGCATAGTGTTTTTGATTTAGAAGTTGATAATAGGTGATTCTCTGCGCTCTTGATCCGCCGGCCTGCGCACTGCCTTTGTCTCTCGATTGCGGTTGCAAAGGTACGACAAAAAGCCATACGTTTCCGGAAAAGTACGGAGTCAGACAAATCCTAAAACCATAACACGCTGGAAATCAGCCCTTCACAATCCGTTTTCCGCTAACAGTTCCGAGAAGCGGGCGGCAATGGCTACCATCTGGTCGTAAGGACGGCGGGTTTTGAAGTAGGTGGGATCAAATGTCCAGCGGTCGAAAGGGCGGGTGTATCCTGTCTTGGTGATCTGTTTCAGGGCACTCAGGGAGAAAGGCACGCGGCATCCTGCGGGTTGAATGCGTCATACCAGACGCTCGAATCCCGTATAGTCACCATCGGCCACGCCCAGTCTCCTGTCGGCCAGGATCCGGTAGATGGCCTGCCACTGGCTCTTGCGATTCATCAGGAAAGCGCCCTGACCGTCATGTTCCTCCATCAGCAACTGGATGCACTCCCGCAGCACGTCTTCTGTCTCCAACCTGACCAGTGGTCTGGTCATCGTCTCAATATCAACGACACCCAGCAGCGAATCGGCAATCTGCCTGAACACCTGTCCCATCCTGCTGCAAGTCTCATTGATACGATGTTCCGCCTGTCTCATACCACGCTCGTACACCTTCAGTCTGTATGCCAGCGGACAACGGGCAGCCGCCTGACATCCCTCCCAATTCTCGACATCTGTCTCTATAAAACTCATAGTTCTGGTTTTTTATTTTAATTGATTTATTGATTGTATCAAATATTATTCGTATCTTTGCAGCGGCCTAACAGCCGTTTTCGAGGGTTACTCTTGGAGTTATTGAGTCCTTTCTACCAAATTGCGACAACAGGAAGAAAAAGGAGATTCGATAGCGCCCTGTATGGGGTGTGGTATGGTTTCATTCTTTTTCGGGTCGTCGCAAACCAGGTAGAAATGGAACCAGGATCCACACCTTTTTTAATAAATATACAGGCAGTCCTATGGAAAAGTACGACAACAACGACATTCAGCGAACCGACGACGAGATCTATCGTGAACTTCTCGCAGTAGCGACCGACAACGAACCCCTTCTAGCGGAGTCCCCCGAGCATTACCGTTCGAAGGTCATCGGCGACATGACCGCACTGGTCAGGGTTGCCAAACAGGACACGACCATCCGCCAGTTCTTTCTCCAGTCAGGCCGTGATCCTGACGCGATGCTCGATGAGTTTCTCCGCAGGGCCGTCGCGAAGGTAGGAAAAAACTGACAAAGCACCAAATTATTTCGAAAAAACGAGTTAACAAAAATTTCACAAAATCCCGTAAGTGCCTGATTTCTAATTTGTAGGCATCTTTCTTGGTGGAATGAAAAATTGTTCGTATCTTTGTCCCCCGAAATGAGAACGACAAAAACCATCATGCTCCTGATCAGCGTGGCAGGGCTGCTGCTGGGTTGCAAGGGAGGATCCTACCGTCAGGTGCTCGACCGTGCCGAGCGCCAGAACGCAGCCTTCGACTCCATCACCAATATCGACTCCCTCCAAATGGCTGCCGACTATCTGGACCGTCACGGTACGCCCAACGAACAGGTGCGCGCCCACTATCTGCTGGGCTGTGCCTACCGCGACGCGGCAGAGGCACCCAAGGCCCTGGAGGCCTACCATGATGCCGCCGACCGCGCCGACACCACCCGTGCCGACTGCGACTTCGGTCTGCTGATGCGCCTCCACGCACAGATGGCGGAACTGTTCTACCAGCAACTGCTGCCCTACGAGATGATAGAAGCACTTGGCTCCCAGAAACGCTATGCACAGAGGATCGGTGACAAAAAGGCCAACATCAACGCCATGGAACGAAGTGCTAATGCCTACTACCTGCTTGACAGGCCCGACTCCATCATTCCCATCCGTATGAAAGCCTCTGAGCAATATCTACAGTGCGGCTATGCCGAGGAAGCCGCACAGGCCTTGGGCCCGGTCATCAGTCTGCTGATTGACCGTGGTGACACTGCTGAAGCGAAAAGATGCATCGATCGCTATGAGACTTCATCCAGTTTCTTCAGAGACGGGGAACCTATCAGCCGCAAGGTATTCCACTACTATTCCAAAGGCAGATACTTTCTGGCAGAGGGCAAGACAGACTCCGCGCAACTCCTGTTCCGCCGACTGCTCCTACCAGAGCGCACGCCCAACCTGCAGGAAGCAGGACTTCGCGGCCTCTACCTGCTCTACAGGCAGACAGGCCAAAGAGACTCCATGACGAAATATGCCGAACTGTGCTACAACCAGATGACCCACAGCCTTGCTGCATCTAACTCTGACAACCTGCGCCACATGCAGTCGCTCTACAACTACAGCCGTTCCCAGAAACAGGCCCAGGAGATGACCGACAAGGCCCACCGTCAGGCGCTGACCATCTATGCCGCCATCGTCCTGACCACCGCCCTCCTCCTGATCGTCGTTCTCCTCTGGCAGTATTACCACAGGAAGCGACGGGCATTGCAGACGCAGTACAACCATGAGCAGGCCAACTTGCAGAAGGCCCTGAATGAGTTGAACAAACTGAAGGAGATCGTGGAGGTGAAAGATTCCAGAATCGACGAACTGGTAGTGGAGAAGGAGTCGGATGTCTATTCCCACCAGGAACAGATCCGGCAACTGGAGGAGAAACTGAAAATCAGACGGAGTAAGGATGTCAACGAACAACTGATGGCAAGCCCTGTCTATCGTCACTTCAAGGAGGTCGCGACAAAGCCCAAATCCCAGATTACCAGTAAAGACTGGCATGATCTGCAGGATCTGATCGATGAGATGATCCCCGGCTTCTACGCCAGGATGAATAGTCAGAGGCAGAGCCTGTCCGTGTCTGATTACCAGATCTGTATGCTCGTGCGCCTCTTCTTTTCCCCCAAGGATATCTCCAACCTGACAGGAAATTCCCCCTCAGGTATCTCCATGAAGCGCACCCGACTTCTACAAAGGGTCTTCGATATCGAAGGATCACCAGACACTTTTGACAAACTGGTCCAGAAAATCGTCTGATTTCCAGCACGTTACAAAAATCTTGTGAAATTTCTGTGAAATCCCATTGGGAACGCTTCCCAGTGGGCTTACATATTTATTACACCACTGATTTTCAGGACTTTACGTAATCCCATCACCCCAGAAAAGAACCATTTTACGGGTCAAAACGAGCCTATTTTGGCCTAACTATTTGACACACTGACAGTTGCGCGTTTCTGTGAAATTTCTGTTAAATCGAAATTATCTAAGAATTTGCCGGATTATCAAATATTTCCTACCTTCGCCGACGACTTCTAAATTATTAGAATTATGAAAAGATTTTTTGTTTCTTTGATGGTTTGGGGTTGCATGACGACCCTTGCCATGGCTGATCAGGTCACCCTGACAGCAGGTATTATTGATCCGGGGTCAGCAGGTAATGATGCCCCGCGTGGTCCTGTCTATGTACCTTCCGCTGAGATTGAAGGCAACATCTTCACGGTTGGTGCACATCCTGACTATGTACTTCAACTGGTGGATTCTAGTGGTGCGGACATTGTCTATTATGAGACAGTTCTTCCCGCAGGTGTCAACACGGTTGTTCTGCCCACCACCCTGTCTGGCGACTATGAGGTCCGCCTGATCTGGGGTAACTGGTATTTCTTTGGTAATATCAGTCTATGACTCATCGGGGGCGCTTTTCAGTGAATTTTTCACTGAAAAACGCCCGCTTTTTCTCATTTCACCACCATTTTCTCAACGGCAGGCAAAAGGCTTGCCGTTGTGCTTTTAGTGCCATAACTTTGTACTCGCAAGTCGCGACGGAAGCATTAAAGATTAAAACATTAAGGATTAAAAGATTAAAAAGTTATGGCAAAACGAAAGAATTTCATGTTGAGTCCGCATTTCAGTTACGACGAGATGACGCGCTCCATGTGGGCACAGACCCACCGTGTGGATAACACACCCGACGAACTGCAGTTGGCCGCCCTGATCAACCTCTGTTGGACGTTGGGCGAACCCTTGCGCGACGTGTTCGGTCCCATCCACGTAAACAGCGGCTTCCGCAACGAACGGGTGAACAAGGGTGTGCATGGCGTGGGCGGCTCGAAGCACCTCAAGGGCGAGGCCATGGACATCCGCATCGACTCCGTGGAACAGGGACTGGAGTACTTCAAGTTCATCCAGAAGAACATTGACTTCGACCAGTTGCTCTTCGAGTTCAACAAGCGTGGTGCGATGTGGCTCCACTGCTCCGTGTGTCTCGATCCGAAGGAGAACCGCCATCAGGCATTCAAGAACTACAGGGTATGATTTGTAAGAACTGTCATAAGGATCTGCCTGAAGAACGCTTCGAACAGTACCCCTCAGGCACGCGTCGGCAGGTGTGCCGTCATTGCCACTACGTGCTCCACTCCAAGAAGGCCTGGCGCAAGTGGGTGATGCGGCAACGCGCGCGCGTGATAGTAGGGAAACGCTGAAATAGGTGTCCTATGTGTCCTATCTGTCCACTGCGTGTGGACAGGTGGGACAGGTGGGACAGGTGTTTTTCACTTAAAACAACTATATATGAATATAAAAATGATTATTTCGCTGTTAAAAAACGGACTAAACTTTTTAAGCGACCTCTTTCAGTGGGGTCGGGTGCAGGATCATGACCAGAAGGAACACCTGTCATCAACCCGCGAACGGAAACGTATCGTCAAAGGAGTACGTGAGTTTTTTGAGAAAAACTATGAGTTGAGGTATAATGTGATGAAACAGACCGAGGAATTCCGGCCTCTCCGACCTGACAAGCCCCGGTCTGACTCTATGGAGCCACCATTTTCCGCTACGGAGCCACCATACGTTTCTACGGAGCCACCATTTTCCGCTACGGAGCCACCATTTTCCGCTACGGAGCCACTAAATTTACGGGGCTGGCAGCAACTGACCGATCGGGAACTGCGCAAGATGGCCATCGAGCAGATGGAGCAGGTGGGCGTGGCCTGGTCGATCGACGTGGAACTGTACGTGCGCAGCGCGCAGGTGCCGCTCTACAACCCCGTGACCGACTTCCTCGACGGCTGCGGTACGTGGGATGGCGTGGACCGCATCCGGGCGTATGCGCGGCGCGTGCCGACCGACTACGACCTGTGGCCCGACCATTTCCACCGTTGGCTGCTGGCGATGGTGGCGCAGTGGATGAATCTCTCACGCGACTACGGCAACGCCGTCGTGCCGATGCTCATCGGCCGTCAGGGCACGCACAAATCGACGTTCTGCAAACTGCTCCTGCCACCGGAACTGCGCGAGTACTATATCGATGACATCAAACTCGACAACGCCGAACAGGTGGAGCGGATGCTCAGCAGGATGCTCCTGGTGAACATCGACGAGTACAACGCCAAGACCGACCGCGAACAGGCGAAGATCAAACGGGTATTGACCGAGAAGGATGTGCAGACGCGTAAGATGCGCTCCGACCAGTACGAACTGAGGCCCCGCATGGCCTCGTTTATCGCCACCACCAACGACCGTGAGCCGCTGGTCGATCCGACGGGCTCGCGGCGCTACCTGTGCTGTGAGGTGACGGGCCTGATCGACACCGACACGCCCATCGACCACCGACAACTCTACGCCCAGGCTGTCAATGAACTGCGCCGCGGTGCCCCCTGGCACTTCACGAAGGACGAGGAGGCGGAGATTGAACGTCACAACCAACTGTATCGCAGGGAATCGTCGCCCGAGACGGTACTGCTGTCGTTCTTCGAACCGGCGGAGCGCTCCAAGGAGCATTTCCTCCGGGCGGTGGATATCCAGGCGGAAATCCAAAAACATGTCCGTGGTACAGACGTACCTAATATCAAAATGCTGACGATGGCCTTGAAGGCCTGTCACTTCCCTTATGGGAAATGCAGTGGTGTTCGCGGCTGGTATGCGCAACTTGTTCACCGTTGACGGACTGGTTTTGTTTATAGACGTGCCATTAACGGGTGCAAACGTTTGCGCGGCGCAACCTGCACATTTTAAGCCGATTGGGAATACAACCAACCGGCTTTTTGCGTATCTTTGCACCATCACTCAAATACATCATCATATATGAAAAGACTCTTCTCCTCACTGATCCTGCTCGCCGTGACGCTCAGCACCATGGCACAGGGATGGCCCAGCGACTATCAGGGCGTGATGCTACAGGGGTTCTACTGGGACTCGTACAAGGATTCCCGGTGGATCAAACTCGAGGAACAGGCCAGTGAACTGTCACAGGCCTTCGACCTGGTATGGATCCCCCAGAGCGCCAACTGCGGCAGCAACTCGATGGGCTACGACGACCTGTGGTGGTTTAACGACTACAACAGTTCGTTCGGCAATGAGGAGCAGTTGCGCTCGCTGATCAAGACCTTCAAGGACCACGGCATCGGCACCATCGCCGACGTGGTGATCAACCACCGCAAGAACGTGAGCAACTGGGTGGATTTCCCCAAGGAGACCTACAACGGCGTGACCTACGAGATGGTATCGACGGACATCGTGGGCAACGATGACGGCGGGGACACGAAGAAATGGGCGACGGACAACGGCTACGAACTCAGCAGCCATAATGACTCCGGCGAGGGCTGGGCCGGTATGCGCGACCTGGACCACTACAGCGAGAACGTGCAGACCATCGTGAAGGCCTACCTGCACATGCTGCTCGAGGACTTCGGATATGCCGGATTCCGCTACGACATGGTGAAGGGCTACGCCTCGAAGTTCACCAAACTGTACAACGAGGATGCCAAGCCGCAGTTCTCCGTGGGCGAATACTGGGACAGTTCCAGGGCCATCAAGAACTGGATCGACAACTCTGACAAGTCGAGCGCCGCCTTCGACTTCCAGTTTAAGTATGTGGTACGCAACGCCACGGACAAGGGCGACTGGACATACCTCGGGAAGAACAATGACAACAGCGACGACAACTGGCCGCTCATCAGCAATGAGTTCCATGACGGCAGTTACCGCCAATATGCCGTGACGTTCGTGGAGAACCACGACACCGAGGTGAGGCCCGACGGCAGCAGCAACGGTCCGCTGAAGAAGGACACGCTGGCCGCCAATGCCTACCTGCTGGCCATGCCCGGCACGCCCTGTGTCTTCCTGAAGCACTGGCAGGCCTACAGACCCGCGATCAGTGCCATGGCCGCCGCCAGGAAACTCGCCGGCATCAGGAACACCTCCACTTATACCAACATAGAAAGCAACAAGAAATATTATGCCAACACGGTGGATGACAAACTGCTGGTGGTGGTGGGCGACGAGAAGCAGGTGAAGCCCGATGCCACCCAGTGGACGAAGATCCTCTCGGGCTACCACTATGCCTACTATCTGAACAACTCATTAGAGACGGCCTGGGTGAATGTGCCGTCGGGCGTTTATGAGCACGTGGAGGCATGCCTGACAGCCGTCTCGAAGGACAGCAGCGCGAAACTCGTCTATACCCTCGACGGCTCGGAGCCATCGGCCACCAATGGCGAGCAGGTGGAGAGCGGCACCGTGGTGGAATTCAACAACTCTTCCACCGACAACTACCAGGACTTCACGCTCAAGGTGGGTCTGCTTGTGGGCGGCGTCGTGAGCGCCATCACCACCTGTCATTATACCATCGAGGATGCTGAGCCCGTGGAGAACACCATCCCCGAGTTCTGCACCGTCAAGGAGGGAGAGGTCTGCGCCTTCTTCGAGGCCCCGTCATGGTGGGACAAGACCATCTACTGCTGGGCGTGGGCCAACTCGCCCGCCGAGAACTTCACCTCGAAGACCGGCACATGGCCCGGCATCGCCTGTGAGAAGATAGGTAGCACCGAGGATGGCAATGCCGTGTGGAAATGGACGTGGGACGGCACGAAGGAGAAGGGCACGTCACTCACCCAGCCCGAGATGATCATCTTCAGCAGCCAGGGCTCGCCGCAGACGGCTGACCTGCCGTTCTACAACGGCGGCTACTACGACGAAGACGGTCTCGTGGGCATCGCCAATAACGAACCGACGGCCATCCGTTCGGTGAAGGACGGCGGCGACGGCACGATCAAGGTGTATTCATTGGACGGAAGGCTCCTGCGCACGACGAAGGACGGCCGCGAGGCAAATGGCGGACTGCCCAAGGGCATCTACATCATCAACGGCAAGAAACACATAGTTCGAAATTAATTGATAATAGTTAGTAATTTGGTGAAGACGGCGCGGACGGCAAACCAACTGTGAAGCAGGCATGTCTGGACGCGACCGTAATGACGCTCCATCACATGGTAACGCTCCCAGAGCGAATCCCGGTGGTGGAGCGTTGTCTGTCCCTCCTCCAGATAGTTGGCCACCACCATCTTCAGGTTCAGCATGGGCACGTTCTCCTTCTCGGCGGCCTTCATCACGCGGATGCACCAATCGACATCGGCAGAGTAGCGGTAGCGCTCATCGTAGGGCGTGGCGATGGCGAAGTCGGTGCGGGCGTAGAAAGCCTGATGACAGACGAGCATACCCTGGCGGAACGACTTCCATGTCAGGTGCTCGGGCGGTGACAGGCGGCGGTGGCGCAGGAAGCGGCCCTCGCCATCGACGATGTCGGTATCGCCGTATAGCACGGCGGGCATGACGCCAGAGGCGGCTGTCTGCCGTGCTATACGGCTGGCGGTGTCGGGGGCGGGAAGGCTGTCGCCGGCATTCAGGAAACAGACATAGTCGCCGACAATGCTGCGGAGACCCTTGTTCATCGCGTCGTATATCCCCTTGTCGGGCTCAGACGTCACCTGTACCTGATGGCCGTTCCCGGCCGCGTTGGAACGCCCGATGTAGTCTTGGACCATCTCCAGCGTACCGTCCGTCGAGGCCCCGTCGATGATCAGGTGCACGATGTCGGGGTAGTCCTGCGCCAGCACACTGTCGAGCGTGCGCTGCAGCACCTGCACGGCATTATAGGTGACGGTGACGTATGTGATCCGTATCATAGCCTGATATTCACTTTTTCTCCGTTCTGACGGACGATCGTGGCAGGGTTGCCCACCACCGTACAATGATCTGGCACGTCCTTCGACACGATGGCGCCTGCGCCGATGGTGACACCGTCACCGACACGGATGCCTCCGAACACAGTGGCCCCTGTATAGATGCTCACGTGGTCGCCGATGACGGGGCGCCGCCCCTGCTTGTCATTGCCCAATGTCACCAGTTGCAGACAGTAGAAGTCGCTCCCGATGCGCTCCGCATTCAGATAGGTGGCATAGTTGTGCTCGAAGTGGGCTCCCGGCCCGATGCTGGGACACCAGATATGCAGCGAGCGCTCCGGTGGCAGCAGCCACTGGATAAACACGGAGACATATTCCCCCAGCCGATAGTAGAACAGGTTGCGGAACACCTTCTGACGGGTGCACACCTTGATGAAGGCACCCACCCCCGTACCGTCGGAGGAGTATTTCTCCAGATCGGGGGCTATCTTCTTCCGATATACCATATATAATAGAATATGTGGTATCATCCTTAGGGTAGAGGCGGAAAGGATGACCGCCTGTGCGTATGGGTTCATAACTTATAGTGCTTAAAGGCCATCGCCTGTTGATAGACTTCCTGATACCTCAGTGCCACGGACTGCTGGGAGTAGTGGTGTGACACCTTCGCCACCGCCTCGCGGCAGAGTTGCCCGTAGTCTGCCTCGTGGAGCACCCAGTAGATGCCCGCGGCGAGATCCTCCGCACGGCGGTACTCCGCCACATAGCCATTGCGGCGGTGGTCGATCTCCTCGGGGATGCCTCCTACCTTAAAGCCCACACAGGGCACACCGCATGCCATGGCCTCCATGATGGTGTTGGGCAGGTTGTCCTCCAACGAGGGCAGCACAAAGACGTCGGCGGCATTATAGGCCGCCACGATCCGCTTCTCGTCGTTGACATAGCCCAAAGGATAGACAGGTAGTGGCAGTTGGGCCGCCACTTCCTCGGAGTGCCCACCCAGGATGGCGACACCCATCTTCTCCACGGCCTCGGGATGGGAATTGACAAGACGGGTGACCGCTTCGACGAAATAGGCCATCCCCTTGCGCTTGTCCGTAACCCGCTGGGAGACAAACAATACCAACTGCCTGTCTTCAGGCAATCCCAGCAACTGGCGCGCCGCCCGTTTGTCCTGCGGGGCATAGACACGGGTATCTATGGGGTTCGGGATGCTGGTGATCTTGTGTTCTTTCAGCAGGGCACTGGACTTCGCCACCGATTCCAGCCATTTGCTGCACGTGACAAAATAGACATTACCTTCCTGGAGCATCCGTACCTTCTGTTTCCAGACGGATGCCGACAGGTCGTTCTGCGAACCGCCTCCGGGCAGGAGTCTGCAACGGCAGCATTGTGATTTGAAATAATGGCACCCGCGCGTGTAGTGGCAGATTGCCGTGGCGGGCCAGATGTCGTGCATCGTCCACACCACCGGTTTGCCGCTCCGCAGGATCTTGCGGATGGACGACAGGGAGAGCATGCCCTGGTTGATCCAGTGCAGGTGGATGATGTCGGCCTCCTGGAACTCGCGTAACTGGGTAATGTCGGAGCCCGCATTGGCCAGGTCGATCTCGAACAGTCGCTTCCTGGAGAAATGCAGATGACAGAAGATGACGAACCGCTCCCAGAGGAAATGCCAGCGGAGATGCCATGACTTGGGCAGGGAGACGACCGTCAGTGCATCCGTCTCCTTGTCGCCCACAAGCATCATGGCCTTCACGCCGTTGTTGTTCAGCGCCTTCATCAGACGGTTGGCAGCCACTGCGGCACCACCCGTACGCTCACTTGTATTGACAATCAGTACACGCATATCCTTCTTTGTTGCAAAGGTACTTCAAGTTTTGTTAAAAACCAAGCAAAAAGTATAAATATTTGTTGTTACCGCACACAATCGCTTGATTTACGTCAAGAATAAGGGGATTTTATACACTAATTATGCCTTAACTCTTGCGTAGTACAGAAAATCATCGTACCTTTGCATCGTCAAAAGGTTAATAGATTGTTTTAGGTTAGTAGTAATATTTATAGTTTTAGGTTTTTAGTTATTGGTAAGAGAAAGTTTTCAACTGTAGGATAACAGGAGGTCGCTGCGAAGCTCCCTTTTAAACTTTCAAATTTTTAGCCGATAGGCTGAAAATTTCTTTTAGAGAAAAGGATTTTTAGTTAAACATAGGCTTTTTTCGATGCCGCTGCTCGCGAGAGTGGCGGCATCTATTTTTATAACCTTCTGACCGTTGCCCCAGTCAGTCTTTCTCTATGAGCACGACAGCGTAGGCAGAGATACCTTCCTCGCGACCCGTGAAGCCGAGTTTCTCGGTGGTGGTGGCCTTGATGGAGATATCATCGACATCGCAGCCGCAGATACCGGCCATACATGCCTTCATCTGGGGGATATGCGGGTTCATCTTCGGGCGCTCGGCACAGATGGTGGCATCGATGTTCACCAGATGGTAGCCCTTGGTGGCGATGAGGGCGATGGTCTCCTTCAGGATCACCTTGCTGTCCATGCCGTCGGTCTCGGCGGCGGTGTCGGGGAAGTGGTAGCCGATGTCACGCATGTTCGCAGCACCGAGAAGGGCGTCGCAGATGGCGTGTATCAGCACGTCGGCATCGCTGTGGCCCAGCAGTCCCTTACTGTGTTCGATCCTGATGCCGCCCATCCACAGGTCACGGCCTTCCACTAACTGATGGACATCGTAGCCCATCCCCACCCTAATACAATTCATAACTATTTAACTATTTTACTTTTCTACCTTTTAAAAAGGTCTTTGATGCCATCCATGTCGAAGGCGAGGGTGAAACGCAGTGTCTGGTCCAGTGGATTCGAGCGCGCCGTGGAGATGACGTAGCCCACGTCGAGCGAGAAGACACTCATGCGGAAGCCGCCACCAACGGTGAAATACTTCATGTTACCCTTCGACTCTGCCTGATTGTGATAACCCGCGCGGAGCGAGAACTGGTCGTGATAGACATACTCCGCACCCACGCTCCACTGCACCTCCTCCAGTTCCTCCTTGAAGCCACCGGGGGCATCGCCGAAACTCTTGAAGATACCGCTGATGGCACTCACGTCACTGTACTCGCGACGCACACGGTCCTGATAGTCGCTGTTCGACTCACCCTCCTCCTGCCGGGGCACGGTGGGCACCAGCAGTTTGTTGAGGTCGGCGGATACCGAGAAGCGGTTGTAATCATCGACAGGCACCATCAGTGAGGCACCGAGGCGCATGTTGGCGGGCAGGAACTGGCTCTCATCATCGCCGTAGAAGGAAATCTTCGAACCGATGTTCGACAGGTTCAGTCCGACGCCAAGTTGGCATTCGCGGCTACCCAGCATGACGTAGTTATTGTAGTACATCGCCAGGTCGGCGGCAAAGGCCGAGGCAGGCTTGGAGTCCTCACTGTAGTCGTAGCGCAGGTCACTGTGGATCCAGCGGATGGCGGCTGCCAAGGAGAACTTCTCACTGAGCATCAGCGAGTAGGCCAGGTCGATGGACATCTCGTAGGGCTTCACCGACATACCGTCATCGGCGAACACCTCGCCCAAGGAGAAATAGCGTAGTGATCCAGAGACGGCCGAGTAGTCGCCAATGCGGAAATAGCCCGCCACGTAGGCGAGGTCGATGTCATTGACAAGTTGCCGCAGCCACGGGGTGTAGTTCAGGGCGATGCCTGAACGACTGATACAGAACGGGTATTTGGCGGGGTTCCAGTACTGGGAGTTCACGTCGGGATCCGTGGCCACGCCGATGTCACCCATGCTGGCTCCACGGGCATCGGGAGCGATAGTCTGCGAGATGACGGCATGATCCACGGGATTGAACATCGTCATCTTGTCGTCGTCCTGAGCATAAAGAGGTGAGAGGTGAGAGGTAAGAGGTAAGAGAATACCTATGACGATCAGCCTCATCATCACCTGCATGCTATGGTTCTTGCTTGTATTCATCATTTCTAATAACGTTTTCGTCATTTAATTATTGCCTAGGATTATCAATTTGTTGGCATAGGAGGCACTGCCGCCATTGCCACTGAGTTGGATGCGGTAGATATAGACACCTGTGTGCAGACGACTGCCGCCACTGACGGTGAGGTCCCAGTCCAGCACCAGCGTGCCGTCGGAGGAAAGTCCTTTCTCCATGCGCTTGTAGAGTTGGCGTCCCGACGTATCGAAGATGTCGAGCGTGGCATCCACCTGACTCATGCTACGGTCGTGACTGATGACAAACGAGGTAGAGGAGGAGGCAGGGTTCTTCGTGCAGATGACGCTGATGTCGCTATCGCCGCCCTTCACGACATTGAAGGCCAGTTCAGAAGTCGAGGAGTTGTTCAGCACGTCCCAGGCCCTGAAGAGGAGCCTGTGCGGACCCTCACTCAGTTCAGGGATGGTGAAGCCCACGCTGCCGCTGCGGTATTCACCGAAGTCGAAGGTGAAGTAACTGTTGAGGTTGTATGTCCGCGTCAGTTCGCCGTCGATGACCAGTTCCAGGTCATGTCCCACGGCACTGCCAGCGGCGTTGATGCCGTCATCATCATACAGTTCTGCACCGAAATAGGGCGTCGTGTTCACGTTGCCGCCATTGACGAACGACTTCGAGTTCAGGTAACAGAAGATGGAGGGGCCTATGGAGTCGTTCTGGATGACACCGCCACTATCGAGCGTAAAACTGCCGTCTTCGCCATGCAGCATCACCTGGTGGTCATTGCTCACGGCATAGAGCGTCATCAGTCCGCTGCCCTCCGTATAACTCACGTCCTTCGGCACGGCGAAGGTGAAGTGGAAGATGCCGCCGCCGATGCTGTCGGAACCTTGGTAGAGGGTCTTCGTGCGGTCTTGATAGACAAAAGGCTCACTGGCCTCGGAGTCATCGTTCATCTTACAGGTGATGGTCTCCTCTGCATCACGGACGGTGGCGGTAACCACGCCGTTGAACGATGTGGCGAGCACCTGGTTCTGTTCCACATGACCACGCACCGTGGCCACTGTTCCTGCGGAGAGGCTGACCCCGGAGGTCACGGGCTGTCCGTTGATACTGTCGATGACCACTGACTGTGCAGGACATGCCAGCCGCAAGGCGGGATCACCCAGCAAGGTGTATTGTAGTTTATTGGGTGTCGCGTCGCGTCCCTCACTGACCAGGTCGCACTTCGCCTGCCGCACGGCCTCGCCGATGGTGTAGCCCGGACTCAGCACGTATTTGGTGAAGGAGAGGTTCATCTGTTCATTGTAGGTGGCATATACGGTGCGCGTGGTGCCGAAGAAGGCCACACTCCCACCCCGTGTGTTGAGCATAGCGGTCTCGCCGATGTTCTCCTCCTGTCCGTCGAAGGGCATGATGTCGCACGAGGCCGTCACCCATAACGGCAGGTAGTTGGAGGTGGCTGACTGGAAGTCGGCCAGTTTCATCACCAGTTCATGCGAGAGGGCGTAGGCGGCACCGTGGCCGCAGTAGTTCATCATCAGGGCACCGCTGGTCATCTGCTGTTTGATCAGCCGTGTGACGTCAGGATAACTGTAACCCGTGGAGGAAGAGGTGCGCTGGTAGGCATCCCAGTAGATCTTCTTGATGTCATAGCCGGGATAGGTGTCCTCCACGAGGTTAGCCACCTTGTCGGCCGTTGCCATGTGGGTGTTCTCGTTGCCGTCGTCGCCCATCATACATATCACGTTCTGCCACGAGCCCGCGTATTTGTTCGCCGCGTAGTCGAGGGTCTTGTCCGCCAGCACCTGGGCCTCCTCTGCCGTCCGTGCGGGGAAACGTCCTACGGCCATGTCGGGCTTCCCCTGATAGGTAAGGCTATTGCCCGAGATCTGCTGGATCTGTTCCTCGTCGTCGAGCAGACAGAAGAAGTCATCGCTGACGTAGCAGTTCACATGACTGAAGGAGTTCTCACTCTCATAGCACAGCAGGAAGTCGTCAGGGTCATAGCCCGCCCAGTCGGAACTGTTCATGCGGTTATCCCAGGCACCGTCGCCGAAGAGCAGCAGATAGCCGGGGATGTCGACATCCGTCGCGGCACGGTCGTACAGCATCTTCAGGTAGCGGCGGTAGGCAGTGGCATCAGGCGTGCCGCTGGAGAACTCATTGTATAGTTCATCGGCAGGAACGATCCTCACGCGCAGTCCGTCCTGTTGCTCATGCCAGGCTTTGATACGCTCCGCCTGTGACAGTACCTGCTGGTTGGTAGGAATGATGATGATCATATCCACGGGCTCGTCGGCATGATGGTCCTGGTTGGCAATACCATACACGAACTCAGGCACAGGGAGGTTGGCCGACTGGAGGTCGGGCATGGCCTTAGGTGTGTCGTACTTCAGGGAGAGATAGTCAAGGCGCAGGTTGCCGCCCGATGTCTGGGTGATCTTGACGGTGTTCTCTGCATTCAGAAGTCCGTTGAGTTCATAGTCCCACACCGTCTCTTCCGCCACGGTATAACTGTCAAGTCTCTCTCTTCTGGTAATAGTGTCCACCACGGAGTCGTTGACGGCCACGGTAGCCTCGAAACCAGCGTCGTTGGTAAGTGCCACCGACAGCGTACCCGTCGTGCCGTTACCTGACAGCGTATAGGTCTGGGGCGTGCCGATGGTAAAGAGGGTCTTGTCGAAGAGATTTCTTCCGCCGTGATACCAGGAATAGTCATCCACCTCGTAGAGCGAATGGTAGTCGGCAGCGGAGGGATAGCCAGTGGCAGCCAGTTCCTCTATGCCGATGGTCTGCGGTTCGTCATCACTCTCCGTCAGGAAGTAGTAGCCATAGTCGGAATAGGGATTGCGCGTGCGGACGGTGGTCTCCGCCGATTCCCATGTCACAGGGCCCACACCATAGAAGATACGTCTGCCATCGACCAGACTGGTGGGCACTTCCTGCAGGTCATCCGTCGAGGCCAGGTAGTCGCCCGTCAGACTTTCCGGCTGTAGGGCTCCGCCGTAGCCATACACCTTCACCTTGTTGATATCCGAAAAGCCGGCCTTGCGGATCAGCGCGCTCGTCAACTGATAGAAGCCGCTCTCGGGGATGCGGATCTTCGCCCATGTGCCCTCGCGTAGCACGGAGTGGTCGGCGTAGCGGGTAGATACAGAACTAGAAGCCCTAGAAAAACCAGGATCTCTAGCAGCCCTAGGATCTCTAGATAACCTAGGAGCACTAGACGACCTGGCAGCCCTCGCCTCTACCTTCAGCCTGAAACTGACAAGTTTCTGATATTTTCCCTCCCTGAACACTAAGGGCACGAACGACACGTCGAGCACACCCCGCTTCCTGGCCACGCCCACGGTCTGTGTCACCACCGGCAGTTCCGGCAAGGGCTCACCACTGATCTGCTGATAGCGGCGGATATCCGCCTTGCTCATCTCGATGAACTCGGGATATTCGATGCTGACGGTATAGATGGAATCGGCAAAGTCGCCGTGCAGGGTCTTCTGCCAGGTATAGACTGGCAACAATGAGTCGATCCTGACCTGTTGTGCAGTCAGATCAACCCACTCCTGCGCCCCCACCTGTTGGCAGAAGAGCAGAAGCACATAACCCATTATGAGTCGAATTGCAACTTTCACCAATCATATAAACGTGAAAGCCCGCCGTTTATTGCATCACTTACAGTTAAACTCCAGCACCTTGCGGTCTTCGAGCCAACCTTCAAGATGATCACCGATATGTACGGGACCCACCCCTGCGGGCGTACCCGTATAGAGCAGGTCACCCGTCTTCAGCGTGAAGAACCGCGAGATATAGGCGATGATCTCATCGACGGTGTAGAGCATGTCCGAGGTACAACCCTCCTGCACGGTCTGCTGGTTGATATCGAGGCGGAAGTGGAGGCACTGCAGACCAGAATCACCGCATGGCACCCCAGGATCCGTCAGCAACCTCTCTTTTGCCACCCACTCGCCGATGGCCGCAGAGCCATCGAAGCCTTTGCAGATCGTCCACGGCTGTCCTGCCTCAGAGGCTTTTTTCTGCAGGTCGCGCGCTGTGAAGTCAATGCCCACCGTCAGGGCATCGTAGTAACGGTGGGCGAAGCGCAGGGGGATATTCTTCCCCAGACGGCAGATGCGCACCACCACCTCCGTCTCGTAGTCAATGCGTCCCAACTGGTCGGGGACAAAGAAGGGTTTCCCCTGATTGAGCAAGGCCGAATCCGCCTTGGTGAATATCACGGGTTCGTCAGGGCGCTTAACAAAATTATGCAACTCACGGTTGTGGGCTGCATAATTCATTCCTATAGCGAAGATTTTCATTACTCTGCTACGAGCGTGAAGCGCTTGAAGTCGGCGATCTTCAGATCCTTGTTCTGGGCGGCGAGCCACTGGCTGACAGTCTGCTTGTCACCGTCACCGAACTGGAACTCCTGATCAACGAGGCAGTTCTCCTTCAGGAACTTCTGCACACGACCCTTGGCAATACCCTCGATCATAGGCATCTTCAGTTGGGCCTCACCCTCGGCCTTGCCCTCTTCGATGAGTTTGCGGGCCTCGTCGGCCTGAGCCTGTGTGAGCCAGCCCTTAGCCATGTTGCTCTCGATGTGATCCTCAGAGTCAACGAGGTTGGGGTTGATGCCGGCCTTCTTCAGTTTGTTATCCACATACTTCTGCACCTGCTCGAGTTTAGACTTCTCAACAGCCGTCTTGTACTCCTCGTCGAGGATGCTCTGGGGCATGCTGGCAGAGTCGAGGGCCACGGGCTTCATGGCAGCCACCTGCATGGCGAGTTTGTGACCCACCTCAGGAGCGTTCAGAGTGGTCTGAACCATCGTGCACAGGGTGTGCTTGCCCATGTGGTCATAGACCTCCACGTTCTCACCCTCGAGTACGAGGTAACCGTCGAGTTCCATCTTCTCACCAGTGATACCTGAGCGCTGGGTCACAGCCTCCTGGGCACTCTGGCCGTTGATGTCGAGGGCCTTCACTGCCTCCAGGTCCTTGGCCTTGGCAGCGATAGCGGCGTCGAGGATGCTCTGGGTCAGAGCGATGAAGTCGGCACCATTGGCCACGAAGTCGGTCTCGCACTTCAGGGCGATCATGGCGGCGAAGCCGTCAACGCTCTTTACGAGTACACAACCATTGGATGTCTCACGGTCGCTACGCTTGGCAGCGATAGCGAGGCCACGCTCACGGAGGAGTTCCTTGGCCTTGTCGAAGTCGCCCTCGGCCTCAGTGAGAGCCTTCTTCACGTCAGCCAGACCAGCACCGGTCATAGCGCGAAGTTTCTTGATATCGTCAATTGAAATTGCCATAATATTTTTCTTAATTCTTAACTCTTAATTCTTAACTATAAAATTACTCTGCGGCGGGAGCCTCTCCCTCAGCGGGAGCAGCGGCTTCATCGGCCTCGGCTACGGGAGCCTCCTCAGCCTTGGGCTCTGCGTCCTTGCGGGCCTTGCGGGCAGCACGCTTGGGCTTCGCCTCTTCGGCATCAGCCTCAGCCTGGGCGTCGGCAGCCTTCTCGTCGGCCTTCTCGGCCTTGCGCTCCTCGATACCCTCGGCGATAGCGGCGCAGCAAGCATTGAGAATGATCTCTACGCTGTCCTTGGCATCGTCGTTGGCGGGGATCACGAAGTCGATATTGTTAGGATCGGAGTTGGTATCAACGATACCGAACACGGGGATACCCAGACGGTTGGCCTCACGAACGGCAATCTGCTCCTTCAGCACATCCACCACGAAGAGTGCGCTCGGCAGACGGGTCAGGTCGGCGATGGAACCGAGGTTCTTCTCCAGTTTGGCACGCTGACGGGTAACCTGCAGCAGTTCGCGCTTGGAAAGGTTTGAATAGGTTCCGTCCTGCATCAGTCTATCGATGTTCGCCATTTTCTTCACGGCCTTACGGATTGTGGGGAAGTTGGTGAGCATACCACCGGGCCAGCGCTCGATGACGTACGGCATGTTGATGCTGGCAGCCTTCTCGGCAATCACTTCCTTTGTCTGTTTCTTAGTAGCGACGAACAGGATTTTCTTGCCACTCTTGGCAATCTGCTTCAGGGCATCGGCAGCCTCGTCGATCTTGGCAGCCGTCTTGTGCAGGTCGATAATATGGATACCGTTACGCTCGGTATAGATGTAGGGAGCCATAGCGGGGTTCCACTTACGCTTCAGGTGACCGAAATGACAGCCAGCCTGCAGCAACTGATCAAAATTTGTTCTTGACATTGTCTTTAATCTTTTAATTGTTTACTTTCTTTTTAATTCTTTGTCCAGAATCAGCCGGAGGGTAGTCATTTTGCCTAGGATTGCCTAGGATTTCCTAGGACTGCCTAGGATTTCCTAGGATTGCTAGGATGAATCCCAACGGTTTAGATACTAAACTGCTCAGTCTCCCAAAGGGATTAACGCTTACTGAACTGGAAGCGACGACGTGCCTTGGGCTGACCCGGCTTCTTACGCTCTACCTCACGGCTGTCGCGTGTCAGGAATCCGGCATCCTTCAGTTTCTTCTTGTCCTCTTCGTTGATCTTCACCAAGGCGCGTGCGATGGCAAGGCGGAGAGCCTGGCTCTGACCAGTGAAACCACCACCGTCGAGGTTGACCTTGATGTCATACTTCTCAGCGACCTCCAGCAGGTTCAGCGGCTGCTTCACCACATACTGCAGGATGGCTGACGGGAAATAAGTCTCTAATTCCTTCTTGTTGATCGTGATCTTGCCTGTACCCTCAGAAACATACACGCGGGCTACAGAACTCTTACGACGACCTATTGCGTTGATTACTTCCATTGTCTCTATAAACTTTAAACTTTAAACTATAAACCTTACTTATACTGGTTAATATCAATTGCCTTTGGCTTCTGTGCCTCGTGCGGATGCTCCGTACCCTCATAGACGTAGAGGTTTTTCAGTAGGCTGCGGCCAAGAGGACCCTTCGGCAGCATGCCCTTCACAGCGTGGCGGAGCATCTTATCAACACCACCGTTCTTCTTGCGGAGTTCGGCAGGGGTGTTGAAGCGCTGACCACCGGGATAGCCCGTGTAGCGGGTATAGACCTTGTCGGTCTCTTTCTTACCAGTAAATACCACCTTATCGGCATTGATAAGGATCACGTTGTCACCGCAATCGACATGCGGGGTAAAAGTCGGCTTGTACTTTCCGCGAAGCAACTTGGCTACCTTGGAGGCGAGACGACCAACAACCTGGTCAGTGGCATCGATGACCACCCACTCCTTCTTTGCTGTCTCCTTGTTCACGGAAATAGTCTTGTAACTTAAAGTGTTCATTTCTTTTAAATTTTACTACTAAAAAACAGTTTTACCTCATTATATTTTACGCACACAAACCCACATCCGGGGTTAGTCTCCCGGCTGCAAGTCTAACGTACGCTTCGGGACAATCCTGTCCCTGGCGGGATTACGCCTTGAAACGCTGATTCACGAACCACTGTGCCCGGCCAAAGACACCGCTATTCACACAACATTCCACGGGGATTCTAAGTCTCTCCCCAATAATCGGACTGCAAAGGTACGACTCTTTTTCCTATTACAAGCACACAAAAGGTCGAAGAGAGCAATATTTATTATTTTTTAACTGTTTTAAGAAAGTTTCCAAGGAAAAGGTTGCCCATTACGCAAAAATGTTGTACTTTTGCAGCCTAAAATAAATAAGTACGTCATACACGTATGCAGAAAAGTGTAATAGAATACCTTGTGACCACCGCCGCGAAGCATCCTCAGAAGACGGCAGTTCAGGATACGACAGGCAGCATCACCTTCACGGAACTTCTCCATTCGGCATTTGTGATCGCTGATGCCGTCAGGGCCAATGGTCTGCGGCGATCGCCCATAGGGGTCTATATCCCCAAGGGATGCGCGATGGTACAGGCCTTTGCCGGCATCAACATGAGCGGCAACTTCTATGTACCACTTGACACGAAGTCGCCCGACACGAGGATACGTTCCATACTCGACGTGCTGGAGTCGCGCGTCATCATCACCGACAAGGCCCATGAGGCTAACCTGCGGGAGATCTGTGACAAGGAGATCCTGGTGATAGACGACGTACTGGCGACAGGATCCAAGGCCGACGCCACCTGTCAGGCCGAGAACTACCTCCAGGATCAGATCGACACCGATCCCGTCTATGCCATCTTCACCTCCGGCTCCACGGGCACACCGAAAGGCGTGGTGGTCTCCCACCGCGGCGTGATCGACTATATCGACTGGGCCATCGGCCGCTTCGGCTTTACCGACGAGGCCGTCATCGGCAACCAGGCGCCCTTCTACTTCGACAACTCCACCCTCGACATCTACCTGATGTATGCCACGGGGGCCACCCTCGACATCATCCCCGAGGTGCACTTCACCTTCCCCGCACAGTTGGTGGACTACCTGAACGAGCACAGGATCTCGTTCGTGTTCTGGGTGCCCTACGCCCTGATCAACGTGGCCAACTACGACGTGCTGCAGAAACAGGAGATGCCCTATCTCAAGGATATCTTCTTCGCCGGGGAGGTGATGCCCAACAAGCACCTGAACTACTGGCGCAGGCATCTGCCCCACTGTCGGTATGCCAACCTCTACGGGCCGACGGAGATCACCGTCGATTGCACCTATTACGAGGTGGATCGGGAGTTCGGCGACGACGAGCCGCTACCCATCGGCAAGGCCTGCCGCAACAGTGGCGTACTGATCCTGAACAGCGAGGGACAGGAGGCTGGCGTAAACGAGGAGGGTGAACTCTGCGTGCGCGGCTCCTCATTGGCACTCGGCTATTACAACGACTGGGAGAAGACGCGGAAGGCGTTCATCCAGAACCCGTTGAACAAGCATTACCCCGAGACCATCTACTGCACGGGCGACATCGTCTATCGGAACGAGCGCGGTGAGATCATGTATGTGGGCCGCAAGGACTCACAGATCAAGCACAACGGCTACCGCATCGAACTCGGGGAGATCGAGAACGCCATCCTTGCCACGAAGTTGGTGGATAACTGCTGCGCCTCGTACGACTTCACCAACAAGAAGATCGTCCTGTTCTACCAGGCCGCGAAGGAGATCACCAAGGGTGAGTTCCGCAAGGGACTCACCGACCGCATCCCCCGCTATATGATCCCCACGGACTACCACCGTGAGGAGGCCCTGAGGCAGAACGCCAGCGGCAAGATCGACAGGTCGTATTACAAGCAGATCACGAATGGATAGAGTCGTTGCTTACGAACAGGTACAGAACTTCGTCGGGGACATCAGGAATCTGCGGCAGGGGTTTGTGACGAACTTCTTCTGGGACGAACGGAAGCACCCCTACTGGATGGAGAACCGCAGTCTCTTCTTCCTGAAGGCTGACCACTGCTACCTCCTGCTCCACCGTAACGGGCAATTCAGCAACCTCTTCTATATCGCCACCGATATGGGAGCCGTGGCAGAGGCCCTGGGACAGACGACGTTGGAGACCGACAGCGTGATCGACATCGTCTCCAAGCAAGAGGGACAGGAAGAGACGGAAGTCCTCAGGGGCGCGGGCTTCAGGCCCTACCGGCAACTGTTCCGCATGAGCCATATCGGACAGTTGGCGGATGACAGTTGGGAAGAGCCAGAGGGTGTGACCTTCGGCGAGGATGCGGACGTACAACAGGTGTATGACACCCTCCAGACGGGGTTTGACCCGCTCAGTGAGCAACTGCCCTCCATGCAGGAGGTGAGGGACTTTGTCCAGCGCCGCCAACTGCTCGTCGTCAGGGAGGGTGAGTCGCTCTGCGGCTTCCTGATCTTCGAACTGTCAGGACAGACCTCGTGGTACCTCCGCTACTGGTACACCGTCCCTGAGCACAGGAACCGGAAGGTAGGGGCACGGCTCCTGAAGGCTGCACTCCTGAAGGGCAAGGACACCCGGCGCCAACAACTCTGGGTGGTCTCGGACAACGAGAATGCCATCAGGCGCTACGAGCACTATGGCTTCAAAAGAGAACCGATTACCAACCATGTAATGATTAAATACAGACAAGATGAAAGATAAAATTGTTGAGATCCTGACTGACCTCAGGCCAGAGTTCGACTTTAGTGAGAACGTGAACTTCATCGAGGAGGGCATGCTCGACTCCTTCGACATGGTATCGCTGGTTGACGAACTGGAGAGTCAGTTCAATATCAAGATCAATGGCATAGATGTCATTGCAGATAATTTCTCCTCCCTCGACAAGATCGAGGCCTTACTGAAGAAAAGCGGCGCAGCATGAACCTGAAGTTTAGAAACAAGAAGATCACCGGCATCCTGACCATCCTCCCCAAGCGTGTCGTCACGTTCGAGGAGGAGATGGCAAACTACAACTTCCCCGAGAAGAAGTCGCTGCGCCTGAAGAAGATCATGGGCTACAACACCCATCGCATCGCCGCCGAGGGCCAGTGCTCCTCCGACTTCTGCATCCACGGTCTGCAGTACCTCTTCGACAACGGTCTGCTCCAGAAGGACGAGATCGATGCCCTGCTCTTCGTGTCGCAGTCGCCCGACTACTTCATGCCGCCCACGAGCAACCTGATACAGGGGCATTTCGGTCTGAAGCACGACATGATCTGCCTGGACATCAATCAGGGGTGTGCGGGCTTCGAGATCGGACTGATACAGTCGTTCATGCTGCTGGAGCAGGAGAGTATATGCAAGGTGGTGCTGATGAATGCCGACGTGCTCAGTCCGAAGGTGTCCATCCACGACCGCAACAGCAAGCCCCTCATCGGCGACGCTGCCTCCATCACCATCGTGGAGAAGACCACTGGCGACGAGGACATCTTCGTCGCCGTGAAGATGGACGGCACGGGCGCCAAGTCGCTGATGATCCCCGCCGGGGGCTTCCGCATGCCCTGTTCCGAGGAGACGGCCGTCGAGCACGAGGACGAGGCCGGCAACCTCAGGTCGCTGAACGACCTGGTGATGCAGGGCGACGACGTGTTCAACTTCGTACAGCGCGAGGTGCCGCCCATGATCCACGACCTGCTGGAGCGGGCCCGCCTGACAGCCGACGACATCGACTGGTACATGTTCCACCAGCCCAATAAGTTCATGCTCGAGAAACTGGCGGAAGCCATCGGCGTGCCCTACGAGAAGATGCCCAGCAACATCGTGGAGAACTTCGGCAATGCCAGCGGTGTCACCGTGCCCACCTGTATCTCCCACAACCTCGGAGAGCAGTTGGAGCAGGAGTCCTACAGGATGTGCCTGTCGGGCTTCGGCGTCGGACTCACCTGGGCGGCCATCATCATGAAGGTGGGGCACCTGGACTTTAACCGGATAATAGAGTATTAAATATGGAAGAATTAAAGAGCAAACTGGCAGAGATCCTGGAGGAAGAGACCGTTGCCGACGGCGACGTCCTCGAAGATTTCGAATACTGGGACTCGTTGGCCATCCTCGGCATCATCTCCATGGTGTCGAAGGACTACAAGAAGGTCTTCAAGGCCGCCGACATCAGGGCATGCGAGACCATCGGTGATTTATGTAAACTCGTTCTGGACTAATGGAGACATATACCCTCATCACAGGCGCCACCTCCGGCATCGGCCTAGACCTGGCCATCCGGCTCTCTGGCAACAGGAACCTCATCCTCGTCGGACGGGATGAGCAGAAACTCGACGAACTCGTCCGCCAGACCGGTGGGTCTCACAAAGCCCTGAAACTCGTCTGCGACCTGGATACCGACAGGCGGCAGGCGTCTGCACGCCTTACAGGACTGATCTGGCAGAACGACCTGCAGATCGACGCGCTGGTGCACTGTGCGGGCACGAGCAAGGTGATGCCCATCCGGCAGACAGACACCGAGAGCATCGACACGATCTTCAACGTGAACATCCTCTCCGTGCTGGAACTCATCCGTCCGTTGGTGAAGAAGGAGAACAAGGGGGCGCTGAGGCATATCCTCTTCATCTCCTCACTGGCCTCCATCCGCGGTGAGAAGGGCAACGCCGTTTATGCCGCCTCGAAGGGTGCCCTGAACGCCTTAGCCGTCACACTGGCCAAGGAACTGGCCCCGAAGGTGCGCGTCAACAGCATCTCACCCGGTACGGTGGAGACCCCGATGACCCAGGACTTCCTCGAGACGGAGGCTGGAGCCGCCCACCTCGCCACCTACCCCTTAGGCGTGGGCCACCCTGAGGACATCACCAGCCTCGCCTGTTTCCTGCTGTCGGACGAAGCCCGCTGGATCACGGGACAGAACATCGTCATCGACGGCGGACGATCCACTTACTAACGACAGACCATGACAGCGTATATCAGTTATCAGAAGATTCCCTCAGTGATAGGGATCGGACAGGGGGACATCGTCCTCCTCACCTCTGATATCACCGACCTCTACCTGCAGTGCGAGGCACACGGGGAGACCTTCGACGCGAACGTCCTGCTGGACAGGTTCCAGGAGGCCGTCGGCGAAGAGGGCACCCTCCTGATCCCCACCTACAACTGGGGCTTCTGCCAGGGCAAGCCCTTCAGTTACCTGAAGACGCCCAGCAAGACGGGCGCCATCGGCAATGCCTCCCTGCGGCGGAAGGACTTCTTGCGCACGCGCCATCCCATCTACTCCTTCGCCGTCTGGGGGAAGGACACAGCCGAACTGGTGGCGATGGAGAATGTGGAGTCGTTCGGTGCCGACTCCCCCTTCGCCTACCTGGAGCGCACCAATGCCAAGAACGTCTTCATCGGCAGTGCCTCCATGCGCAACAGTTTCACCTATATCCACTACATCGAGCAGCAGTTGGGGGCCTCCTACCGCTTCTCGAAGACCTTCCACAGCCATTACGTGGATGGGGACGGACAGGACACGGAGCGCGACTACGCCATGTACGTCAGAAGACTCGACCTCGACGTCGTCTGCACGCCCGACCCCTTCGTCGATGAGTTGTATGCCAACGGCGTCATCCGCAGCGGACTGATCGGCAGTGTCCCCTACGAGGTCATCCGTTTCAGCGACGTCACCCCCTTCATCAAGAACGATATCCTGCACAACCGCAGCCGCAAACTGTGCAGGTACAATGGACAATAAAGATCTGACATGAGTAAACGACTATATTACAGTTCCTGTTCCCTGGCCGCCCCCCATATCGGGGTGATCATCGACGATATCCTTGCGGGGAAGGAGGCTGGCGACGAGATCTGGTGGGCCTACTGCCACGGTGGCCTCTCCTCCTGTTTCATGAACCTCGACGGCTATCCCTGCATCTGCCAGTTCTGCCACCGCATGTACCGCGAGTACCGGCGCGCCTACGGGGCCGGCATCCACATGATCCCCATCAGGAAGGAAGACATGAGGCACAGGAATCAGGCGTTCGACTTCCAGAAGGCCGACGAACTGGAGGAGTTCACCTATCGTGACGTGAAGGTCGGCAGGTCCGTCTTGTCGCTCTACTACACCACGACGCGCGACCTCGACATGGCCCGCTACGAGGAGTTCCACACCTTTGCGCTCCCGCTGGTGGGCGAACTCTGCGACCTCGTGGATAAGGCCTACGAGACCATCGGTCAGGTGAAGCCCGACGTCATCATCGTCCATAACGGCCGTCTCTACGAGAACCGCCTCTTCTTCGACATCGCCAAGGCCCTCGACATCAAGTTCAAGGCCGTGGAGACCGTAGGCGGCCACGGGGAGCCCTACGCGAAGATGAGTTACCCCGACGCACTGCCCCATAACATCGAGAAGTGGAACCAACTGGCCATCACCACCTGGGAGAAGTCGTCAGAGCCCGAGGAGGAGAAGATCCGCATCGGCTCCTCGTTCTTCGAGCGCCGCCGCAAGGGCGAGGTGGTCGTCGATGTCAAGGCCTACGTGACGGAGCAGAAGAAAGGTCTGCTGCCCGAGGGCTTCGACCCCCACGAGCGTAACATCGTGCTCTTCACCTCGTCGCAGGACGAACTCGTGGCCCTGGGCGACGACTGGAGCGTCAACCGCGTGTTCCCCTCCCAGTGCGAGGCCATCGGCTACATCCTCAACCATTCCGCGGGCGACGTACATTATTATATAAGGATACACCCCAACCTGAAGGGCATCACCCACAGGGATCACCTCGACCTCTACCAGTACGACCGGTTGCCCAACGTCACGGTGATCCCGCCGGAGAGCAAGGTCAGCAGTTACGACCTGATGGATGCCTGTGAGAAGGTGGTCACCTTCGGCTCCACCACGGGTCTGGAGGCCTGCTACTGGGGCAAGCCCTCCATCATCATCGGCCACTCGGGCTTTGAGGCCTGCGGTGCGCTCTATCAGGTGAAGAAGTTAGAGGATGTCATGCCCTTCGTCGAGGGCGACCTGCCCCCGAAGCCCCGGATGGCAGCCATCAGGTTTGCCTACTTCCTCCTCGACAGGAAATACAAGGTGGATCAGACGCATATCGACATCGACGTGCAGATCAAGCGCCACTTCAAGTGGGACTTCACCTATGCGTCCTACTTCAAGTTGTGGGGCTCCTCACTGGTCTATCAGTTGGCCTATTTCTGGCACTGCATCGTGCTCCGCCACTTCTCCAAGCCCCGCCTCCAGTTCCCCTGGAAGTTATAAGTGGGGACGGTTCGTTTGTTGTCACAGATTGCAATTGTACAGGGCGTGTAAGAAAGATGCGAAAAACTTTACCGTTTATATCATTTGCGTGATACAAACGGGGGACAGAGTGAAGTGAGGTTTTATACCTTCTCCTGTGTCATCATATTCTTATTCGAAGAGTTGGTCTATCGTTATCACATTTTGGAATATACTACCATATTCATTATAAGTAAGACCATAGGTCGTAATGAGTACTGGATGCACTCTGTCTTTACGGGATATCTTTTCTGTCATAACCTTTTCCCGATGATCCAGTTTCTTATAATATGCTTTGTCAACTGTAAAATCCTCGCCATAGAACTTCATCTCACACATGTTGACGATATGGTCAGCCCGTTGAATTATCAGGTCAATCTGCGCCCCTTCTTCTTCATCGTTACCCCTTAGCGCCCATGATGACTGGAGGGTAGATACTCCGAGTATGCCTAATGCCCGCTTTATCTGGTCGATATGTAGCAGACAGACTTCCTCGAAGGCAAATCCTCTCCAACTGACAATGCTTTGCGATGTCTGATTCTGTTGCCAGAAACTGGTCACATAGTTGTTGTTTTCTGGTACATAACGCAGATAGAAAATACAGAACGGATCGACAAGTTTGTAATGCACTTCACGCTTGGAACATCCAAACGGGACATAGCGTATCACAAAATCGCTGGCAATCAGTGCCTTCAACAGATTACTGAGATTTCCTCCTGCAGGGATTTCTGTCTTTTGGGCTATTTCCTCCAACATGTAACCTGAGTGGCGCTTGCTTAACAGCCTAACTATTTTCATAATTTCTTCTGGGCGCGAAAACACTGATGCAAATAATCGGTCAAATTCCTCTTGCAATTTTGCATCTTTCACAAAGAAAAGGTTATCAATGTTCTGTGCCAGACTATGACCACTATCGAAATAACTGAGATAATAGGGAATGCCACCAAGAGCCATGTAACTTTGCACAATGTCATAACGTGACAGTTTGACTTGCTTGTTATGGAAAAATTGTTCACATTCTTTCAACGTGAAGGGTGACAATTTTATTTCGCTGGTAAGCCTCCCATATAGGCCACCGTGATTGTTGATGAGATTATCCATAATCCATGAGGTAGCCGAGCCACAGACCACCAACATGAAATTATCCCGATGGCATCCCCAACCATTCCAAAAAGACTCCAATGCTGTGACGAATCCGGAACGAGGTGTATCCATCCAAGGTAATTCATCCAGAAATACCACTTGGCGAGAGCCGTCATCTATCGTTTGTAGATGCATTTCCAGCATAAAGAATGCCTCCAGCCACGAAGTGGGGCATTTACTTTTTTTCATGCCCTGACGAATCAGTGAAAAGTAGAAACTCTTCAATTGTTCTTTCATCAGATTTTTCTTCTGCTGATA
>JAFRMM010000048.1 GCA_017430675.1 Prevotella sp.
TAAATTGTTTCTTGTGCAAAAATACAAACTTTTCCCCAAAAATGCACAGAAATTCCAAGAAAATTGTAACTTTGCCGCATAAAAACTGGATTTATGGCCAATTTGTTTGCTTTTACATATGAGGAAAAGAAGAGGATGGCTGTCCAGACGGCGGCGATCCTGGAGGAGGAGATCGGTCTGAAGGGCGATGCCATCCAGGCCGTCTATCTGATTCCGGAGATCGAGGAGGGTAGGCTGACGACGGAGCAGGTGAGGGAGGAGTACGGCGACCAGGTGTCGCGCATCCTCCACGGTCTGAACCGCATCCAACTGCTCTACCAGAAGAATCCCGTCGTCGAGAGCGAGAACTTCCGTAACCTGCTGCTCTCCTTCGCCGAGGACATGCGCGTGATCCTGATCATGATCGCCGACAGGGTGAACCTGATGCGGCAGATCCGTGACACGGAGAACGTGGAGGCGAAGATGGAGGTGTCGCAGGAGGCGGCGTACCTCTATGCCCCGCTGGCCCATAAACTCGGCCTGTACAAACTGAAGAGCGAGTTGGAGGACCTGTCGCTGAAGTACATGGAGCACGATGCCTACTATATGATCAAGGACAAACTCAACGAGACGAAGGCATCGCGCGATGCCTATATAGCAGCATTTATCAAGCCAGTGGAGGAGAAGATCAGGGCGGCGGGCATCAACTGCCATATCAAGGGGCGGACGAAGTCGATCCACAGTATCTGGCAGAAGATGAAGAAGCAGAAATGCGGCTTCGAGGGCATCTACGACCTCTTTGCCATCCGGATTATCATCGACTGCGAGGAAGATAAGGAGAAGATGCAGTGCTGGCAGGCCTATTCGATCATCACCGACATGTACCAGCCGAACCCCAAGCGTCTGCGCGACTGGCTCTCGGTGCCGAAGTCGAACGGCTATGAGTCCCTGCACATCACCGTGCTGGGACCTGAGCAGAAATGGGTGGAGGTGCAGATCCGTACGGAGCGGATGGATGAGATCGCAGAACGGGGTGTTGCCGCCCACTGGCGCTACAAGGGCGTGAAGGGCGAGACGGGTCTCGACGAGTGGCTGACGAACATCCGTAGTATGCTGGAGCATGCTGACGGACTGGAGGCCATGGACCAGTTCAAGATGGATCTCTACGAGGACGAGGTGTTCGTGTTCACGCCGAAGGGCGACCTCTATAAGTTCAAGGCCGGTGCCACGGTGCTCGACTTCGCCTACCATATCCACTCGAAGATCGGCAACCAGTGTACGGGCGGGCGTATCAACGGCAAGGTCGTGCCCATCCGTTACGAACTGAAGAGCGGCGACCAGGTGGAGATCCTGACCTCTGTCAGCCAGAAGCCCCGTCAGGAGTGGCTGAACATCGTGAAGACCTCGCGTGCCAAGTCGAAGATCCGTCTGGCCCTGAAGGAGACGCAGGTGAAGGAGGGCCTCTTCGCCAAGGAGATGCTGGAGCGGAAGTTCAGGAACCGCAAGATCGAGCAGGAGGAGTCCGTCATGTTCCACGTCATCAAGAAGATGGGCTTCAAGGAGGTGAGCGACTTCTACAAGCAGATCGCCGACGGCGTGCTCGACGTGAATGCCGTCATCGAGAAATACATTGAGATACGTGACGGGGAGAAGACCGTCACGGGTGACAACCAGGCGCGCTCGGCCAGCGAGTTCGAACTCGACGACTCCAAGATCGCGGGAATGAACACCGGTCTGTCGGATGATACGCTCGTCATCGACCGCAACCTGAAGGGACTCGACTACCAGTTGGCGCGCTGCTGTTCGCCGATCTACGGCGATCCCATCTTCGGCTTCGTCACCATCAACGGCGGCATCAAGATCCACCGTCTGGACTGTCCCAACGCCCCGGAACTGCGCCGCCGCTACGGCTACCGTATCGTCAAGGCCAGGTGGAGCGGCAAGGGGTCGTCGCAATACTCCATCACCCTCCGTGTCGTCGGCAGCGACGATATCGGCATCGTGAACAACCTGACGAGCATCATCGCCAAGGATGAGCGGCTCGTGCTCAGGTCTATCAACATCGACTCCCACGACGGGCTCTTCAGCGGCAACCTGGTGGTGATGCTGGAGGATACCTCGCGCCTGGAGGCTCTTCTCAAGAAACTGCGCACCGTGAAGGGTGTGAAGCAGGTGGAACGGATATAAATAACAAAAACCGATATAGACATGAAACAACTAACCTACGTATTTCTGGCCCTGCTGATGATCAGTGTCATCGGATGCCGTCGTAACCGGGCAGAGCGTCTCTATGAGCGTTTCCAGGAAGACTCCGGCAAGATAGAGTTCATCATACCGCCCGAGGACACCGTCGTGATCGAGGAGAGCGTGGATCCTGCCGACTGGGACGAGGATGAAGGTCTTATGACCATTCCCGACATCCCCCAGGAGCGGAGTGTCAATATGGGCGCCAATGACTATGAGTTGGAGAAAGTGATGTCGGGCGGGGGCGACTGACCGTCGCTACTCCCGGTAGATCCATGCCAAGAGGGCATTCACCCATCTGATGGAGAAACGGAACCATCGGTAGGTGCTCTGTTCCTTTCCGCCGAAACTCAGGATGAACTCGCGGAAAGGATTTTTCTTGTAGGGCAGTCCCACGTCCATGAAGCAGATATGCTCGCAGCCCCGCCGGTGGGCGTCCTTGATCGTGTCCCAGATGGTGATGATGTCCGGGTGCAGGTGGAGATAACTCTTACGGAGATAGGCGGCGTACCACAGATAGGCATTCCCCTCGCTATACACCACGGCCGAACAGCCGATGACCTTCCCGTGGTACTTGGTGACGAACAGGTCGCCATACGCCTCGTTCATCAGTTTACGGAAGAAAATGTCATCGGGGATGTAGAGGCGGGGCTTCAGGATGTTATGGCGGCGCAGCAGTTTGGAGAAGGCCGTGAAATCCTCCTCGGTGGTGACCTTTTCCGTGGCGACTCCACGGGCATGGGCATTGTCGATGCGCTTCTGCATCTTCTCGGAGATACGCTCCTCGGGCGTGTGGCTGTGGAGGGAGTTGTGGATGCTCATCCAGTTCACGGGATAGAAACCGTGCTGGCGCAGTTGCCTGTAACCCAGCATCTTCTGGCTCAGGTTACTGACCTCCACGTAGAGCGCCCTGTTGCTCACCCTCTGTATGAGGGCGCCCAGCATCTCGCCGAACAACTCGTCACGGGTGTATCCGTCGCCCTCATAGACCCCTTCGCCCAGCACACGGCAGTGGAGCAGCAGGAAGGGCGGCAGCCAGATGGTGCGGAGACGGAGGATGCCCAGCATGTGGCTGACGACCTTGCCCGACTCATCCGTCGTCACCACCATATAGGGCCGCTGACGGGAGGCCTGTTCGCAGGTCTCGAACAGCAGACGACTGTGGAAGAAATTGCTATCTTCCAGTTCAGGCAGTTCACTGCTCTTGCGGTAAATCTTCGTCGTCAGCCCTTTCATACCGCAAAAATACAAATAATTCTGTTAATTGTGCTTTTTTTTAGCAGATTTTCACTATCTTTGCGCCAAAATAAGCACAATTAAGTATGACAACATTCAAAGACCTGGCGCAGATGCGCCGCAGCCACCGTAAGTTCACAGACGAGGAAATCAATCCCGAGGACCTCAAGTTGATCCTCCGTGCAGCCCTGATGTCACCGACCTCGAAGGGACAGCGGGCCTGGCAGTTCGTGGTCGTCGAGGACAAACTCGACATCGAGAAACTCGCCGATGCCAAGAACCTCGGCAGCCAGTTCCTGAAGGGTGCACCCATCGCCATTGTCGTGCTGGGCGACCCCATGCAGAACGACTGTTGGGTGGAGGACGGATCCATCGCCGCCATCTCCATGCAGTACCAGGCGGAGGAACTCGGCCTCGGCACCTGTTGGATCCAGATGCGCGGGCGCGGGCTCGACGACGGTACGACGGCCGACACCGTCATCCGTGGCGTGCTCGACATCCCCGACAACCTCAACTGCCTGTGTATCCTCGCCGTCGGCCACTGGATGGACGAGCGGAAGCCCCAGGCGGAGGATCGTCTGAAGTGGGAGAATGTACACCTTAATAAATATTGAACAGTATGATCAACTATGACTTGAAGAAGATACGGGCCATCATCTTTGATATTGACGGGGTGCTGAGCAGCGAGACCATCACGCTCAGTGCCGAGGGCGTGCCCCTGCGCACGGTGAATATCAAGGACGGCTATGCCATCCAACTTGCCATGAAACTCGGTCTGCGCATCGTCATCCTGACAGGTGCCAACGTGCCGAGCGTGCGGGTGCGCTATGAGGGTCTGGGCGTGGAGGATATCTACACGGGATGTGCCGTGAAGATCGAGACCTACAACCAGTTCCTCGCCAAATACGGACTCACCGATGAGGAGGTGATGTATATGGGCGACGACATCCCCGACCTGGAGATCATGCGCAGGGTGGGGTGCCCCGTCTGTCCAAGGGATGCCTGTCCGGAGATCAGGGAGGAGAGCCTCTATGTCAGTGACCGTATCGGTGGTCATGGCTGTGGCAGGGATGTCATCGAACAGGTGCTCCGTGCCCAGGGGAAATGGGTGATGAATGCGAAGGCTTTCGGATGGTAGGAGGAATCGAGAGATGAAGAGTGAAAAGTATAGGATCATATTAGCGAGTCATTCGCCGAGGCGGAAGGAACTCCTGGCAGGGCTTGGCCTTCCCTTCAAGGTGCGCGTGCTGGAGGGGATCGACGAGTCCTATCCCGATGACCTGCCCGTGAGCGAGGTAGCCCTCCACATCGCCGGCAAGAAGGCTGATGCCTACCGTCGGATCATCCGGGATGATGAACTGGTGATCACGGCCGATACCGTCGTCATCGTGGGTGATGAGATACTGGGGAAGCCGGCGGATGAGGAAGATGCTGTCCGTATGCTTCACCTGCTCAGCGGACGGACGCATCAGGTGACCACGGGTGTCTGCCTGTTGACAGCCGCCCAGGAGCATGCCTTCGACGTGACGACCGACGTGACTTTCAAGGCGTTCAGCGACGAGGAGGTCCGTTACTACGTCAGCCATTACAAGCCCTTCGACAAGGCTGGTGCCTATGGCATCCAGGAATGGATAGGCTACATCGGCGTGACGGGTCTCCACGGCAGTTACTACAATGTGATGGGGCTCCCCGTACAGCGTATCTATAGCGAACTGCAGAGACTGAATTTGATATTTATAGAGAAAAAATAGGGAAAATCCTACCATAAGTTAGGGTTTTTCCCTATCTTTGCACCGAAAATGGTTGTATTTTTGCATCGTGAATCATTAAAACTTTGAAGAAAATGAAGAAACTATTACTGATTTCCATGGTATTCGGAGCCATGCCGCTGGCAATGTTGGCTCAGGATGACGATCTCTACTTCGTTCCCAAGAAGAGTGCGGAGAAGGTGCAGGATAACTATGGGATGCCGAAGAACACCTACTATTGTGGCAGTGACCGTAGCGTTGACGACTACAACCGTCGTCTGCAAAGTACATATCAGGTGATCGACGGTGATTCCACGATGAGCGACATTATCGACTTCAGTTCAGAGAAGGGCGTCTATCCCGACTCCTTAAGCGAGGACTATCAGTTGACCAGGAAGATGACCCGTTTCGACGACTATAACCTGTCTGAGAACGAGGCCTTCTGGGCCGGCTATACACTGGGTCGCAATGACTGGGGCTGGCATTCGCCCTGGTACTACAGCCGTTTCGCTTGGTATGATCCCTGGTATTACAGCACTTGGCGCTATGGTTGGCATTACGCCTGGTACGACCCCTGGTACGATCCTTGGTATTACGGCTATTACGGCTATGGTGGCTGGTATGATCCCTGGTACTATGGCTACGGCTACTACTGGGGTGGCGGTCATCCGGTATATTATCATGGTGGCGGTGGCGGCGGCTATGCCCACATCGGCACGGGCACCATCCGCAGAGACGGTTCCACCCATGGCTATCATGGTGGGGCAGTGGCCGGCAACAGCAGCCGCAGGAACAGCGTGAGTGAGCGTGCCGCAGCCATGGGCGGATCCCGTGCAAACAGGAGCAACAATAATGTGCGGAGCAACAGCGGTAACTTCAGCGGTTATCGTGGTAACACGAATAATTCAAATTCCGGTTCGTTCAGTGGATCTCGCAGCAGCAGTTCTTCCCGCAGCAGCGGGTCATTCGGCGGCTCGCGCAGCAGTGGCGGCGGCTTCAGCGGTGGCGGTGGTAGCCGCGGCGGAGGCGGCGGTGGCGGATCCCGTCTTGGTGGCAGAAGATAACATAAAAAGGTAAAAAGGTTAAAAAGTAAATAGCATGAAGAAGATTTTGTTAGCAGCATGGGTGCTGGCTGTGATGCCGGCGGCTGCACAGGATACATACGAGAGTGCCCGTCTGCTGGGCAGCGACCTGAACGGTACGGCCCGCTATGTGGGTATGGGTGGTGCGATGGAAGCCCTCGGAGCAGACATCTCGACCATGAGTACCAATCCCGCCGGCGTCGGTCTGTTCCGTCATTCGACGGCCAGCCTGAGTTTCGGTTTCGTGTCGCAGCAGGATGTCCAGAAGTTCGACGGTCTCGGAAAGACGAACATGAGTTTCGACCAGGCCGGCTTCGTGTATTCGACACGTGTGAGCAGTTCGTCATTCGTTAATGTCGGCTTCAACTACCACAAGAGCCATAACTTCGACCAGATCCTCTCGGCGGCCAGCACCCTGAGAGGCTGTTCCCAGAATGGCCTCACCTATTACAAGGCAGAGAAGGGTATTTATGAACTCGACCTTAACAATCAGGGCGAGGCCATCGGCTACGACGGTAGGAACCGCTCCTGGGCTTTCAGTGAGGCTGACTACATGAATGCCAATGCACTGCTGCTGGATCCCAACGACGGCTACTTCTATGCCTTGGATGCTGATGCCTACAGTTTCGACCGTGCCCATCGGGGGTGGATCGGTGACTACGACTTCAACGTGAGCGGCAACGTCAACGACCGCTTCTACTGGGGTTTCACCGTCGGCATCAAGGATGTGAACTACAAGGGTTACAGCGAGTATGCGGAGTCGCTGGTGGATTCCGAGGGATCATGCGGTGCCGTGGCCTACGGCGACGAACGGAAGATCAAGGGAACAGGTCTTGATGTCAAGGCAGGCATCATCTTCCGTCCTGTCGAGGAGTCACCTTTCCGTGTCGGTCTCTCCATAGCCACACCTACCTGGTATAACCTGACCACGAGCAATGACTCCTATCTGATGAATGCGAGCATGTATGGATCGTGGGACGAGGGCCGTAGTCACGAAAGTTACGACTTCAAGTTCTACACCCCGTGGAAGTTCGGCCTGAGCATGGGTCACACCATCGGCAATCAGGTGGCCTTGGGACTGGGCTATGAGTTTATGGACTGCAGTGCCAGTAAGAACCGGATCAATGACGGCAGGCACTACGACGACTGGTATGACGACTATTATACCCATTCCCATACCGACGAGGTGATGAAGGACAATACGGACCGCTCCCTGAGAGGCCAGCATACCCTGAAGGCGGGTGTTGAGTTCAAGCCTGTGCCTGAGTTGGGCATCCGCTTCGGCTACAATTATCTGTCATCTCCATACGAGGATAGAGGCTATCGCGACGCGACCCTCGACTCTCCGGCTGTGTCCTATTCCTCCACGACCGACTATGTCAACTGGAAGGATACGCACCGCATCACCTGTGGTCTGGGCGTGAAGGCCGGTGGACTGAATGTGGACCTGGCCTACCAGTACAGTACTACTGACGGTGACTTCCATCCGTTCCAGCCCTACGCAGGCACCTCGGGTGTGACAGAGGTCAGCAACAAGCGCCATCAGGTGCTGCTGACACTCGGCTACACGTTCTGAAAATGTATGATTGTTGAATATAAATGCGGCTTAATGCAAATTAGGCCGCATTTTTTTGTTTATTCGGCTGAAAAGTCGTATCTTTGCGCACTACAAAAGTAAAAAGGTAAGATCAATCAATAAGAAACAATGAAAAAACTATTATTGGGTGACGAGGCGATAGCCCAGGGCGCGATCGACGCTGGCCTGAGCGGTGTCTATGCCTATCCCGGTACTCCTTCGACGGAGATCACCGAGTATATCCAGGAGTCGCCTATCGCCAAGGAGAGAAACATCCATCGCCGTTGGAGCACGAACGAGAAGACGGCCATGGAGGCAGCGCTCGGCATGTCGTATATGGGCAAGCGTGCGCTGGTGTGTATGAAACATGTGGGACTGAACGTCTGTGCCGATCCCTTCGTCAATTCGGGGATGACGGGCACGAATGGCGGTCTGGTGGTGCTGGTGGCCGATGACCCGTCGATGCACTCCTCACAAGATGAGCAGGACTCGCGCTTCTATGGTAAGTTTGCCATGGTGCCGACGCTGGAGCCCAGCAGTCAGCAGGAGGCCTACGACATGATGCAGGAGGCTTTCGACCTGTCGGAGCAGTTGCATCTGCCCATCCTGATGCGTGTCACCACCCGTATGGCCCACTCCCGTGCCGTCGTCGAGGTTGTTGACGTGCCACGTCAACAGAACGATCTCAATTACAATGCTCAGGCCAGCAACTGGGTGCTGCTGCCCGCTTTTGCCCGCAAGCGCAATGATATCGTGACAGCCCAGCAGCCGTTGTTGGAGCAGATGGCCGTTGACAGCAAGTACAATCAGTATATCGATGCTCAGGATCATAAACTCGGCATCATTGCCAGTGGTATTGCCTACAACTATCTGATGGAGTGTTATCCCGATGGTTGTCCTTATCCCGTACTGAAGATTTCCCAGTACCCGATTCCGAAGAAACTCATCCGTCGCATGACGGACGACTGCGAGTATGTGCTGATCGCTGAAGAGGGTCAGCCGTTCATCGAGGACCAGGTGCGTGGTGTGATGCCGGGCAATGCCGTGATTAAGGGTCGTCTGACGGGTGAACTGCCGCGTACGGGCGAACTCAATCCCGACTTCCTGAAGAAAGCGTTGGGTATTGAGAGCAGTGAGAACTATGCGCCCTGCGAGGATGTCACGCCGCGTCCCCCTGCACTCTGTCAGGGTTGTGGGCACCGTGATGTCTATACGGCTTTGAACGAGGTGCTCCGTGAGTATCCCAATGCCCGTGTGTTCGGTGATATCGGCTGTTATACATTAGGTTTTCTGCCGCCGTACAAGGCCATCCATTCTTGTGTGGATATGGGTGCCTCGATCACGATGGCGAAAGGTGCCTCGGATGCCGGTCAGTGGCCTGCCGTGGCTATCATCGGCGACTCCACCTTCACCCACAGTGGTATGACGGGCTTGCTCGATGCCATCAACGAGAATGCCGACATCACCGTGATCATCAGTGATAACCTGACCACGGCCATGACTGGCGGTCAGGACTCCGCAGGTACGAATAAGTTCGAGGCCATCTGCAAGGGTCTCGGTCTCTCCGAGGATCACCTGAAGGTGGTGAACCCCATCCCCAAGAACATGCCGGAGATTACTGCTGCCATCCGTGAGGAGATCAACTACCACGGTGTCAGTGTGATCATCCCGCGTCGTGAGTGTATGCAGACACTCCAGCGTCATCTTAAGCAGAAGAAGGCGGCTGAGAAAAAGTAAATTGTGAAATCGTCAAATTGTCAAATATCTCTATGAAGACAGATATAATACTTTGCGGTGTAGGAGGACAGGGTATCCTCTCTATCGCCACCATCATCGGTGAGGCTGCCATGAAGGAGAACCTCTATATCAAACAGGCCGAGGTACACGGCATGTCGCAGCGTGGCGGTGACGTGCAGTCAAACCTGCGCATCTCCAGCAATCCCATATCAAGTGACCTGATTCCCTTGGGCGGTGCCGATGTGATTATCTCCATGGAACCGATGGAGGCCTTGCGCTACCTGCCTTTCCTCTCGAAAGACGGTTGGATTATCACTTCGAACGCTCCTTTTGTGAATATTCCCAATTATCCTGACATCGAGACGATTAAGGCCGATTTAAACAAGGTTAAGAATGTCATTGTACTCGACATCGAACAGGCTGCCAAGGACAATGGTGTGCCTCGCTCAGCCAATGTAATCCTGCTGGGTGCTGCCCAGAAGGCATTGGGTATCGAGTACGACAAACTGGAGGATGCCATCCGTCGTGTCTTCGGTCGTAAGGGTGAGGCCATCGTCGAGGCAAATATCAAGGCCCTCGCCATTGGCCGTGCCGCCCAAAAATAAATTGTCAAATGGTAAATAGTCAAATTGTCCAATGATGGAGACACCTATTAAGAAAGAAATCGTTGACGGCCTCGTGGCCGAACTTGGTATCGAAGATTTCGCCAAGGCTACGATCCGTGAGGTGAAGCAAGTGGCTGCCAAGTCCGAGAAGGCGAGTGGGGTAGAGTTCATCAAGATGGAGATGGGTATTCCCGGTCTGCCCGCAGCCCAGGTGGGTGTCGATGCCCAGATCAAGGCGCTGCAGGACGGCATCGCCCACAGTTATCCCGATATCCAGGGTGCCCCGGCCTTGAAAGAGGCCGCCTCGCAGTTTGTGAAGGCGTTCATCGGCATCGATGTCAAGCCCGAGGGCTGTGTGCCCGTCACGGGTTCGATGCAGGGCACCTTCGCCTCGTTCCTCACCTGTTCGCAGTGTGATACAGCGAAAGACGCCGTGCTCTTCATCGACCCCGGCTTCCCTGTGCAGAAGATGCAACTCGAGGTGATGGGCGTGAAGTATCTGACGTTCGATGTCTATGACTACCGTGGTGAGAAGTTGGGTCCCAAACTTGAGGGCTATCTCAAACAGCGTAACATCTGCGCCATCGTCTATTCCAATCCCAACAACCCTTCGTGGATCTGTCTGCGTGAGGAGGAACTGAAGGTGATTGGTGAACTGGCTACGAAGTACGATGCCATCGTGATGGAAGACCTGGCCTATTTCGCCATGGACTTCCGCAAGGACCTCTCCACACCGTTCCAGCCGCCTTATCAGGCTACGGTGGCCCGTTATACGGACAACTACATGCTGCTGATCAGCGGCTCGAAGGCGTTCAGTTATGCCGGTGAGCGTATCGGTGTCGTCTGTATCTCCGATGCACTGTTCCATCGTCATTACGAGGCACTGTCAGCCCGTTACCAGGGACTGCCCTTCGGTCCTGTGTTCTCCACGCGTATGCTCTATGCCCTGTCGTCAGGCACCAGTCACAGTGCCCAGTACGCCTTGGCCGCCATGCTGAAGGCCGCCTATGAGGGCAAGTACGACTTCCGCAAGGAGATCAGCGTCTATGGCGAGCGTGCCAGGAAGTTGAAGGAGATCTTCTGCCGCCACAATTTCTATGTGGTCTATGACAAGGATCTCGATGAGCCCATTGCCGACGGTTTCTACTTCACCATCGGTTATCCAGGCATGACCTCAGGAGAGTTGGCCCATGAACTGATGTACTACGGCGTGTCGGCCATCTGCCTGATCACCTGTGGTTCGGAGCAGGAGGGTCTGCGCGTGTGTACCTCATTTATAGAAGATCATCAGTACGCGTTACTCGAAGAACGCATGAAGATATTCGAAATAAATAATCCTCGGTAGTTCCGAGGATTATTTATTTGGTGGGGGAGGCATCTTGCCGTCGCGGGGAGGTCTCTTTGCGTCCTTGGGCGGCTTCTGCTTCTTCTCCTTCTTTTGTTTCGCGGGCTGTTCGACCTCCTCGTCGCCGTCATCCATATTCACAGGCTTGAATCGGAACTCTGTGGCATCGATGTAATGGACGTCATAGTTGGCACCCTTCGCGGTATATTGCTTCTTTATCTTCTCGTACTTCTTCTCAACGTTCTTGCGCTTGGTGTCACTGATGACGACGCAGGTACGGTTTTTCAGATTGAAGTTATCAGCGAAGAACTCGCGCAGTTGATAGGCGTAGTTGCTGCGCCCCGCAAGAATGTTCCTATTCCCCTGGAACCAGACGCTATCCACCTCCTGAATGTCTGTGAAGAAGACGATGGAGTCATTGAAAGAGGCGATGAAACCAAACATATATGCCTTGGGCACCATTCTGTTTTTGGCTGATACGGGCAAATATGCTACGGCTGCCATCAGGGCGACAGCCAGGGTGATGTGTCTGAGATATTTCATTATCCTAAATATGTCTTTAACGTTTTGTTCTTTGTACTGTTCCTGAGTTTGCGGATGGCCTTCTCCTTGATCTGACGGACACGCTCGCGGGAGAGTCCGAACTTCTCGCCGATTTCCTCCAGCGTCAGTTCCGGACGGTTGATGCCGTAGGAGCATTCTATCACGTTCCGTTCCCTTTCACTGAGCATGCCCAGTGCGGCCTGGATCTCCGACTTCAGCGATTCAGCGACCAAGGTCATGTCCGTCGTGGGCACGTCATCATTCACAAGCACGTCGAGCAGACTGCTGTCGTCGCCTTCTGAGAACGGCGCATCCACGGATACATGGTGGCCGCTGATGCTCATGGCCTCGTCGATCTTCTCTTGAGGCAGGTCGATGTTATCGGCGATCTCATCCACGGAGGGACGGCGCTCGTTCAACTGCTCGAACTTGCTGATCTCACGGTTGATCTTATTCACCGAGCCCACCTGGTTCAGGGGCAGCCTGACGATGCGGCTCTGCTCTGAGATGGCCTGGAGGATGCTCTGTCGGATCCACCACACGGCATACGAGATGAACTTGAAGCCGCGTGTCTCGTCGAAGCGTTCTGCCGCCTTCAGCAGTCCGAGGTTACCCTCGTTGATGAGGTCGGGCAGACTGAGCCCCTGGTTCTGGTACTGCTTGGCCACCGAGACAACGAAACGGAGGTTGGCCTTCGTCAGTCGCTCCAGCGCCTTCTGGTCTCCATGCTTGATGCGCTGGGCGAGTTCCACCTCTTCTTCTGCCGAGATCATCTCCTCCTTGCCGATTTCCTGTAAGTATTTGTCAAGGGAGGCACTCTCTCGGTTGGTGATCGATTTAATGATTTTCAGTTGTCTCATAATGGTCCCGTTATTAGCAATCATGCAAAATTATGACATTTTCCTGAGACGACCAAAAAAAAAGCCACGAAATTTCATCTTCGTGGCTTTTTTTCCTGTTTTTTCGCTTATTCGTTCTGCAAAGGCACGGCAAAGTAGCCCTTTTTGCCCGTGGGATAGATACCCTGGATGTAGAGCACGGGCTCCTTGCTGGTGGAGGCTTCCTTGACGACATCCTGCAGGTCCTCGACGCTCTTGATGGTCTCGTCGTTCACCTTCTGGATGATGAAGCCCTTGGGCACGCCGGCATCCTTCAGTTTGCCTCCGGCCACCTTCACCACTTCCAGACCGTAGCCGA
The DNA here is from genome assembly GCA_017430675.1 of Prevotella sp. Next base: position 13,293 of record JAFRMM010000048.1, read on the forward strand.
TGTTCAACTGTTCCTTCTGGCCGTCGGTGATGGCGCGGAAGGTACCGCCTAATACGTCGAGGTCGGCATTCTTCACTACCTTCGTAGTGCCCTGCTCGTTCTTCAGCGTCAGCGTGGCGGTCTTCACCTTCTTGTCACGCATGTAGGTCACCTTCACCTGCTCGCCTGGGCGCTTCTGTGCCAGGATCCCCTGCAGTTCACCCATGTCCTTCACTTTCTGTCCGTCGATGGCTGTGATGACGTCTTCCTTCTCCAGTCCGCCGTCAGCGGCAGCACCTTCTTCGATAACCTTTTCGATGCGCACACCTTCCATCGTACCATAGTCCTTCACCTCTTTCTCCTGATCCTTCATGGCATCGACATAGTCCTTCACACTACCGCCCTGGATACCGATCATGGCGCGCTGGTAGGTGCCGTACTGCTTGAAGTCGTCAACAGCCTTCTTTACGATGCTGGTGGGGATGGCGAAGCCGTATCCGATATTTGAACCTGTGGGAGAAGCCAGCATGGCGTTGATGCCAATGAGTTCACCACGGGTGTTCACCAGTGCACCGCCAGAGTTACCCTGGTTGATGGCAGCATCGGTCTGGATCATCGAACTCACACCGCTGCCCATCGAACGGGCCTTGGCGCTGACGATACCAGCGGTCACCGTGTTGTTAAGTCCGAGGGGATTACCCACGGCGAGCACCCATTCGCCGACCTTTACATCGTCTGAGTTGGCGATGGTGATGGCCTGCAGGTTCTTGGCGTCAATCTTGATGAGTGCCAGGTCGGTGGTCTTGTCGGCACCGATGATGCGGGCTGAATATTCCTTGGAGTTTTCGTTCAGGGTCACTGTCAATTCGTCAGCCCCATCGACCACGTGGTTGTTGGTCACGATATAGCCGTCGGCGGAGATGATCACGCCCGAACCTGCTGCAGCACGCTTCGGGGTCTGTACCTGACGCTGGCGACGACCGTTGTTGCCCTGGCCCTGTCCGCGGCCGAAGAATCCGCCGAAGGGATCAGAGAAGAAATCCTCGAAGGGATCGCTGTACTCAACGGTCTGCACCTTCGAGTTCTGTACAGACTTGATATAGACCACTGAGGGCAGTGCCTTCTCAGCGGCGTAGGTCAGATCCACGGGTTGTCCTGCGGGTGCAGAGGCAACGACGGGGGCGGGAGAGGATGTCGTGGCGGCATTGGTGTTGGTGAATGCTGCGACGGAAAGAACTAAAGCAACGGCGCACACGGCTGGCGTTGCCACATTGATGATCTTTTTCATATTCTCAGTCATTTTGTTATGGTTTTGATTTCACGTTTCACGCTGCAAAGATAGGGTCAAAAAACCGTATAATGACAAAATGTCACAAATATTTATCCCGATTTAACAATTGTCACGGATGGCTTAACGGGTGTTTGCGATTAACACTTGGAATCTTAAAAGTCTGACAAAATTAAGAAATCGAACACGTGTTAGTTGCATATTTTCAATTATCACGCCACAACTCTTGCGTTTCTCGATAATTGTTCGTATCTTTGCACCCCAGAAAGCACTGCCACGGCCTGTCGCTGGTGCCTTCGTGGCACGAGAGGAAAGTCCGGGCAGCACAGGGCGCCCCACTTCTGAAAGTGGAAGCAATTGGTGACAGTTGGTGAGGGCAGAAGAGAACGACCGCCTTGTCTTCGGACAGGGTAAGGGTGAGAAGGTGGTGTAAGAGACCACCAGCCGGTGGGTGATCATCGGGCTGTGTCCGCTGGGGGCTGCAAGTTCATGTAAACCGTCGTCTGAGGGTAGCCCGCCCGACAGTTCCGGCTACGGCGGAGGGTAGAACGCTTGAGCCATGGGGTGACTCATGGAGTAGATAAATGACAGGCGCCGCGCAAGCGGTACAGAACCCGGCTTACAGGGGCAGTGCTTTCTTTTTGGGTTTAGAGATTTTAGTTTGGAGGTGAGGATGAAGGAGTTCTTGAGGCAGGTATCTCGCAAGTTATGGCTCACCATCCGGTTCTTTACGGAGAAGCGGGTGATGACACAGGCGGCTGCGCTGACCTATTCCACGCTGCTGGCCATCGTGCCCATCCTCGCCGTGGTCTTCGCCATCGCCCGCGGCTTCGGCTACAACAAGTACATCGAGATCTGGTTCCGCGACATGCTGGCCTCCCAGCCCCAGGCCGCCGATGTCATCGTAGGCTTCGTCAACAGTTACCTCGTCCACACCAGGAGCGGCATCTTCCTGGGCGTGGGCCTTGTCTTCATGCTCTATACCGTGCTGATGCTGGTAAACAACATCGAGGAGACTTTCAACCAGATCTGGCAGGTGAGCAACTCGCGGCCTATCATGCGCTCGCTGACGAACTACTTGGCCATGTTCTTCCTCTTTCCCATCATCATCATCGTCTCGATGAGCGTCTCCATCCTCGTGGCGACGGTGACGGACTCGATGCCTCATTTCACATTCATCGGCCCGGTGGTACACTGGCTGTTCCAACTGTCACCTTATATATTGTTGTCGCTGCTCTTCATCGTGCTCTACGTCTATATGCCGAACACGAAGGTGCGCCTGTCGTGCGCCATCGTCCCGGGCATCCTCGCGGGTATCGCCATGCAGGTGCTGCAACTGTTCTACATCTACTCGCAGATATGGGTGACGGGCTACAACGCCATCTACGGCTCCTTTGCAGCCCTGCCCCTGTTCATGCTCTGGGTACAGTTCTCGTGGACCATCTGCCTCTTTGGCGCGCAACTCACCTACACCAACCAGAACCTGAACCGCTTCGGCTTCAACCTCGAACCTCTCGACATCCATCCGAAGGTGGATATGACGGACGACGAGCGGGGCCAGACTGCCACGGAAATCTATGCTGACGGCATAGATTCACTATAGATTTTTCTAAAAATAGGGTGTAACGGTGTAACAATGCCGATAAACACAGGGGAAGCAGCCTGTTTTAGAGGGTGTAACGGGTGTAACGAGGGTGTAACATATTCTGGCAAATGAATTCTCTCGAGAATTTGATCGTTAAGAGGCTCCTGACAATGCTAAAGGACTGCTTTTTGTCTCAATTCTCGAGAGAATTTAAAATGATCTAATCATGTTACACCCTTGTTACACCCGTTACACCCTTCAAACAGGGTGCACATGCCGATGTATAAAGGGTTGTTACACCCGTTACACCCTCAAACACGAAAAATTATATATCGCAAACATCCCTTGGAAATATTTATTTCCAAATCTTCTTCCGTTTGAATTATTTTTTGTAACTTTGCAACATCAAACTGTGTTTTTACATAGTAAACTGTTTAATAGCGTATGGACAATGTAATAGAAATCCCCAAGAATCAGATAGTGATGGCTTTTGTGGCTACCTGTATCGAAGCTACTGCCCGTTTGCTGAATACTTCCTATAAAGAAGTGTATCAGAGGATGAAATATGTGGGACTGATTGAGCGGTATATTATCCCACATTATGAGACTCTTCATAGTGAAAGCCGTGAGAATATCGCAGAAGGAATGGTAGAATGTTTGAATGAATGGGAGGATCGTAAATGAAAGATATTATCGTTTATCATGGTGGAACAGAGATTGTAGAACACCCAATCTGTAAGTTTGGCCGTCGTAATTTGGATTTTGGCCAAGGTTTTTATATCACCGATATACGCAAGCAAGCCGTAGATTGGGCATCTCTGATGGCAGACCGTAGGAGATTGTCCCCAGTCTTAAATAGATATCGCTTGAATCGTGAAGCAGTCATAACCGAAGCCTGTTGTAAAGTCTTTGAAGCATACGACAAAGATTGGTTGGAATTTATTGTCGCGAGTAGGCGAGGCCAGCATGTGGCAGATCACTATGATTATATTGAAGGTGGTGTTGCCAACGATCGTGTCGTTGATACAGTCAATCTTTATATGGCTGGACTTATGGACGAGAATACAGCACTACGTCGTTTATCGGAACACCAGCCTAATAATCAGATGTGTTTGCTCTCCCAAGAAATAACAGACAAATATTTGATTTTCGATGGAACAGAAGAAATATGAAGACCCTGTCAAGTCACCTGTTATACAGGAGATCATTATGAGCAACCGAATTGGTGCCATTTCTGTGGAATTGGCCAAGCGCTTGAACATAGAACCTGTGAAAGCCTTACAACTATTTTACGAAAGCCAAACCTGTGCCGATTTGCATGATAAATCCACAGGCCTTTATCTTTATGGTGATCTTTATGTGGCAGATGAGTTTATGAGAGAAAAGGAATATAATCTATAAACTAATAGTCTTTTGCAGCGATAAATAACTAAGAGCGATATGAACGAAAAGAAATTCTTATCCTATCTAGAGCAATACCACCAATGGCTGACAGACCGTCAGGGAAAGGCTAAGGAAGAACTGGCAGAGCGTGAAGCGTATGCCAAGGATATGCAGAAATATGACAAGAAACGTCTTCTGAGTATGACGGCTGAAGATGTTTATAACCTGCTTTCTCCACTCTGGGCTATGGCTATGTGGGGTAATAAGCACTATAAAATCGACAACCTGATAGAAACGAATAGTCTTGAACTGATTCGTGCTCAGTTTGCCAATTTGCTATATGGAAAGGATTCACTTGCCAAGCGTTGGGATGAGTTCCGTCAAAAGATTAAAGGTATTGGCCCTGGCATCATGAGCGAAGTGCTCAACAAGGCTTTCCCCAATGACTGCATTCTTTGGAACAGTAAGACCAAGAACGGCTTTACCATCCTTGAAGTGCCAAACACACCCAAATACGACTCTGCAATGGATGGAAAGATGTATGCTTATCTGTCGGAGTGTGGCAAGAAGATGCTGGATTATGCCAAGAGCAAGGGCTACAATGATTTAGAAAACTTGATTGCCCTCGACTATTTCATTTGGCAAGAAGTCCAAAAAGACATTGACGAGCCAGAAGCAACAGATGTTGAGGTACCCAAGACTAAAAAAGAATCGAATTTCGTTCATAACGACATACGAGATAAAATCAAAGAAATCGGTGAGTGCTTAGGCTTCAAGGCCACAACTGAAGTCACCGTAGCCAATGGCGCAAGGGTTGATGCTGTCTGGGAAGTCTCTATTGGCAACATGGGTAGGATCATCTATGTCTTTGAGGTGCAAACCTCAGGCTCTATTGACAGTCTGATCCTTAATTTGATGAAGGCAAAGAACAACAAGGCTGTTCAAGGCATTGTTGCCGTCTCTGACGCTGAGCAAATAGAGAAAATAAGGAAAGAAGTGGAGTCTTTGGATGACATCAAAAAGGACATCAAGTATTGGGACTATACCGAAGTGCTTGAAGTCCACGAGGCTTTGCAAAAAGCTAACGAGAGTATTAACAAATTAGGGCTTGTGCCTGTAAGTTTATAATATCGCATATATATATTATGGCATACTCATACAACACATCAGTCTGTGAAGCCTTAAAACAAGGAGGCTTTGATTTCTCTATTTCCGGGGAATATCATTATATTAAAGTAGGTGATGCAACCGTTAATCAATTAAAAAAGGCTGGGATTCTACCTCCAAAAGCATACAAGAAACTTTCTTCTCATAAACCAGATGGTTTAATTCTCTATGAAAAGAATTCCGTGCAAGTACTGATTGAGTATAAAAAACCTGGAGAATTTTCAAATGCAAAAGAGGCATATAATTTGATCTACAGTTGGTATTATGATTTAGCTGACACCTTAGGTTGTAATGTCATCTGTATCACAGATGGTAATAGCAGTTTCTGGTATCACGCAAAATCCAAGACACAAATCAAGGAGGCCGATGGCAGCATATTTTCATATATATTGGATATTAGCCTATTGACTAACAATACTATGCCTATTGAAGCAAAAGAGAATTTTGAACAAATTTTGAATCGCTTTTCAAATATTGACGACAAAGGATTTCTTGAGAAAGAAACTATACTAAATCCGCAGGAATTAGCAAGAAATGTTTGGCAAAAAATATGGATAAGTACTGGCAAAGAACCAGAAAAATGCTTGTATAATGTCGTTGAAATATTTATATTCAAATTTTTGTCCGATTTGAATATTTTAGAAGATAGATTTTCCTTTGATAAATTGTATGAAGATGTAGAAAAAGGGAATGACACAGCATTGAAGACATATGCTTCACTGATTAGAAAAGAAATAAAAGAAATGTTCCCTAAAGGAGATGACGGAACAACTATTCTTAACGGCACAATATTTGTCAATGAGAAAGGAGACCCCAATCTTTCTCAATATTTATTATTTAATAACGTCTTAAAAGAATTCCATAATTATGGTGCAAAATATGGTTCTTTTAAAAATATTGACAAAAGTTTTAAAACAAGACTCTACGAAAGTTTTCTTAGACAGTCAGCAGGAATTTCTGCACTAGGGCAATATTTTACTCCAAGAAATGTCGTAAGAAGTATTGTTAAAATGGCTAATGGAGAAAATCTCCCCAATGACGCAGCAATCTGTGATCCCTTTTGCGGTGTTGGTGGTTTCCTCTTAGAATTCATAAACGAATATGATAAATTTAAAAAACAATATACGCCAGAAAACAACATAATAAAACCTGATTTTTCACTAATTGGTTACGATAAAGGCAGCGATGAAAAGGATGATCAAAGAACTATTATCCTAGCAAAAGCAAATATGCTTATTTATTTATCCGATTTGTTAGTTAAACATAAAAGTAGCACTAAAACATTCTCTGAAAGTGTTTTCAATAAAGTTTTCCATCTGGTAAAAACAAATTTGGGGACATTTGGACTTGACGAAAAAGAAAAATACGACTTAATATTGACAAATCCGCCATATGTTACAAGCGGAGTTAGTACTATCAAAAAAGAAATTAAAGAAAACGGACTGAATAGCATTTATTCTATAACTGGAAATGGTTTGGAAGGACTTGCTATATCATGGATAATTTATTCATTAAAAAAAGGAGGAAGTGCATATATAGTAGTTCCCGATGGAATAATGAATCGAACTTCCGATAAGAAATTAAGAGATTTTATATTAAAAAAATGTATCATAAATGGAATTATATCTCTGCCTAATAGAACTTTTTTTGCCACTCCAAAGCAGACATATATACTTGCCATAACTAAAAAACAAGAGGATACAGAAATCCAAGATTCTCCAGTATTTACATATCTAATTAGTGAAATTGGAGAGTCCAGCGACTCTAAACGTTTCAATATTGAGAAAAATGATTTGGAGGATATGGCCATAAAATTTAGGCAATTTATGGCGACTAAGAAGCAGTACAAATCAGATAGTGATAGGTGCAAAATTCAAGAACTCAGCAGATTCTCTAATTCTTCTAGTTGGATGATTGAGAAAGATTGGTCTGAGGAAGAAAGTAAAAAATTAGGTTTGGAAAATGAAACTTCAGAGATTTCTGAATCGGATTTCGTTGAGAAGGTAAAAGAGGCTCATGATATTGTTTCAAGACTATATAGAATTGCAAAAAGGAGGAAATAGCATATGGAGGTTTTATTAGGAAATGAAAAATATTTCGAATTAGCTATAGGACGACGCAAAACAAAATCTGAATTACAGCTTTTGCCTGGTGGAGATATTCCTATTATTAGTGCCCGCTTAGATGTTCCTTTTGGATATATTCAAAGCAATTCTTTTATTTGTCATAAAAAGAAATTGGTTTTATGGAATATTGATAGTAGTAGATGGGATACTAGGGTTTTGGACAAAAATACAAAATTTGTACCTACAGACCATTGTGGATATATAAAAGTTTTATGTAAAGATATTGTTCCTGAATATTTAGCATATAAACTATATGAAGCCGGGCTGGCTATTGGGTTTAAGCATGAATACAGAGCATCTCTAAAAAACATATGTGATATTTCTATTTGTATACCTCAAACAAAAAATGGCAATTTCGACGTTAAGAAACAGAAAGCAATAGCTTCCAAATATTTCCAATATTTGGATATAAAAAAGCAATTGCAAAATTTGATAAGTGAATTGTCTAACAATCGTATAAATATATCTTCTACAGCTGTTTTTTCTTCTATTTGTATTAATGACATCATGACGTTTAAAAAAGGAAAAGCGAAGTATTCAGAAAGATATTGCAATAATCATGAAGGCCAATTCCCCGTGTACTCTGCAGGAACTAAATCGCAGAATATTATAGGGAAAATAAGTTCTTATGATTATTTTACTGAATGTTTGAAAATAACTACAAATGGCCATTATGCAGGAACTGTAGAATATGTTCCTAAAAGTAAATTTTCAATAAATGGAGATGCGGGAATTTTATATTTTAAAGACAAAACTTCAAAAAGGGAATTTGATTACCGCTATTTGGAATATGCTCTCCAAAAAGCAAGGGAGCAATATGGTTTTAATTGGAATAATAAGCCATATGAAAATGACATATTGGCAATAGAGATTCAAGTCCCTATAAAGAATGGTTCTTGGGATATTATTGAGCAAAAAAGAATTGCTAAACAGTATATCCTGTATAAAAAATACATATCAGAACTTAATTCATGTGTTGATGACTTAAAAAAATGTTTTATTAAGGTAGATTAATCCATTATTTAGAATATGACTAATATAGAACAACGCCCGCAGGAGGCACCTAGAACCACATCATTGCCCAAACCAGATGCTGGTAATAGCAGAGGTACAGGGCCACGAACACCAGGGCATCAAAGATGAAGCTAGAAGAAATAAGGAAGTCCTACGAAGATATTTCACGGACATTCAGCAATACGGTAAGAAACCTTGCAATATCTGGAATTGCTATTGTTTGGTTGTTTATGACGAAGGAGGATACAAACTTTAAGTTGTTTGTATTGATTCTTGCAATGTCTTTATTCATTATAACTTTATTTGCCGACCTTATTCAGAATTACCAACTTTCTATTACGTGGTATAATTACTATATATTAATGAAAGAGAAATTTGGGAAAGAAGAAGATGATGATGTGAAAGAACCAGAAAATAAAAACGAATGGGGATGGTGTCTTTACAAAGGTAAACTATGGACTTTAGTTGTCGGGTATCTACTAATCTTTGTTTTTTTCCTGAGTTTAATATAATTTATAGGGTAACACGCGATGAGATGGTTCTTGAATTAAAAGAAATGAATGATAATCTTTGCAGACGAAATTATGAATAAAGAAAAAGAAATAACGAAAGATTTGGCAGCTACCCACAAGGGTATTATGCAGAACAATGATCCTGAATATGTGAGACTTGTCACACAAATCTCTAATCTTTGGGAAAAGGCAAACGAAGCAAGAACAGAATAAAAACGTTATAAAGAATATATGAGAAAATCAATAAGTATAATTGACAAGGACTATAAGCAATGGGTGAAAACCCTTGTCGTGCGCTACCGCCAGAGCCAAATCAAAGCGGCAGTGAAGGTGAATTCTGAGCAATTGATGTATAACTTTATGCTTGGACGAGACATCGTAGAGATGCACGTTGAAGAAAGATGGGGCGAAAGTGTCATCAATCAACTCAGCATAGACCTGAAGAGGGAAATGCCCACAGCAGAGGGATTGTCAGCCACCAATTTGAGGTATTGCCGGCGTTTTTATCTCCTTTATTCTAAGTCATTTGTAATTTGCCCCCAAGTTGAGGGCAAATTAAATGAAACGACGGACACTTCAATTTGCCCCCAAGCTGGGGGCGTAATACAGGCTTCAACTCAATCGCTGGAATTGTCTCCGATATTCAATGTGCCTTGGGGGCATCATAAATTGATAATGGACAAGGTAAAAGGCGACGTTAACAAAGCACTTTTCTATATCGGCCAGACATTGGAAAACGGATGGAGCCGTTCTCTACTTCTCAACTGGATAGACACTGGACTCTATGAGCGGCAGGGAAAAGCTATCACTAATTTTAAATCCATTCTTCCAGCGCCTGATAGCGATTTGACCCAAGAAATAACGAAAGATCCCTACAACTTTGCATTTGCTGGTATTACCAAACGCCACAATGAAGCAGAATTGAAATTGGCCCTGCTGAAGAATATTACAGATTTTCTGGTAGAGTTGGGTACAGGCTTTGCGTATGTTGGCAGGGAATACAGGTTACAGGTTGGACATACAGAGAATTTCATAGATTTGCTGTTTTATAACCTGCGTCTTCGTTGTTATGTGGTGATTGAAGTGAAGATAGGAAAGTTCACTCCTGCAGATATTGGACAAATTGGAAGTTATATCGTAGCCGTAAATCACCAACTACGTGAAGAGGGAAAGGATAATCCGACAATTGGCCTTCTCATTTGTCGTAGCAAGGATAACACACAGGCCCAATACGCACTTGAATCGACCAGTCAGCCTATAGGAATATCTGAATATGAACTTGAAAAGTTCTACCCAGAGAAGGTGGAAGGTGTTATCCCTACAATTGAAGAAATAGAAACAAAACTAAAAGAATAATACAGAACTATTTATGCGATTCCCCAAAATCCAAACAGTGTCTGGACAATTGGTGTGGGGGACAGGCACGGTGTGATGCGAATAAAACAAGAATGTATGACTCAGGATGAAAGATGGCAACGGCAATATGAGGAGATGATGACTTTCATGGAAACTAATCATCGACGGCCCTCCAAGCATAATTCAAATAACAGAGGGACGGTACTTTTGTGATTCAAGAAAAAAGAGTATCTTTGCAAGCAAAATAGGACGAAAGAAGATATGAGCAAGATATCAATTCGTTTTTATAAAGACCATAAGGTGCGGGCCGTGTGGGATAATGAGAAATCTAAATGGTGGTTCTCTGTGCTTGACATTGTTGGTGCCATCAATGTACAAGATGACTATGAGAAGAACCGCAACTATTGGAAGTACCTGAAAGGAAAACTGAAGAAGGAAGGAAATGAAGTGGTTAGTGTCACTACCCAGTTGAAATTAACTGCTCCAGATGGTAAGAAACGTCTGAGTGATGTACTCGACAATGATGGCGTAAATAAGTTAGCAAAGAACATTCACAATGCTAAAGCCATGGCCTTTCTCGATTGGTTTGTGTATAGCGAGAACTCCATCGATGGCCGAAGTAAGAAAAAAGCCTATACATTGATAGAAAACAATCTGGTAGATGATAAAGACATTGGCACGGTGAAATCCCTGCAGCAGATTCATTCCTACCTCTTCGGAGGACTTTACGACTTTGCTGGGCAGATTCGTACAAAGACAATTTGGAAAGATGGTACTTTGTTTTGTCGAGCAGAGTATCTGATGAAGAACCTTACTATCATCGAGACGATGCCAGAGAATACTTTTGATGAGATTGCGAATAAATATGTGGAGATGAATGTAGCACATCCGTTTATGGAAGGGAACGGTCGTTCGACACGCATTTGGCTTGATTTGATTTTTAAGAAGCGATTGGGATTGTGTGTAGATTGGAGCAAAATCGACAAGAAGGAATATCTGGAGGCAATGCGCAGAAGTACGACAGATTCTGCGACAATCAAAGCATTGTTAAAGGGTGCCCTGACTGACCGTATTGCTGACCGCGAGATCTTCATGAAAGGTATCGATTACTCGTATTATTACGAACAGGAAGACTAAAGGTAACATGAGAACAGGTATGGTGTAACATTCTTTGTAGAACAAAGCGACCTTAGGATCGAGCGGCAAACAGAAATGATCGTATGGAGCAAAATCAGATCGTAATATATCAAACAGAGGACGGACAAACACAGATAGATGTTCGTCTGGAGAACGACACTATATGGCTAACCCAGGCTCAAATGGCAGAGCTATTTGAAAGGACCCCACAAAATATCACTATCCATATAGGTAATGCTTATAGAGAAGGTGAATTGGATAAAGAGTCAACCTGTAAGGAATACTTACAAGTTCAAACAGAAGGAAAAAGAAAGGTTAAGCGTAGTATAAAATACTATGATCTGGATGTCATCATTTCTGTTGGCTATCGAGTGAAAAGTAAACGTGGTACAGACTTCCGTATCTGGGCACGAAAGATATTAAAACAATACCTCGTCAAAGGTTATGCCATCAATGAGCGCATACGTAAGGAGCAGATTGGAGAATTGCGTCAGTTGGTACAGGTGGTGGGGCGAACCATTCAGAATCAGGAACTGCCAGACACTACAGAGAGTCAGGACTTGCTGAACGTGGTGGTGAATCTGATTAATCAGAAGAACGAATAGTGTCGTAGAGGGACGATTCTAGTGATCCATTTTAGAAGAGCAATAGAATAATAATGAAATAGAAACGTTATAAGATTATGAAGAAGATTTTAACTTGTTTATTAGCATTGTTTGGGCTGACAACTGCCTGTGGCCAACGAAATTATGAGAACACTGACGTAAAGGGATTCGTAGAGTTGATGAAGGACTCCAACGTCGTGGTGCTGGATGTGCGTACTGCCGATGAGTTCAAGGACGGGCATCTTGAAGGAGCCGTGAACATTGACCAGGCGCAAGGCGATTTCATACAAAAGGCAAAGGCCGTTCTTCCAAAGGAGAAGACCATTGCCATATATTGCAGAAGCGGTCGCCGTTCGGCCAGTGCCGCAGGACGACTGGCTGATGAAGGTTATAAATGCGTAAACCTGAAAGGTGGCATCATAGCCTGGAAAGAGGCTAATGAACCTGTGACAATAGGGCAATAGAATTGTAATATGACGATGGACAACATAAAAGAGCAGTATATCAATTTCGACGAGTATATCCGTCAAGGGGAGTCGGCTCAGCGGGAACGGGCTGAAGCATGGCGCGTTGCCATCGGCTTGCAGGCTGTTGATGGGTTGAAAACATCAGAGTATCTGCAAGAGACTGCCCGTAGAAACATCGAAGGCGAGATTTCCATCGATGAAGCACGTGAGTTGGTGAAGCAATATTACGTCTCTAAGACCACACACGCTGACGATGATGCAGATAAAGAGGAAGCCGACAGAGTATCAAGCAATATATCCAAACTGCTCCAAACAGATGCCTTCACCTATAGTGTGGCAGGTTTGACTGCTATTCATAGAGCCATCTTCGATGGTGTATTCAAGCATGCTGGGCATTATCGCGACTATGACATTTCGAAGAAAGAGTGGGTGCTGCGTGGAGATTCTGTGCTTTATGGCCGCTGGCAAGACTTGCGTATGACGATAGAGTACGATCTGGAACAGGAACGCCAGTTTGATTATACGCCATTGAATAAAAATCAGATGGTGGAGCATCTTGCAAAGTTTGTATCAGGTTTGTGGCAGATTCATCCCTTTAGAGAGGGGAATACTCGCACCACTGCTGTTTTCACTATAAAGTATCTGCACTCGCAGGGATTTGATGTGAACAATGATTTGTTTGAGCGCCATTCATGGTACTTCCGTAATGCACTGGTTCGCGCCAACTACCGCAACCTGAAAAAAGGTATCAATTACGAACCACTATTCCTTGTACGCTTCTTCCGCAATCTGCTTCTTGGCGAAAACAATACACTGAAGAACAGATATATGATGATAGATGGTCCTGAGGAGTGGAAAATGCCTGAAAGCGAGCAAGCCCCCCGCAAGTACCCCACAAGTACCCCACAAGTACGGGACAAGTTGCATACGGATAATCTCAACATCATAAGACTTGTGCATGTAGTCGGTGAACATGAACTATCAGTAAAAGAAATCATGGAAGGTATTGGGTTGAAGGACAGGAAAAATGTTCTGAACCTTTACCTGAATCCTGCATTAGCAGAAGGCTATATACACTTACTTTACCCGCAATCGCCTCGCCACCCTCGCCAGAAATATCTCTTGACAGTCAAGGGATTGGCGTTATATAACGAATTAACAAGAACATGAAATATGACGAAAGGAATCATGAAAAAAGTCGTATTGTTATGTATGCTGTGGGTGCCAACGACACTATCGGCACAGACACAGTATTGGCTTCCAACGGGTGATGCCTCGATGGATGAGAAGGACAGACCTCTTATCGAGGTATATCTACCCAAGCAGGAGATAGCCAACGGATGTGCTGTCGTGTTGTGTCCGGGAGGGGCCATGAGGTGGCTGTCGTGGGAGAGTGATGTAATCAGGATGGCTGCGTTCCTGAACGAACATGGCATCGCCGCCATCGGACTGCGCTATCATCTGAATAAGGGTGGCGGGCAGATGCCACAGGGCATGAAGATGCCGCCAATGGTGGATGTGACTCATCCCGAGCAGTTCCCCAAGGCTGATGCCAACCCGATGCACTTCGCTGATGGCGACTCCATCATCCGTCTGGCTGCTGAGGATGCCAAGGCCGCCATCCGTATGGTGAGGGAGCATGCCGCTGAGTGGCATATCAGTAGCGACAAGATCGGCTATCTGGGATTCTCCGCTGGCGGTGGTGTGGCCATCGCCGCCACGATGTCCGCAGAAACCGAAGAACGCCCGGACTTTCTCTGTACCAACTTCGGCCCTTCGCTGATGCCCGTCAGCGTTCCTACCGATGCGCCTCCCTTGTTGATTATGACGCGTGTCGATCATCCGAACGTGGCAGCAGGTCTCGTCGCCCTGTTTATGGAATGGAAGAAGGCTGGCGCTAATGCTGAGTTGCACATGTATGGTGATGGAAAGGGGCCCTACGAACTGATGCCTGTAACTGGCGAGACAACGACTGAACAGTGGAGCAGTCAGATGATTCAATGGCTGAAGGCGAAAGGATTTATAAAGAATATATGACTCAGGAAGAAAGATGGCAACGGCAATATGAGGAGATGATGACTTTTATGGAAACTAATCATCGACGCCCCTCCAAGCATAGGCTTGAAGAGCATGATATGCTGAATTGGTTTAAGAGCACGAAGAAGCGTATAGCAAAGGGGGATTATCCACAAGACCGACTTGAGAAGTTTGATATTCTCATGGAGGTTGCTAATAAATACCGTAGGAAGAATCAGTATGAGTAGAAATGATATTATAAAGGAAGTATAAGGTATAATAAGTATGAAGAAACCCAAATGGCTTGAGAAAGAGCATCTCTATAGCATCATGTTCGAGTCGGAGCGCCCGGCTGGACGAATTTTTGACCTCACTCTGATAGTCGCCATCTCGCTGAGCATCATCATCTCGTTCATCGAGACGATACCCTCGCTGGCCCATACCTTTAAACTGGTACTGGAGATACTGGAATATCTGCTGACCTTCTTCTTTACGGTCGAGTACATTGCCCGTGTCTATTGCTCGCCCCGTAAGCGCGACTACGTGCTGAGTTTCTTCGGTGTCATCGACCTGTTATCGACATTGCCGCCTTATCTCTCCTATTTCCTGCCTCATGCGCGGTACATGATCCTGTTGCGCTCGTTCCGCTTCATCCGTATCTTCCGTATTTTCAAGTTGTTCAGTTTCATCAACGAGGGGTACATGCTGATGCGCTCGCTCCAGAAAAGTCTCACCAAGATTGCCGTCTATTTCATGTTTGTGCTGATACTGGACATCTGCCTGGGTACGCTGATGTTTATGGTAGAAAACGGTCAGCCAGATACGCAATTCACCGATCTGGCCACGTCAGTCTATTGGGCCATCGTCACGATGACCACCGTCGGCTATGGCGACATCACGCCCGTAACCGCTATAGGGCGTTTGCTTTCTGCATTCGTCATGCTGTTGGGCTATACCATCATTGCCGTACCCACAGGTATTGTGACGGCAAACATTATTGACGAGACGAAGGAAAAACCGAAGGACGGGCACTGTCCACGTTGCGATGCCATGGTGCGCGATGATGACCGATATTGCTCAAAGTGCGGAGAAAAGTTGTAGTGTCATCATAAATGAGGTATGGAATGAAACGTATAGAAATAATATTGCCAGTTGCACTGATCCTGCTGTCGTGTGGGGATGGCAGGAAGGCATCATCAGAATCAAAGGGAGAGACTACTGAGTTCGAAGTCGTGGGGAAGAAGGAGAAACCATCTGAGGATACTGTCGATGAGCCCGTTTCCGTGTCCTCAATCCTGTCTGGCAAGGAATCAGTAGGTAAAGATGAAGGTGACGATGTCGTTTCTGGCCAGTTTGAAGATCCCCTGGGAGGTGATGAGAGTTATCTGGAAGGTGATGGATATGATTATTAGTAGGATATGAAACAAGGTGATCAACAGCGGTATTTCATTACGCTCAGTTATGACGGCACGCGCTATCACGGCTGGCAGATTCAGCCCAACGGCGAGTCTGTGCAGGAACGGCTGCAGGGCGCGCTCTCGACACTGCTCAGAGAGGAAATCAGCGTGACGGGTGCAGGCAGGACGGATGCGGGCGTGCATGCCAGGATGATGGTGGCCCATTTCGATACGGCAGCGAGGTTTGAGGCCGAAGACGGCATCAACGGCCCACAACTGGCCTATAAACTGAACAAACTGCTGCCCTACGATATTGCCGTGCAGAAGGTGGAACAGGTGAGCGGAGAGATGCATGCCCGCTTCTCGGCTACCACGCGCACGTACCATTATTATATACATACGGTGAAAGATCCGTTCCGCAGGGCCTATTCCTGTGAACTGCACTATCCGCTGGACTTCGACAAGATGAACGAGGCAGCGAAGGTGCTGATGACGTATGAGGATTTTGGTGCCTTCTGCAAGAGTGGGGCTGACGTGAAGACGACACTCTGCGAGGTGATGGAGGCGCAATGGGTGCAGACCTCGCCTGAGAGTTGGTATTTCGAGATCACGGCCAACCGTTTCCTGAGGAATATGGTACGTGCTGTCGTGGGTACCTTGATAGATGTGGGGCGTGGACGACTGACGATAGATGGGTTCCGTCAGGTGATAGAAGGGAAACAGCGCACGGAGGCGGGTGAGAGCATGCCTGGCAACGCACTTTTCCTCGAAGATATCAAATATTAAGACCATGTGGCTGATACTGGCTTTTCTGTCGGCAGCGCTGCTGGGCTGCTATGATTCGCTGAAGAAACAGGCGCTGAAGGCGAATGCCGTGATCCCCGTGCTCTTCCTGAACACGCTCTTCTCCAGTCTGATCTTCCTGCCGTTTATCATATTGAGTGGCACGACGGATGTGCTCGACGGCACCATCTTCCATGCGGCCAGCGGTGGCTGGGACATGCATAAGTATATCCTGTTGAAATCCCTCATCGTGCTCTCCAGTTGGATACTCGGCTATTTCGGCATGAAACACCTGCCCCTGACAATCGTGGGACCCATCAATGCCACGCGGCCTGTGATGGTGCTCGTGGGAGCCCTGCTGGTCTTTGGCGAACGGCTTAATACATGGCAGTGGATAGGTGTGCTGTTGGCAGTGGCCTCGTTCCTGATGCTCAGTCGCAGTGGCAAGAAGGAGGGCATCGACTTCAAGCACGACCACTGGATCTATATGATCGTAGGGGCTGCTGTGCTGGGAGCCATCAGCGGTCTCTATGACAAGTACCTGATGGCACCAGTGGAGAACGGGGGCGTGGGACTCGACCGTATGATGGTGCAGTCGTGGTACAATATCTACCAATGCGGGATGATGGGCGTGATGCTATGGTTGCTGTGGTGGCCCAAGCATCAGCAGACGACACCATTCCACTGGTCGTGGTCGATCTTGGGCGTGAGCCTCTTTCTTTCCACGGCCGACTTCATGTATTTCTATTCGCTGAGTCTGCCTGACGCGATGATCTCCATCGTGTCGATGATCCGCAGGGGAAGTGTGATCGTCAGTTTTATGTTCGGAGCGATGTTCTTCCACGAGAAAAACCTGAAGGCAAAGGCCTTCGATTTGGCGCTCGTACTACTTGGCATGGTGTTCCTTTACATTGGAAGCCGATGATCTCTTCTTTTTCTTCTTCGACGAGAAGAGATCGCGCAGACCATTGAAATCCTTCTTGACAATGATGCCGATACCTTGCGTGTTCAGACTTGACTTCGTGAAGTAGCGGTCGTTGGTTTGGTTATACACCTTCAGGGCCAGGTTGCCATTAGGAAAGAGCAGGTATTGCAGGTCGAAGTCTCCGATGAATGAGGGATTGGCACGGGTGGCATTGTCACGGTAGCCAAATTGCCCGTTGAAGAGCAGACGGTTGTTCAGCAGACGTCCGTTCACGATACCTTCATACTCAGCATTGTGCCAACCTTCGTTTCCTGTAGAGATGTTGGCTCCGAAGTTCCAGTTCTCGTTCTTGACGAATGTGTTGAGCAGACTGTTAATCTGCATGGAGAGTGTGCCGGAGAGGATACTTTGCATGGCCAGTGAGGTGGGATCGCCCTGTTGGGTATTACTGTTGTTGGCACCCTGAGTGTAGAACCGTCCGACGGCAAGGAGGTAGATGACCTGCTGGTTCATCTCCTGCTGTCCGTTGATAACAGATCGAACCATCTGCTGCTCATCAGTATTGACTGTAGGCATCTCCAAGTCGAAATCAACCTGGGGCGAAGCAGGCATTCCACTGATATTCATCAGACAGTTCACGCGGATGGTGTTGCTGGAAAAGGAGTTGCCGATGTTCAGGTCGGAGAGACTGACGGCACTAACGGGATAGGAAGCCTGCAGATTCAGGGCTGCCTGATAGGGGTCTCCTCCGAATGTGATAGTGCCGCCACGGTTGAAGGTGAAGTTTTTCTTGATGATATTCTGGAAAGTGACGTCGTAGGTACCTTGATCGACGGTGTAGGTGCCAAACATATTAAAGGCACCCTTATTATAGAAGGTGGCACGGATGGTGCCATCACCATTCAGGGTGACATAGTCATTAGCATTGGCATCCATCAGCAGTCGTATTGTCGCATCTGGAGTCGCGTTAATGAGGAAATTGATGTAGATATTGGTATCCGTAGCCCTGGACGGGCTATTGTTAGAACTACTAGCCATACTAGTATAACTTGCCGTGCTAGCCGAACTAGTCGTACTGGCAGGGGTGAGCCACTCGATAAACTCCTGACTGGAGATAGCGTCAGGGCTTGAGGCGTTATAGACAAAGACCGTATTCTTCAGAGGTGTGACGTTGCAGTCGATAATCACATCGTTACCCTGTCCATGAATAGTCACATTACCAGCGGCATAGACAGTGCCATAGAAGATGTTATCGCCAAAGTCCTTGAAGTCGTAGCCCAGCAGTTTCTCTGTATTGACTGCAAGATCGAAACTGAGATTGGTCAAGTGCTGATGATGGATACCTCCAGAGAGGAATGCCTGATTACCCTCACGGTCATAGATGGGGATACTGTTGAGCAAAATATCATCTGGGATCATGACGACGGTATCGCGCTCCAGACGATAGGTGGTGTTCAGGGGAATGACAGTGGCTTCGCCATCTACGAGAAGTTTGCCAGTGAGGTTGATATTGTCGAGGGTACCAGCAACACGGACATCGCCATTGGCATGGCCTGTGACATCGCTGAGGAAACTCTTGGTAAAGTTGTGCATGAAGTCGATATAGGTGCTGTCGGCATGTATTGCAAGGTCGATGGTATTGTGAACGGGTGATACATACCCGTCGATCAGTGTCTTGACATCAGGACCGTCATTGGCAATGGCATGAATGTCTATCTGTTCCTTCTCCTGATTCCATAAGGCATGGGCGTCGAGCACACCCATACGACCCTCCTCAAACTTGAAGTCTTCCACACGCAGGTCTGCATGAGCAGCAAAATGACTGAAAAGAGAGGATGCCTTTGCCTGTCCTGTGGCTTTTCCGCTGAATTCGACAGAATGGAAATCTACCAGGTCAAGGATATAATCTACCTCCACCTTGTTGAGATCGACAGTAAGGGTGTCTGTGGTATTGCGGGAGGCTACACCATCTATGACAATGTGTTCTTGTCCGCGATGGATGTCAAAATGATCTACCAGCAGATAGTTTTCGCAATAGAGAATGTCCGAGGGCTCCACATCCCAAGTTCCATTGTTCAGGATAATATGTGAGGGTTGGACGCGCACATGGGCTTCTGGCTTGTTTTGCAGGTTACGGTAGAGTTGTACGATACTGTTCAATTGTCCGCTCATGTGTTTTTCTGTGCTGTGATCATCCCAGTTGAGCGATGTGTTGATCTTGTTATTTGAGGCTTTTGCCTGTATTCCGATGGTCATGCGCTTTCCATCATCCATGATCTTCTGGATACCCAGATCACATTTAAGGGTGTCGGATGGAGAAGTGATGCGGATGAATCCGTTGGAATACCACGATCCGTTATAGGCGAATGATGGCAGGTCGCCATCGATGGTCGTCTGTGAGGTATAGTCGTTGATGGTGGCTGTCAGCGAGAGTGGCTGTCCCAGTGTCAGGTCGATATCGAAGAAACGTTTCAGCCAGTCTGTCTTGCTCATCAGGAGCCGGAGACTGAAATTGTTGTCGTTACGCTTGTCAATGGGTGGGAGTCCTGGTAGGGTGGGGAGTTTGGAACCCATGAGATTGACGAAACTCTGTGTCAGTGTGCCATAGTCGAAATGACCTTTCAGTTCTGCGTCAGCAAAGTCACTCTTCAGCGAGACAAAATGGATACCTTCCTGATAGCCGGAGGAAAGAATGAGGTTGTCGAGATAGTAGGGCTTGTGCTGTTCTGTTCCTGTGAGGACAAAGTCACTGATACGAACGTTCCCCTGGGCATCGTTCAGGTTATGCGCCATGAAGTCGGCATCGATGTTGCCAGACAGTTCAGCAGTACCGAACTGCTCTGTGAGTTTGGCTGCAGCAGGAGCGAAGTGGCTGATCGTGCCTTTCACTTTGATCCGCTTGGCCTTTTGGGCATGATCTTCAAATACATCTTCTGCCACTTCGCCGTCAAGTCGGGCAGACAGATTCTGGTCATCGATGGTGAATAATCCAGATATTGCTTCTTGTGCGTAATGGCCTCTGATAGTGATATTGCCAAAAGGATAGTCGTTATACTCGAATCGTTCAATCACACCGTCCACATTAATGGTAGGCTTTTGATGCTTTGGCCACTGGCCTTCAAGATTCAGGCGGGTGGTCAGTTGTCCTAATTTGTTATTGGCAAGGATCTGCTTCAGGTTAATGCCTTGGGTCTGGATCGTACCTTTGAACTGCTGATCTGGATTCATCGTCATTTCCACATCCACATCTCCAGTCCCGGAGTGTATGAGACTCTTCAGGGAAGTGTCACCCCGTTGGTCTCTGTCGAAGGAACCACTCATCTGGATGCTACCGATACGCGTCAATTCCTGAGGCAGACGAAAAAATTTGCCGAGGAAGTCAATGCTTGTTTCAGAAAGGGCGATCTGGTTCATCTGCAGGTGCCATGCAGGTCGCCTATTCCAGTGCTCAATCCAGCCATTAACATTGATGTCTATATCTTTTTCAGAAGTGGCGACGCGTAGTTCAGGAGCATGAATCTGCTGGTCCGTACCATTTATCTGAGTCGTTAAGGAAATTGGCCTTTGGAAATTCTTCAGTGACGGTTCTAAACTTCTTAAATCAGAGGGGGTTATGTTTGTATCATCAATCTTTCCAAAGAATGCCAGAGAACCTGGTACAAGTCCTTTCTCGTCTAATTTATAATTGGCAGTCAGCGTGTCGATCCGTAGGTTGGAACTAGGCATCTCAATAGAGAAATTCTCCAGCATGGCATGCTGTCTCCCTGCTGTCAGACGGAAGGAGAGACGTTTCATATCCAGTCCGGCCCTCTCCTTAAAGCCTATACGTTTTACGTTGATGTTCAATGAATCTTCAGTTAGAACCCTGAGATTGATGTGACCACTAACATCACTAACCCTCAAATGGGCGAGGTTGAACTGCTCGTCAGTCTGGGGTAAGTCATATCTGTCATAACTGACACTGGAGTTTCGGATGATGAAGGTGTTGATGCGCAGGTCGAGCGGTGTCTGGTTGGTCGTGTCTTTCGAGGCCAATGAGTCTATCACGAACTGGAAATTAGGGTTCGTCTGATCGTTCTTGCGATAGAGACGTGCATGAGCGCCAAACAACTGTGCCGACGAGATGTGTATCTTGCCTTCCACTAACGGCATATAGTCGATCTTGACAGACAGACGGGATACGCGCAGCATCTCCTTCTGTTGTTGATCGTATATGAGTACATTGTCAATGATGATCCGGTTCAGAAGCCCGATATCTATCTGTCCCACAGCGACCTTGGTGCCCAGTTGGTCTTCCAGCATGGCAGCGACCTTTTCTCCGACGAACTGCTGCACGCCTGGCAGACGAAGTATGCCCGCGGATAACAGATTCAGGGCTATCACAGTCCAGATGACAACGCTGATAATCCTTTTGAGTATCTTCACGTGGCAAAAATACAATATTTTATCGGGATTTCGACATTTTTTTTATATTTTTGTTCTTTATCTGCCCTTTTTTTAGTAATTTTGCCCTCGCTCTCATGAAACTATTCTCAAACATTTATATAAATGGCAAATGTAATTAAGTTACGCAAAGGCTTGGACATTAACCTTCAGGGCAAGGCCGAGGAGAAGAAGATCCAACTGAAATCGAATGGCAAATACGCGTTGGTGCCTGATGATTTCGAAGGAGTCACTCCCAAGGTCGTGGTCAAGGAGGGTGACAAGGTCAAGGCCGGGGATGCGCTGTTTGTCAACAAGCAGTATCCGGAAGTGAAGTTTGCCTCGCCAGTGAGCGGTACGGTGAGTGCCGTGGTGCGGGGGGAACGGAGAAAGGTGCTCTGCGTAAAGGTCGATGCTGATGCCCAGCAGGAGTTTAAGGACTTCGGCAAGAAGGATGTCAGCACGCTGTCTGGCGAGCAAGTGATTAACGCCCTGTTGGAAGCAGGAATCTTTGGTTACATCAACCAGTTGCCTTATGCGGTATCCACTAATCCTGGTACTCAGCCTAAGGCGATTTTCGTTTCTGCCCTTAGGGACAAACCGTTGGCTGCTGACTTCGAGTACGAGGTGCAGGGGCAGGAGTCTGATTTCCAGACGGGTCTCTCGGCCCTCTCGAAGATCGCCAAGACCTATCTGGGTGTGGGCGTAGGGTCCAAACTCGAAGGTTTGAAGGATGTTGAGGTCAACATCTTCGACGGCAAGTGTCCTGCTGGTAATGTGGGTGTTCAAGTGAACCATATCAACCCCGTCAACAAGGGTGAGGTGGTGTGGACCATTGGTGATCCGACAGTCGTGCTCTTCATCGGTCGTCTGTTCAGTACAGGTAAGGTGAATCTCACGCGTACTGTCGCCCTCTGTGGCAGTGAGATTAAGAGTCCTGCCTACGTGGATATGCTGGTAGGTGAGGAACTGTCCACACTGCTTTCCAACAGTTACGACGCCACTAAGAGCGTACGTATCATCAATGGTAACGTACTGACGGGCCGTCCTACCACGAAGGATGGCTATCTTGGTGCTCACACCAGCGAGATTACCGTGATTCCTGAAGGTAACGATGCTGATGAGATGCTGGGTTGGATCCTGCCTCGTTTCAAGCAGTTCTCCGTCAACCGCAGTTATTTCTCCTGGCTCTGTGGCAAGAAGAGTTATGCCCTCGATGCCCGTGTGAAGGGTGGCGAGCGCCACATGATCATGAGCGGTGAGTACGACAAGGTGCTGCCGATGGATATCTATGGTGAGTATCTCATCAAGGCCATCATTGCTGGCGATATCGACCGTCAGGAGGCTTTGGGTATTTATGAGGTTAGTCCTGAGGACTTTGCTTTAGCAGAGTTCGTGGATTCCTCGAAGTTGGAATTGCAGCGCATTGTGCGTGAAGGTCTGAACATTTTACGTAAAGAAAACGCATAACGAATATGAAAGCATTACGAAATTATCTCAATAAGGTAAAGCCGAACTTCGAGGAAGGTGGCAAACTGCATGCTTTCCGTTCGATATTCGACGGCTTTGAGACCTTCCTTTACGTGCCTAACGACACGGCAAAGACAGGCGTTAATATTCACGACGCCATTGACTCGAAGCGCATTATGAGTATGGTGGTCATCGCCTTGATGCCTGCTAT
Organism: Prevotella sp.; assembly: GCA_017430675.1. The sequence continues at coordinate 37,136 of JAFRMM010000048.1, forward strand.
GCTGTTTGGTATGTATAATATTGGCTATCAGAACTATCTCGCTGCTGGCACACTGGCAAACGCAAGTTTCTGTGAGATATTCTTCTATGGCTTCTTAGCCGTATTGCCTAAGATTCTTGTTAGTTACATCGTTGGTTTGGGCATTGAGTTTGCCTGGGCACAGTGGAAGGGCGAGGAGATCCAGGAGGGTTACCTTGTCTCGGGTATCATCATCCCGCTGATCATTCCTATCGGTTGTCCGCTGTGGATGCTGGCTCTGGCTTGTGCCTTCTCGGTGATTTTCTGTAAGGAAATCTTCGGTGGCACGGGTATGAATATCTTCAATCCCGCCATTGCAGCCCGAATGTTCTTGTTCTTTGCCTATCCTGCAAAGATGACGGGCGATCAGGTATGGGTGGCTCAAGACTCTATTTTCGGACTCGGTAACACGTTGCCAGACGGATTTACGGCTGCTACACCGCTCGGACAGATAGGGCAGGGTATTGCTCCCGACGCATCTATCTGCGATATGATTTGTGGTTTCATTCCCGGTTCTATCGGTGAGACATCCGTTTATGCCATCGCCATCGGTGCTATCATCCTGCTGTGGTCTGGTATTGCCTCATGGCGCACGATGCTGAGTGTATTCGTAGGTGGTGCATTGATGGCTATCATCTTCGAGCAGACGGGGCAGTCGATGGTTTGGTGGCACCACTTTATCATGGGCGGCTTCGCCTTCGGTGCCGTGTTCATGGCTACCGATCCTGTCACCTCGTGCCGCACTCAGTGTGGTCAGTATATCTATGGCTTCCTCATCGGTGCGATGGCCATCATCATCCGTGTGATGAATGCCGGCTATCCAGAGGGTATGATGCTCGCCATCTTCTTTGGTAATATGTTTGCGCCTACGATCGACCACTTCATTGTGGAGCGTAATATTTCGAAACGTTTGAAGAGAGGAGGTACCAAATGAAACTGAATACAAACAGCAATTCGTACATTATTGTTTATAGTGCGATACTCGTGGTCATCGTGGCCTTCCTGCTGGCTTTTGTCTATCAGGCACTAAAGCCCATGCAGGACGCTAACGTGGCCCTCGACGTGAAGAAGCAGATCCTCTATTCACTCAACATTCGCGACCTTGACGGTTCTGAGGCCGAGGCTAAGTATGCCGAGGTAGTGAAGGAAGAGGGAGAAAAAGATGGTCAGAAGTACTATCTTTGCGACATCAATGGTGAAGACGTCCTTGTAGTCTCTCTGAAAGGTATGGGACTTTGGGGCGGTATCAGTGGCTACATCTCCATCCACGGCGATGAGACACCTACCGTCTATGGCGCTTACTTTAACCATGAGAGTGAGACAGCAGGTCTTGGTGCAGAGATCAAGGACTCTCAGGCCTGGCAGGAGAAGTTCATCGGCAAGAAAGTTTTCGTCGATGGCTCTGACACCCATGAGGTGGCACTTTCTGTAGTTAAGAAGGTGGAGGATCCCGCCACGCAGGTCGATTGTGTGACAGGAGCCACCCTGACTTCTAATGGTGTGAATGATATGATACAGACTGGTATGAAGGATGCTGGAAAGAATGCCATCGAACTCTTTGTTAAGATGATGTGTACCCCCGAGCCTGCTGACTCTACAGTCGTTGAACCTAAAGCAGAGGAGGAATAGACTATGGCATTATTCAGTAAACAAAATAAGGAGGTTTTTACTAACCCGTTGAACGTTGACCATCCCATCCTCGGACAGGTGTTGGGTATCTGTTCGGCTCTGGCTGTCACTAGTCAGTTGAAGCCTGCCATCGTGATGGGACTGGCTGTAACTGTGATCACAGCCTTCTCGAACACGATTATCTCGATTATCCGCAATACCATTCCCAACCGCATCCGTATCGTGGTGCAGTTGGTGGTTGTGGCTGCTCTTGTAACGATCGTCTCTCAGATACTGAAGGCTTTCGCCTATGACGTCAGTGTTCAGTTGAGTGTGTATGTCGGTCTGATCATCACCAATTGTATCCTGATGGGCCGCCTCGAGGCGTTTGCCATGCAGAACAAGCCGTGGCCCTCGTTCCTCGATGGTGTAGGTAATGGCTTAGGCTACGCCATGATCCTCGTCATCGTGGGTGCCGTTCGTGAGTTCCTGGGTCGCGGCAGCCTGCTGGGTTTCCAGATTATTCCTGATGCCTGCTACGACTTCGGCTATGTGAACAACGGTATGATGACGATGCCCGCTATGGCTCTGATTCTCGTGGGTTGTGTGATTTGGGTACATCGAGCATATTTTTATAAGGAGAAGTAAGATA
>JAFRMM010000004.1 GCA_017430675.1 Prevotella sp.
CTGATGCCAAGAAGGCTGCTGCTGACGAGGCTGCTGCCGCAGAGGCCGCTGACGAGGCTGAAGTACTCGAGGCTCTCGAGGCTCCCGCTGAGGCTGAGGTTCCTGCAGAAGCATAACCACCAGAATCTTTTAAATCAAAACAATTAATATTAATAATTAATCACTGCTGTAAGGCATCATTATTTATTATTACAACAGCGTCCCGAGGGTATCAGTCCTCGGGATTTTTATTGTGAACAGGGGAGTTAGTGTTGTTGGCATAGAAAAGAACAGAGACCGCTGGACTCTCGTCCAACGGTCTCCCATTTCTCTCAATTGTTCGTTGATTACTCAGCAACAACTGAATCAGCAGCAACTGAATCAACAGCAACGCTGTCAATAACGCTATCAACAACCTCTGCGATAGAATCGGTGTCAACAGGAGCCTGCTGAGCCTTATTTCCACAAGATGCAAAAGAGATAGCAGCAACTGCTACGAACATAAATACTAATTTCTTCATTTTCTAATGCTTTTTAAATCTGTAAAACAATCATTTGTTTATTAAAACGCTGCAAAGTTACTCATATTTTTAATACAACGTATCATTTTTTTCGTTTTTTTTTTGCCTTTTTTTGTAACTTTTTGATAAGGTATTGATAATCAATAAATTATGAAATGTTAAAAATGGTGCAATTTTGACACTTAACGGAAAAATGCAAAAAAATAGTGAAAATCAGAAAAAAAATGCTACCTTTGTGCCCGCAAACAGAAGCATTATTTATATATGATAGATACCTCTGCCTTCCAGGGAAAGACAGCAGCATATTTTACGCTTGGCTGTAAACTGAATTTTTCTGAGACATCAACCTTTGGAAAGATGCTTCAGGAGATGGGCGTGCGGACAGCACAGAGGGGGGAACAGGCTGATATCTGTCTCATTAATACCTGTTCCGTGACAGAAGTGGCTGACCACAAGTGTCGTCAGGCTATCCACAGATTGGTTCGCCAGCATCCTGACGCCTTTGTAGTTGTGACCGGTTGCTATGCACAACTGGAAGCAGAAACCGTCAGTAGGATTGAGGGTGTGGATCTTGTATTGGGTTCAAATGAAAAGGCAAACCTGATTCAGTATCTCTCCGAGGCATGGGCAGGGATGTCGGTAGGAAAATATCATACTGTGAAGACGAAGGACATCCGTTCATTTGCACCGAGTTGTTCACGGGGGAACCGCACGCGCTACTTTCTGAAAGTGCAAGACGGGTGTGATTATTTCTGTACCTATTGTACGATACCATATGCCCGAGGTTTCTCCAGGAATCCGAGCATAGTCTCTCTAGTAACTCAGGCGGAGAAGGCTGCACGGGAGGGCGGCAAGGAGATTGTTCTGACTGGTGTGAATATCGGTGATTTCGGCAAGACGACAGGGGAGAAGTTTATTGATTTGGTGAAGGCATTGGACGGAGTGAATGGTATCCGCCGCTATCGGATAAGTTCGTTGGAGCCAGACCTGCTGTCAGATGAGTTGATTGCGTTTTGTGCTGAAAGTCGGACGTTTATGCCCCATTTCCATATCCCGTTGCAGAGTGGCAGCGATATGGTGCTGAAACTGATGCGCCGCCATTATGATGCACATCTGTTTGCAGAAAAGATCTATAAGATTAAGGAACTGATGCCTGATGCATTCATCGGTGTGGATGTGATGGTAGGCTGCCGCGGAGAAACGCCTGAGTGTTTTGAAGAGACGTATGAGTTTCTCAATGGACTCGACATAACACAGTTACATGTGTTCCCATATTCTGAACGTCCTGGTACATCGGCATTGCGTATTCCCTATGTGGTGAGCGACAAGGATAAGAAACTACGCTCGAAACGGTTGTTGGAACTGTCGGATAGGAAAACAACAGATTTCTATGTCCGTCATATTGGACAGGAGGCAGAGGTGCTGTTTGAGAAGGCACCTCGTGGAAAGGCGATGCACGGTTTTACTCGCAACTATATCCGTGTTGAATTGTCACCGCAAGAGGCCGATCCCCAAATGGATAATCAACTTATTAAGGTGAGACTTGGTGAACTGACACACGACAGACAGTCACTGAGATGTTCAATTGAGAAAATGTAGATTACACTTTATAATATATTAAGGTACGCGCGTATGGAGAAAGTGGCGATTGTCATTCTGAACTGGAACGGAGGAGAGATGCTCTGCAAATACCTGCCTACAGTCTTGCAATACTCAAGGGACGAAGCGACGGTCTATGTTGCAGACAATGGTTCGACGGATGATTCGCTCGCAATGCTGCATGAGCACTTCCCCGAGGTGAAGGTGATAGAGTTGGAAAGAAATTGGGGTTTTGCCGAGGGCTACAATAAAGCCCTTGCACAGATTGAGGCGGAATTCTATCTGCTATTGAATTCAGACATCGAGGTGACACACCATTGGCTGACTCCAATGGTGGAGTATCTGGATGTACATCCCGAGGTGGCGGCTTGCCAGCCAAAGTTACTTTCCGTCTTTGACAGGGATCTATTTGAATATGCGGGTGCGAGTGGGGGCTTTCTTGACAGGTTTGGCTATCCCTTCTGTCGAGGACGTATCTTTGACACTGTGGAGCGTGACAATGGGCAATATGACTATCCAATAGAGATCCTATGGGCCTCGGGCGCAGCATTGATGATCCGTTCAGAGGATTATTGGAATGTGAGGGGATTCGATGGACGCTTTTTCGCTCATAACGAAGAGATCGACTTGTGTTGGAGACTCCGTATCCGAGACCGTAAGATTGTATGTATTCCTGAGAGTTATGTCTATCATGTGGGGGGGGGACGCTGCCAAAGTCAAATCCGATGAAGACGTTCCTGAACTTCCGTAATAATCTGACTATGCTCTACAAGTGTCTGCCTGACGAAGAATTAAAGTCGGTGATGCAGTGGCGCTGGTGGCTGGACTATCTGGCAGCATGGGAAATGCTGATTCTGAAACGGAATATTGGCGACTTCAAGGCGGTCTATCGTGCTAGGCGAGCCTTCAAGCGTTGGCGTAGGAACTTTGAGGAAGATCGCCGTGAGATACAGACTTCGTGTATGGGTAGAAGGATACCCGAGCGTGGAATGTTTTCCCTTCTTTGGCAGTATTATGTGAAAGGCCGTAAGACATTTAGTCAATTAGACATCGCCTGATTTTCTTTACGATTTTTACACAAAAAAGCCAGAATGTGCAGATTTCTACACTATTTTTTAAACTTTTTAGGTTAAAATTTGGTTTAAAAAATAATTTTTAGTATATTTGCACCTGCTTTTAACAAAAGTATAACAATTTCAGAGATTGTCTGTGCGAAAGGTTTATTGTCTTTTATTGGCCATATTACTTGGTTGCATCAGTTGTGAATGGCAGTTCAAGTCCCCCGACGAGGAGGACGGGGCGATTGCCGTAGAACGCTATGACCGTATTCAGAGCCTTTATCTGACGACAGGCGATTTTTCAGCGTTGCAGCAGATGAATACCGTCTATCCGATGCAGACACGTACGCTTATTGAGGACGTGCTGCGTATTGGGAAGGTGGATGACCAGGAAATAAGCAGTAAGTTCCTTCATTTCTATCAGGATTCGACGCTACAGACCCTGATAGGCGAAGCAGAGCAGCAATATGCCAATATGGATGATATCAACATTAAACTGACAGATGCCTTTTATTATCTCCACGAGATAATTCCCCATATGGAAAGACCTACAGTATATGCTCAGATTGGCTCTCTGGATCAGAGTATTATCGTTGGTAACAATACGATAGGTATCTGCCTTGATAAATACCTGGGATCTGACTATCCATTGTATCAGCGTCCAGAATATGGCTATACAGCAGAACAACTTCAGATGATGACGCGCAAGTATATCGTTCCGGACTGCGTGTGCTTTTATCTGCTGGGTCTTTACCCAATGCCAATGGACAGACCCTTGTCACAGTTGGAGCGTGACATTCATATCGGTAGGATCCAATGGGTGGTGAACCGGGCGATGGGTGAAGAATTGTTCCGTACATTATATGTCAAAATGACCGATCGCTATATGAGGAGACATCAGAATACGACCGTTGATGAATTGTTAGGCAATGATAACTATTCTGTTTTTCATGAAAAGTAAAATCGTTTTTTAGAATAGCCAGACATGATGAAAATAAGATTATTGGTTCTTTCCGCACTGGTGTTATTGACCTTTTCTTCTTTAACAGGAGGTGAAAAACTGCGTCTCGAGGATATTACCCATGGTGCATTCCGTTCGGAAGCGATGCGTGCAGTCAGGCCAATGGCTGACGGGGAAACGTATAGTCAGATCAGCGATGATGGAAAACGTGTGATAACCTACTCCTTTCGTACAGGCAAAGAGGTCGGTGTGCTCTTTGATGCAACGACTGCAAGAGGGGAGCAGATAGGCAATATTGATGGCTATATCATCAGTCCAGACGGTAAGCGGATGCTGATTCAGACCCAAACAAAGCCCATCTATCGACACTCTTTCACTGCTGTCTATTATTTATATGACATTCGTAACAACAAACTGGTGCCACTGAGCGATGGTGGTCCACAACAGACACCATTATTTTCGCCAGATGGCAATCTGGTTGCCTTCGTGCGTGAAAACAATATCTATTTAGTGAAACTGCTTTATGACAATGCCGAGAGTCAGATAACCAAGGATGGAAAATTCAATGAGGTCATCAATGGCATCCCAGACTGGGTATATGAGGAAGAGTTCTCGACCAATACGTCGATGGTATTCTCTGCTGACTCTAGACAGATTATTTGGATACGTTACGATGAGAGTAGTGTGAAGCAGTATTCCATGCAGTTGTTCAAGGGCATGGCTCCAGAGCGCGACGAGTTCGCCGAGTACCCTGGTGAATATACCTATAAGTATCCTGTTCCTGGCCAGGTTAATTCTAAGGCGAGCGTTTTAAGTTATGATATCCAGTCGCATCAGACGCGTAAGATGGATCTGCCCCTAGATGCCGACGGTTATATCCCTCGTATCAAGTCCACCAGCGATCCTACGAAGATAGCGATCTTTACGATGAACCGTCATCAGGATGTGCTCCGTATCTATATGGCCAATCCGCTCTCTACGGTATGTCAGTTGGCTATTGAGGATAAGGTAGATAAATATATCAAGGAGGATGTCCTCTCTAACGTGAAGATAACCGACAAGCATATTCTCTTGCCCAGTGAGCGTGACGGTTATAACCATCTCTATCTCTATAATCTAAATGGCCAAATGCTTCGTCAGATTGTCAATGACAAATATGTGGTGAATGCCGTCTATGGTTACGATGAACAGACGGGTGATACCTATTTCGCGGCTAATCCCAATGGGCCAATGGATCAGCAGGTAATGGTGGTCCATGCCAATGGAAAGACGGAGATACTCTCTCGTAGGGCTGGTGTCAATAATGCCATCTTCAGCAAGAACTTCAAATACTTTATCAATATCTGGAGTGATGCGGATCATCCTGCGCAATATTCCCTCTGCCAGAACAATGGCAAGGAACTGCTGACGCTCATCGATAACCAGACCTTGACTCAGAAACTTGCAGCCTATGATCTTGGAAAGAAGGAATTCTTCTCTTTTACGACATCTGAGGGGGTACAGTTGAATGGCTGGATGGTGAAACCCTCTGATTTCAGTCCTTCGAAGAAATACCCGGTGATTATGTATCAGTACGGGGGACCAGGAAGTCAGCAGGTGCTGAATCAGTGGGGCATTGGTATGAGTGGCAACGGTGCCATCTTGGAGCAATATCTGGCTCAGCAGGGTTATGTCTGCGTGTGTGTGGATAACCGCGGAACTGGTGGCCGTGGGGCTGACTTTGAAAAGTGTACCTATCTTCGTCTGGGCGAGTTGGAGGCCCGTGACCAGGTGGAAACAGCGCTTTGGCTTGGTCAGCAGACATTCGTTGATAAAGACCGGATCGGTATTTGGGGGTGGTCGTATGGCGGCTGGAATACTCTGATGTCCATGTCTGAGGGAAGACCTGTTTTCTGTGCAGGTGTGGCGATAGCCCCTCCCACCTGTTGGCGCTATTATGATACAATCTACACGGAACGCTATATGCGGACGCCGAAGGAAAACCAGAAAGGATATGACGAGGTGAATCCGATATACCGGGCTTCCCAACTTCATGGTGCTCTTCTGATCTGTCATGGATTGGCTGATGACAATGTGCATTATCAGAACACTGCCGAATATGTGGAGGCACTGGTGCAGGCAGATAAGGACTTCCGACAGTTGGTTTATACCAACCGTAACCATGGTATTTCTGGTGGCAACACCCGTAACCATTTGTTCCGTCAGGTCATTGATCATTTCAAAACAAACATGAAATAGGGCAAAAAAAAACGAAATTATGGGCTTATGAGTATCTATTATCCAAAAAGTTTGTATCTTTGCAGCCGAATAATAGAGTAAATGTCGATAATAAGGAATAGTTTCAGAATATGCATGCTTCTTGTACTGTGCAGTTGGCTCAGTTCATGCAGCAAGGATGATTACGTGTCCCGTATTCATGAATTGATTATTGATAATGTGACATTAGATGCCGATTCATTAAACGGTGGATCGCTGAGTTGTGTGATGAAGTTCCGAGGTGAGGACTTGTCAAACTACAAGGCAAATCCAGATTCTTCCTGGTGTACGGTGGTTTTCGATACAAAAGCAGCGACGATGACCGTCTCCGCCACGAAAAACAATACGTTTGATGAGCGTAAAGCCATTGTTACCCTTGTGGATACGTTGGATGGTGCTTCTACCCGTTCTTTTGCCGTGACGCAACTTCAGAATGATGTTGTCAGATTATCTGATTCTTCAGATACCTATCAAGTTGCCACGGAAGGCGGCCAGGTGGTTATCAGTTTGGAGAGCAATGTCAGTTATTCTGTTCAGATTCCAGACAGTGTTGATTGGATCACCTTGGCTGGCGAAAATGGTACGAGAGGACTTCAGAAGTCTTCCATTGCGTTGGATGTGGCCAAGAACATGACTAAGAATTCGCGAAGTGCTGAAGTATGTATTGTTCAGGCAAATGCTACTAGTGCCAAGATCCCGGTGAAGATAGAGCAAATGTTTGATGCGTATATGAATGTATTGACAACAGATTACACGATAGACGAACGTGGTGGCGTTTTCAATATCATCGTTAAAGCCAATGTTGAATATGTTGTCAGCACTGTTCCCAGTGATACATGGATTATGAAATCAGATCAATGTGATACGATTAGTGAAAACACGTTCAGTCATACGATAAGTGTATCTCAGTTGACTGCTAAACAACCGAGTCGAGCCTCAACCGTGACCGTTGAGAATGCCAGTTTCTCATTATCTAAGGCGGTTGCTATAACACAGACAAAAAAACTCTATATTCAGGAAACGAGTATTAAACTGCTGAGTGGCAGCAGTTCAGATCCGTTGACCCTTTATAATGAAGAGGAGGATAAAGTCAAATGGAGTTCAAGTGATGAGAGCGTTGCTACTGTTGATGGTGGAGGTAAAGTGACTGGCATTGGTGCTGGTGCTGCTCTTATAACGGTGACCTCTTCAGACGGTCAGCATTCCGATTATGTGGTTGCATCAGTGGAGAAGCCATCTGATTTGAAGGATCGGATTGCAAATGAATGGATGGCATCATTCACGCCGCAAGATGGTGTGAACGTGCTTACCCATCTCGCTTGTAAGATCACCAATAACAGTACTTTTGACCTGAAACTGAACAAGGCAACATTCTATTGTGATGGGAATGTGCTTACCACGGTGGCTTTTGATGAGACTCTGGCGATTGGTGCAGATAAGTTGTTTGAAACAGATATCGCAGTAGAAACTGATGAATTATCAGGAAAGGCGAAGGAGAACACGCATACCTATGTTCTCATTTGGGAATACACTTATAGTAAGGCGACTTTCACCTATAGTTGTGAATACCCCCCTGCTGATGACTCTGGCAAAGCGACTATACGCTAAAATACTATCAAGAAATGAAGGAGAAATTAGTTAATATGAAGAAAATGTCAACGATGAAAACTATTAAATTATTAGGTATAGGTATGCTGATGCTTATGATGTGTATAAGTGTCGGTTCGTGTGGTGGTGATGAGTACTCTACGCGTATTCATGAATTGCTTATTCAAAAGGATATTACTTTTGAGTCAGACGAGGAAAGTGGCGGTAGCCTAACAAGCGTCATGACATTGCGTGATGAGGATTTGTCGTATTATAGAGTCAGTTCTGATCAAGAATGGTGTAAGGCGACAATTGATGTTAAGGCATCGACGATAACTATCTCTGTCAAGGAAAACAATACATTTGATGACCGTAAGGCTGTCATTACACTGTCGGATGCTATTGACGGCGTGTCTTCCCGTTCTATCAATGTGACCCAGAAGCAGAATGATGTTGTCAGACTGGATGACGAGTCTAATGAATATGAGGTTAAGTCCAGTGGTGGACAAGTTGTCATTAATGTGGAGAGCAATGTCAACTATTCTGTTCAGATTCCTGCTGACGTTGACTGGATAACCGTTCCTGGCAGTAATGGTACGAGAGGACTTGTGAAATCACAGGTTATTCTGGAAGTAGCCAAGAATACTACGGAGAAAGCAAGAAGTGCACAGATTAGCATTAAGGATGAGAGTTCTGGTGCTCAGACTCTCGTGTTGATTCAACAAGAATTTAAAGCATTCCTGAGAGTTAAGGAGAACTCTTTTACATTTGACGAGCATGGTGGTGAGGTCAGTATCTATATTATCACCAATGTATCGTTCGACTTCTATACAGATTATGAAGATGATTGGATTAAGAAAAAGGGTGGCTATGAGGTGATTGACGATAGCACAGTCTGCCAGAAAATTACTATTGCCCCCTTTACAGACAAGGAGCCAATGCGTACCTCAACAGTGAGTATCCAAAATAAATCTTTCGATAAACTTGAAGAATGTGAAGTAGATATTATTCAAACCAAGGATCTCTTTATCATAGAGGAAAGCATTCAGATGATGAGGGGAGGCTCGCAGAATCTGACTCTTTATAATGCCACCGAAGAGGGCGTTGTGTGGAAGTCACAGGATGAACGCGTGGCTGAGGTGGATAAGAAAGGTAATGTGTTTGGAATATCTGGTGGCTCTACCATGATCACTGTAACCTCCGCTGACGGACTTCATACGGATCAAGTAACTGTGACTGTAGAGAATCCTGAAGATCTGAATGAATTGATAGTAAGTGAGTGGCAGCCAACCTTTACCCCCTACGATGGTATCAGTGTATTGACCCATTTGGACTGCACGATCACTAACAATAGTGATTATGACTTGGTTGTGAATATGGTAACACCCTATTGTGACAGTACGAAAATGACAGCCTTGCCTCACGATGAGATTTTGGCAGCGGGCGAGGGCATGTTGTTCAAGTTAGATATTCCTGCAGAAAAAACAGCGGATATTGTTAAAGTAGATACAACCTATACCGAAGATAGCACAATGGTAATCAGTAAAGAGACCATTCCCGGAAAGTATAAGGAAAACTTACATACTTATACCATCGTTTTCGATTACTACTATAGTATCGACAAGGACAGGGAGAGTTTCACTTATCAGTGCAAGTACTCTGATAATCCTTTTGCAACAACTCGAAAGAATGCTGCAAGGCGAGGCAGGAGAAAATAGTTACAGTTCAAATGAAGAGGGCAGCCCCAGTAGGGCTGCCCTCTTCTAATTACAGATTATTTTTAATAAGCGAATAGGGGATAATCCTTCATCTTTTCATTGACGCGAGCGCGGACATTGGTGATGACCTGCTCGTTCTCAGGATCATTCAGCACTTCCTCGATCCACGCGGCAATCTGAACCATCAGGTCTTCCTTCGCACCACGGGTAGTGATGGCTGGCGTTCCCAAGCGGATACCTGAGGTCTGGAAAGCGCTGCGGCTATCGAACGGCACCATGTTCTTGTTCACGGTGATATCAGCAGCGACAAGGGCATTTTCTGCCACCTTACCAGTCAGATCCGGATACTTCGAACGCAGATCGACGAGCATGGAGTGGTTGTCTGTACCACCGCTCACGATGGTGAAGCCACGCTTGATCAGTTCTTCTGCGAGAACCTTGGCATTCTTCTGCACCTGCTTGGCCCACTCCTTGAACTCAGGCTGCAGAGCCTCGCCGAAGGCTACGGCCTTGGCAGCAATCACGTGCTCCAGCGGACCGCCCTGCTGTCCTGGGAAGACGGCAGAGTTGAGCAGTTGTGACATCTTCTTCACAACACCCTTCGGGGTGGTGTAGCCCCAAGGATTGTCAAAGTCCTTGCCCATCAGGATGATACCGCCACGGGGACCACGCAGGGTCTTGTGGGTGGTAGAGGTCACAATGTGGGCATATTTGACGGGGTTCTCCAGCAGACCAGCAGCAATCAGACCTGCGGGGTGAGCCATATCAATCATCAGCAAGGCACCTAC
>JAFRMM010000049.1 GCA_017430675.1 Prevotella sp.
ATCATCAAACAGAGTCGTATCTATGGCAAATACGATACACCCATTGACCGTGAGAGTGCCTTCGAGGTGCTGATGGCAGAGGCTGACCGTCAGTTGGCAGAGCAGGAACAGCAACAGGCTGAGATAGAGATCCCACAGCCTGAGGCTAAGGCAGAGAAGAAGAAGCCTGGTCTCTTGGGTAAGGTCGGCAAGGCCATCCTGACCGCCATCACCTCCACCCTCGCCGCCATCCTTGGTACGTATGTCAGTGACAAGGTGACGGGTAAGAAGACCAAGTCGAAGACCTCCGCCACCGGTCGTGTCGTCAAGAATGCCACCAGTGCCGCCACGCGCTCCATCACCAAGGAACTCACCCGCGACATCCTCGGCAACTTAGTTAAATAGTTCTTAGCAAGAGTTTATCTAAAAGATAAAGTCCTTTAATCCGTTGCAAAAAAATATGCGAGTATTATTAAGCGAGGATATATGGAAGTTTGATCTTGAGGCTGCGTTGAAAGAGATTTCGGCGCAGCGAAGGGAACAGGCGCTCAAGTTCAAGCACGAACAGGGGCAGCGGCTTTGTGTGCTGGCATATCAGTTACTAAAGGAAGGATTGCAGCAAGAATATGGTATCACGGGGAATCCCATCTTCGAATATAATGAGCACGGTAAACCCTCAATCGTGGGACACCCAGAGATTTTCTTTAACCTAAGTCATTGTAAGGAGGCAGCCATCTGTGTGGTGAATGACCAACCTATCGGTGTCGATGTGGAAGCGATTAGAGAATACAAGGACGGCTTAGCAGAATACACCATGAATGAGAATGAACTACAGCAAATCAAGATTGCTGCCAATCCATCTGCAGCGTTTATCCGTCTCTGGACAATGAAAGAGGCTACCACAAAACTGATTGGTACTGGTATCAGCAACGACATGAAGACAGTTATAGATACGCAGAAATACAAATATACCACTGTCGAACGTCAGAAATACATTTATACTATTTGTGCTTTTAGCAACGGACAACAGGAATAAAACGACCTTCTAGAATTTCAGAAAAAAGTCCTATAAGTCCTGTAGTCCGTTGCCAAAGATTACTCTAATCCAACTTCTGGCATGGGGATTTTGCGATTGGGGTTTTCCTTGGCACCGAGATCTACGAGTTCACGGCCTTTCTGCGCCACACTCTGACGCCCCGTGATGAGTTTATTGTTGGCGCTGTCGTAAGCCTCCACCGTCTTGTGCAGTTTCTCACCGAGTTCGTTATACCGCTTCACGAAGTCACCCAAGCGATCGAGCAACTGCTCGGCCAAGCCGAACACCTTCTCCTGGTTCTCCGCCTGCTGGTTCTGTACCCACGCGATATGGATCATGTGAAGGATACCCAACAGGTTCTGCTCACCCGTCACGAACACCTTCTTCTCGAACGCCTCACGCCATAGCGTGGGGTCATTCGCCAGTGCCAACTGCAACGACGACTCAAAGGGTACGAACATAATGACAAAGTCCACCGTCTCACGACCGTTCTTGATATATTTCGAGTAGTCCTTGCGCGCCAGCTCGTTCACATGACTGCGCACACTCTTGATATGCTCTTGCAGATAACGTTCCTTCTCCTCGGGTGTCTCGGCATTCACATACTTCTCATACGCCACGAGCGACACTTTCGAATCCACAATCGCATCCTGTCCCTGCGGATAGTGCAGGATCACGTCGGGCTGCATCTCACGCCCCGTCTCATCATTCTTCAACGGACGACCTAACTCATCGCGCAGACGGGCCTGCACCTCGTAGTGGATACCCTCCGTCAAGCCCTGACTGGCGAGCAGGTCACCAAGGATGATCTCTCCCATGTTACCGCTCACCTTATTGTCGCGCCGCAACACGTTGGTCAGACTCTCGGCACGCTCACCCAACTGCTGCGTCTGTTGCATCATCTGCTGGATCTGTTCACGGAAAGAAGCCGAATGGGCAGCACTCTCCTTCTGGTTCTCCGAGATGGCTTTCTGCATCTTGTCGATGGCCTCCCGCAACGGTTGCGTAATACCTGTCATCGCCTCTGTGTTCTGTGCCTTCAGTTTCTGGGCACTACTCTCCATCAACTGCTGGGCCATGTTCTTAAACCGCTCCTCGTTGCGTTTCAGTTCCTCGTCCATCTGTTGGCGCACCAGTTCCAACTCCCTACCCTGGCTCTCCGCCTTGGCATGAAGTTCCCTGTTCTCTGCTTCCAGATGGTTCACCCGACTCGTGGCGATATTCAGTTGCTCCCCCTTCATCGAGAGTTCAATATCCTTCTTCCCGGAAGCGATGTTCACCGCATCCATCCGCTTGTCCATCACGAAGTAAGCCACCACGGCACCCACCGCAATACCTATTATGATATAAATAACAATCATCATCTGGCACTATTTTTCTGCAAAAGTAAAAAAAATCCTTGAAATTATACGCTGGTTACTTATTTTTTTGTAAATTTGCACCATCATAACCATTTATCGATCACTAAAAACTTTTAGATTATGGATTACAAGATTATTGACATTGAAGGTGTTGGCGATGTTTACGCACAGAAACTCATTGCCGCTGGTATTAACAAAGTAAGTGAACTGCTCGAGAAGTGTGCTGCCCCGAAGGGACGTAAGGCCCTGGCAGAGGAGACTGGCATCAGCGAGAAACTCATCCTGAAGTGGACCAACCATGCCGACCTGTTCCGCATCAACGGTGTAGGACCTCAGTTCGCCGAGTTGCTCGAGGCCGCTGGTGTTGACACCGTGAAGGAGTTCCGTCATCGCGTGGCAGAGAACCTGCAGCCGAAACTGGAGGAGACCAACGCCGCTAAGAACATCTGCAACCGTGTGCCTGCCGTGAGCGAGATTCAGAAGATGATTGACCAGGCTAAGGAACTTGAACCGAAGGTGACTTATTAAAAAGACAAATGAATCCCGGCAATCGTCGGGATTCATTGTTTCTGTGTCGATGGCCAGTTCACGAGATAGAGTTTCTCGGTGGCACGGGTGAAGGCGGTATAGAGCCAGTGGATATAGTCGGGCGTGAGCATATCATCCGTCATATACCCCTGATCGAGATACACATGAGCCCACTGACCGCCCTGGGCCTTATGACAGGTCACGGCATAGGAGAACTTCACCTGAAGGGCATTGTAATAACGGTCGCTCTTCAGTTTTTTGATGCGTTCCGTCTTCTGAGTGATGTCCGCATAATCCTCCATCACCGCCTGATACAACTGCTCCTGTTGCTCACGTGTCAGGGCTGGTGCCTCGGTGGTCAGTGTATCCAGACAGACGGTCGCCGTGAGTTCGTAGTCATCGTAGTCGGGCAGCGTCATCGTCACCTCGGCGAAACGGAAACCGTAGAGTTCATGCACATGTCTGACGCGCTGCACCACCGCCCTATCGCCATTGGCAAGGAACGGAATTTCCTTCGACCCCTCCGTCCAGAAATAATTATTCTTCACGATCATCAGAAGATCCCCGCGGCAGAGTTCTTCATCCCGGTCGAGCACCATGTTACGGATACCCTGGTTATAGATGTTCGCCCGTTTGTTACTGCGCGTGATGACGATCGTCTCGTCCATCCCCGCATGGTAGTAACTCGACGAGAGCGTATCAATCAGTTCATCGCCCGTCACCACCTGGATATCAGTAAACCCCTGGAACCGTATCCTTGGCA
>JAFRMM010000050.1 GCA_017430675.1 Prevotella sp.
AGGCTGAGAAGCGCGGTCTCGACGTGGAGAAGAGTTGTCCGAAGATCTTCGAGCGCTACCTCGACAAGGAGAGCATTGACATGTTCGAGAGTCTGGGTGTGATGACGAAGAAGGAACTGGAGGCCCGCAACGAGGTGAAGTGGGAGACCTACACGAAGAAGATCCAGATTGAGGCCCGCGTATTGGGTGACCTCTCGATGAACCACATCATCCCCGTGGCCACCAACTACCAGAGTCAGTTGCTGAAGAACGTGGAGAACATGTCCGCCATCTTCCCCGTCGATAAGGCCGAGAAACTCTCTGCCCGTAACATCAAGATCATCGAGGAGATTGCCGAGCGCACGTCTGCCATCGAGAAGGGTGTGGAGGAACTCGTCTATGCCCGTAAACTCGCCAACAAGATTACAGACGAGCACGAGAAGGCCATCGCCTACCACGACAAGGTGGAGCCGAAACTCGACACCATCCGCTATGAGATTGACAAACTGGAACTCATCGTCGATGACGCCCTCTGGCCACTGCCGAAGTATCGTGAGTTGCTGTTCATCAGATAACAGAATAGGCTTTCAATCATAGACATTCAGACAATTCTTTTTTTGGTTGTTTGAAGTTTGCGTGGGGACTCATTGCTGTGATAGCAAGGAGTCCCTCTTTTTAGATAACACCCTTCGGATCGTAGGTGCGATAAACCATGTAATAGCCATCGGCATCGATTGAGAAGGTGTGGCCTGCAGACTCGTTAAGCGTTCCCTGCCACCATTCCTGATAAGCATACGCCTGCCACTTCAGCCCTTCTGAACGTATATGCATAGAGCCGAAATTGAAGATACTGACCTGTTGACCCGGCATGGAATCAAAGGTGCGACAGCCCTTTGCCGGGGTGAAATACCCGTCGTCGGTGAACATGGTGGCATCGATGCCCCAGTCCCGATAGTAGCGCATCAAAAGCGATATGTTGCCTATCGTGTGGTCTTCGCGCCTGCCTGTACACCCCAGATAGGCTATCTGATGCCACCCCCGCTGCAGACCGTAGCGAGTGGCCTTGGTCAAGTCGTTGTCCTCCTGTTCGTCGATGCGGATGAGCCGGGATTTCAGTTCATCAGGCACAGAATCTCCGTCACCGATGATGATCGGATTGGCGTCGGGGATGGAGACGGCGGCTCCGTCGCAGGCAATGATCTGCCGCGCTTGGTTGAGGACAGAGAGTGGAACCCGGTGAGTCGGAAAAACGCCATTGGCCAGAATGACAACATCAAAGGACTGCTTTCTCATGTTTCGTAACCTTTCTCATCTTATTCCACTTGAAATAGCCGGCAACTGCAATAACGACATAGAGACCATACAAACCGGCCTTGAAGGGGATGCCTTTCTGCACATAGAGCACACAGCAGACAGCATCGACCACAATCCAGAAGAACCACTGCTCGATATACTTGCGCGCCAAGGCCCAGAGCCCGACAAACGACAGGGCATTGGTAAAGGCATCGAGCACGGGCACGGTGGAGTTCGTCCAGGTGATCAGCACATAATAGGTAACAGCCCAGGCTACGAGGAAAAACACCACCGTGGGCAGGTACTTCCGAAGGGGCATGTGGGTAATCGGGAGTTCTTTTTTCTCACCCGCTCCCCACTTCCACGCGATATAGCCATAGATGGCAGCGGCGGTATAGTAGCAGGCCATGCCGGAGTCACCATAGAGCCCATGCTGCCAGTAAAGCCATATATCGAGGGCGGGCATGATGATGCCAACGATCCAGAGCGCGATCGACGCGCGATACTCGAGCCAGATATAGATCAGGCCGAGTACCGTGGTCAGGATGTCGAGCCAATGGACTGTCAGGAACTCCATACGCTTAGAAATTCATCGACAGATGGGCCATCACGTTGAACGGTGCCGAGGGGGCAAAACCAGCCTCATACTGATCGGAAGAACCCCATCCCGTCGCCACCACCTTACCATCCTGCTTGTCAAAGGCAGGGGCAGCCCAACCGTTATTGTCGAACTTCGCCGAGAAGATATTATAGAGCGTCACACCGAGGGTCATATCCCTGATGCCGAGTGGCCTCAAGCCGAAGGTATAACTCAGGTCGATGTTAGTATTGAAATGTCCGTCAAGCATCATACTGACGTCCGTCTGACGACCGTTGTCATCAAGCGTCTGATAACTCTTGAAGCCCGTGTTCGTCAAGTACTGGTCGCCCACATACTGGCTCTGGATGCTGGCCTTCAGGCCTTGGTAGTCGAAGGTCAGGATGTTGTTGAAAATGAAGTCGGGCGAGAACGACAGCGGTGTGTCACCGAGATTCTCCGCCGATCCGTCCATGAGCGTCACCTCCCAGTCCTGGGCACGGTTCTTGGAGAAAGTGGCATTGGCATCCCAGCGGAACCAATCGACGGGTTTCCAGGCTGCCTCCAACTCTACGCCGAGACGATAACTGGAACCGACGTTTCTGGAAATGGGCTCGCCGATAAAGTTCAATTCGCCCGTCAGTACGAACTGGTCCTTGTACGACATCCAATAGACGTTGGCTCCTGCGGAGAACTTCTCGCTCTGGAACTTATAGCCGGCCTCGAGGTCGTTCAGCCGTTCAGCCTTCTGCTCGATGCCCATATTGTCCCTGTAATCGTTGCGCGTCGGCTCCTTGTGGGCGATGGCGTAAGAGGCATAGAGTTTGTGATGGCGGGCGAAGTCATAGTTCAGACCAAACTTCGGATTGAAGAAGTTAAACGTGTCGTCGATAATATACTTGCCGTCAGCGTTGGCTCCATACCAGGCACCAGGATGCTGCGTCTTGTAGCCTATATGACGGTACTGCAGATCGACAAAGCCATTAAAACCCGGGAAGAAGTCGTAGTTCACCTTGCCATACACGTTCCAGTCGGTCTTCTTGCCATTGCTGCGATAATATTCAAAGTCCGGCTTCAGTTCCACACCCACAGGCGGGTTTTTCACCCACGTCACCAGACCGAACTGGTCACCGTCATACTTGTTCCAGCCGCCACCGAAGGTCGCCTCGATATTCTCACGGTTATTGTACACCAGCGAGGCCACCACGGCATAGAAGTTGTTGTCCATCTTCATCTGTCGGATCAGGTCGCTCCTCAATGTCTCAGGATCGATGTCAGATGCAGGAAGATAGATGGGCATATACTCCGTCAACTTGCGGTCCGTCTTATACTCCTCATAGTAGCCCTCTCCCTTGGTGTAATGGGCAGCCACGTTCAGGTTCAGTTCGCGGGTGAGGCGCTGGTTCCACAGCAACTGATAGTTCTGCTGGTGATAGTTGTCGGTCTGACCGTCGTAGTAATGCACGTTCCCCTGCTCGTCGTAATACTCACCACATGAGTTATAGGTGCGCCCGTAGAGACTCTGCTCGTACTTCGACGTATAGTTCCAGGCATGGTAGGTCTGCTCCTCTCCGTTCCAGGTGATGAATTTCACCACGGTGTTGTCGCCAAAGTAGCCACCCTGGATGAAATACGAGTTCAACTTAGTGGATGCCCTGTCGAGATATCCCTTTGAACCGATGTTCGAGAGTCGTCCCTGGATACCCCAGTGTCCTTTGATGAGACCAGTGCCGAAGCGGAGCGTCTCCTTATGTGAATAGTAGGAGCCGCCGGAGAGGTCGATGCCGAAGTAAGGCTCTATGCCGACGTTCTCCGTCTGCATGTTCAGGGTGGCACCAAAGGCACCGGCACCGTTGGTCGATGTACCCACGCCGCGCTGGATCTGCATCGACTGCACACTGCTGGCGAAGTCGCCCATGTTCACCCAGAACACCTGATGCGATTCGGCATCGTTCAGGGGAATACCGTTAGCCGTGATGTTGATGCGTGAGGGATCAGTGCCACGCACTCTTAAAGAGGTGTAGCCGATGCCGTTACCGGCATCAGACGTCATCGTCACGGACGGGGTCAGCGACAGCAGGTAGGGCACGTCCTGCCCAAAGTTCACTGCCTTCAACTGTTCCTGGTTCATGTTCGTGTAAGCCACAGGCGTCTTCTTCGAGGCACGGGTTGATGTCACCTGTACACCCTGCAGTTCCACACTCAATAGCGAGTCGGGGTCTGTCTGTGCATTCGCATTCGTTGCACCCACCAGTGCCGCTACTCCTAAAACAAATCTTTTCATACTTCGTTGTACCTTTAATTAATAAATAATATAAAGGGGAACATGGTGTTGATTGAGCCTACTATCCATCCCTACGCCGGCATTGTCCGGATCAGGTGAGAGGGTATCATCTCAGCCCACAACCGTGGGCACCCCTTGATAATTCGGCTGCAAAGGTAATGCAAAAAAATGAGGAGACCAAACGTTTCCTCATTTTTTTACTTAGCGGATGCCCATGCGGGCCTCGACAACATTCACGACATAGTCGCCGAGTTTCTCGCACTCGTTGATCAGGTCCATGTAGATGGTACCCACGGCATAGGTATATTCGTGGTTGTTGATATCCACGATATTTTGCTGCTTCAACTGGTTGCGGTAGTTGTTGATCTCATGCTCGATGTTGAACGAACGGTTCACGTCGAACGACTCCTTGCGGCCGCCCATCAGCCGGTTCATCTGCGAGAGCGACTGGTCGGTGAGTTCCATCATCTGGTGCAGGTGGTCGTACTGCTTCTCCACGAAATGATCCTCCTTGCCGTTATACTTACGGGAGATGGTGCGGGCCATATTGTAGCAGGCATCGCCGATCGACTCCAATTCGGAGATCTCGCGCAGCATGGCACGGATCTTGGCCTTGGTCTCGTCTGACAAGTGGGCATCGCTGACGGAATCCAGGTATTTGGCAATCTCCAACTCCATGTTGTCGGAGATACCCTCATACTTCTCGATGCGCGTGAAGAGTTTATTGAAGTCGCCAGCCTGACTGCCTTTCTTATTAGCATTACTACTGGACAGT
This sequence comes from Prevotella sp., assembly GCA_017430675.1. Next base: position 4,909 of record JAFRMM010000050.1, read on the forward strand.
GTGAGCAGTTCGCGAACCATAGCGAACATGCGCTGCATACGGTCGGAGAACGACTGGATCTCCTTCTGGGCCTCCAGCACCGAGAGTTCCGGGGTTTTCATGAAGCCGGCCGTAATGAAATGCAAGCGGAAATCCTCTTCCTCATCGACCTTCTTGGGCTTGATCACCCAGCACACGAAGCGCTCAATCTGAGGAATAAACCAGATGAGTATCATGGTGTTGGCCACGTTGAAGGTGGTGTGGAAGGCAGCGAGCACGAAGGTCAGTTTCGAGGCATTGGCCAGGAAGGCGGCTGCATCGGCATGCTCCTTGGTCATCGTCACGTCGTAGCCCACCCAGCCACACACCATATCGATGAACGGGCGGAACACGAACAGGATCCAGATGACGCCGAACACGTTGAAGAACATGTGGGCCAGGGCGGCGCGCCGGGCCTGGGTATTGGCCGACATCGCTGCCAGGTTGGAAGTGACGGTAGTACCGATGTTCTCACCCATCACCAGGGCGATACCCTGATAGATGGGAAGTGCACCGCTGGAGCAGAGGATCATCGTGATGGCCATCACCGCTGCCGACGACTGCACGCAGAACGTGAGTATGCCGCCCAGGAACAGGAAGATAAGCGTGGTCAGGAACGAGTCGGGATCGAAGGAAGCAAAGAAGCCAAGGACGGTCTCGTTGTGCCCCAAGTCCATCTCGGCACCAGTCACTCGCAGCGTGGTCAGGCCCAGCAGCAAGAGACCCAGTCCGAAGAGGAAGTCACCGATGTAGCGATGCTTCTTCATGTAGATGAGGATGATGCCCAGGAAGAAGCCGACATACGAGACGATGCTGATGTCGAACGACATACCAGCCGACATGATCCACGCCGTCAGCGTCGTTCCGATATTGGCACCCATGATGACGGAGATGGCCTGTGCCAACGTGAGCAAGCCCGCATTGACGAATGATACGGTCATCACCGTCGTTGCCGTTGACGACTGGACGGATGCCGTCACCAGCATACCTGTCAACATACCCGTAAAGCGGTTGGTGGTCATGGCACCGAGGACATGACGCAACTGGGGACCTGCCATCTTCTGTAATGCCTCACTCATCGACTTCATACCGAACATGAGAAGGGCGAGCGAACCAAGAAGTTTGAATAAAACCAGCATAAAGGAATCGTTTTGATAATTATTTCGGCTACAAAATTACAAAAAAATCACAATTCATAATCCATAATTCATATTTTTTTGTAACTTTGTCGCAAAATTCACCTAAAACGACAAGACCTATGGAACAGACAGTCAAGATTCATTGCCGCAATACGGATAGCAACATCGAGGTGCCGCTCGGCTGCACTCTCGAGGATGTGTATCAGCAGACAGGGCTTGAGATGAAACACGGTCCCATCTCCGCCCATGTGAATAACAAGGTAGAGGGCATGCACTTCCGCATCTACAAACAGAAGGAGATCGAGTTCCTCGACATCACCTCGGCCAGCGGCTCACGTGCCTATACCCGCAGCCTCTTCTTCGTGCTCTGCAAGGCCGCCCATGACCTCTACAAACCATGTAAGGTGGCCATCGACATTCCCGTCAGTAATGGTTACTATGTAAACCTCAGTATCGGGCGCCCCGTTACGCTCGACGATGCCGGAGCCATCCGCCGCCGCATGCAGGAGATCATCGACGCAGCCCTGCCCATCCACCGTCACGAGACCACCACCCAGGAAGCCATTGACATGTTTGAGAACCTGCACAACAAATCGAAGGTGAAACTGATGAAGAGTACCGGTCTGCTCTATACGACCTATTACGACATCGACGGTTATGTGGATTACTACTATGGGTCGCTGCTGACGAACACCTCACAACTCTACCTCTTCGGACTGGAGAAGTACTACGACGGTCTGCTCCTGCGACTGCCCTCCCGCGAGCATCCTGACGAACTGGGCGAGATGACCCACCAGGACAAGATGTTCAGCATCTTCAAGGAGCACCACCAGTGGCAGGGAATCCTCGGACTGCGCACCATCGGCGACCTGAACGAGGTGATCACCAAAGGCTACTCGTCGATGCTCATTCAGGTCAGCGAGGCCCTTCAGGAGAAGAAGATCGCGAAGATCGCCGATGAGATCGCCCAGCGCAAGGGCATCAAACTGGTGCTCATCGCCGGACCGTCAAGTTCTGGCAAGACCACGACCTGCAAGCGCCTCTCAGTGCAACTTGCCGTCAACGGCATCATGCCCGTAGGCATCTCACTCGATGACTATTTCGTGAACCGCGACCAGACACCACGCGACGAGAAGGGCGACTACGACTTCGAGAACCTGCATGCCCTGAACCTGCCATTGTTCAACGAGCAACTGACAGCCCTCTTCAAAGGGGAGGAGGTGGAACTGCCCCGCTACGACTTCCCCACGGGCACCAGTCAGAAGAGCGGCAAGCGCCTGCGCCTCGGCGAGAACGAGGTTCTGGTGGTGGAGGGCATCCACGCCCTGAACCCCGAACTGACCTCACAGATTCCCAATGACCAGATCTTCCGCGTCTATGCCTCCGCGCTGACCACCGTTCTGCTCGACAACCACAACTACATCCCCACCACCGACAACCGTCTGTTGCGCCGTATCATCCGCGACCATAAGTACCGTGCCGTGACGGCCCAGGAGACCATCCGCCGCTGGCCGTCTGTCCGTGCGGGAGAGAACAAGTGGATCTTCCCCTTCCAGGAGAATGCCGATGCGATGTTCAACACGGCCATGCTCTTCGAACTCGCCGTCATCAAGAGTCAGGCGGAGCCGCTGCTGGAGCAGGTGCCCGAGAACTGCCCGGAGCATGCCGAGGCCTACCGCCTGCTGAAGTTCCTGCGCTACATCAAACCCATCCCTGAGACGCAGATACCGCCCACCTCCCTCCTCCGCGAGTTCCTCGGCGGCTCCTCGTTTGAATACTAACCCATGAAGGCAATTAGTGGCTCCGTTTGAGAATATGGAGCCACTATTTCCTCCTACGGAGCCACTATTCTTTCCTATAGTGGCTCCGTTTGTTGCTATCGTGCCACTATTTTCCGCTACGGAGCCACGATATTGAATGGGTTCGCGTGCGCGTACATACGTGCGCACATATATAGTGGCCATACTCACTTTTTATGTGTCCCACCTGTCTCATCTGTCCCTTTTCCGCAAAACGACAGGGACACATGGGACAGATGGGACACTTGTTTTCGGGTTTAACCTACTATCGCGCGCGAAAGACACAACGGTGCCTGACCCCGCTGTGCTCCTCTGTGCTCGTAAACGGCTGAATAATGGTCAAATATACACCAATTAAAAAATATTAAATAATCATGAAATCTGCAGATGGATTCAGGATTATTTCGTAACTTTGTGTTCGAAATGTGAAATTATGTCTTCTATTAATCATTTTTCAGTAAATTACTAATAATTAAATATTAACAACATGAAAAAAATTCTACTATCATTATTTGCCCTGCTAACCTGTATGGTTTCAGCGCAAGCCCAGACTTATTTTGAAAAGGATGGGTTACGGTATTATGTTTGGACTGAAGCCTGGGATGACAATCCAGGCGATGTGTATGTGGCCAAATATTCAGATGAAATGAATGAATATACAGGTGACATCGACATTCCGGCTACAGTGACTTATACTAAGACCTATAATGTGATTGGCATACAATCGCAGGCATTCAAGGATTGTTCCGGCCTTACGTCCGTCACCATCCCCAATAGCGTGACGACAATCGAAGACAGAGCCTTCTATGGTTGTGAAAGCCTTGCGTCCATTACCATCGGAGATGGCGTGACAAACATTAGTTGGGAGGTATTCAAGGGTTGTGAAAGCCTTACCTCCGTCACCATCCCCAACAGTGTGGAGTACATGAGTAATAATGTTTTCGAGAAATGTAGTAACCTTTCCGAAGTGACATTAAGTAACAAACTGGAAACCATTGAGTATAGCACCTTCCAAAATTGCGAAAGCCTGACATCCATTACGATCCCTAACAAAGTGACAGAGATCCGTGGAAGTGCTTTCTCTGGCTGCACCAGCCTGACATCCATCACTATTCCAAATAAAGTGACGACAATCGGTAGCAGTGCTTTCCAGGGCTGTAGTGAACTTACAGAAATTATATTAAGTGAGAAACTGAAAACCATTGAAAACAATGCTTTCTACAATTGCACCAGCCTTGCGTCCATCACCATTCCCGAAGGCGTGACAACGATTGGTTATAATGCCTTCTATGGTTGCACCAGCCTTGCGTCCGTTACCATCCCCAGTACCGTGACAAAAATCGGTGGTGATGAATCCTGGGAGGGAAGTGTCTTCCAAAATTGCACCAGCCTTGAGTCCATTACGATTCCCAGTAAGGTGAAAGCCATCAAGTACTGCACTTTTTCTGGTTGCACCAGTCTTGCATCCGTCACCATGTCCGAAGGTGTGACAACCATCGGTGAAAGTGCCTTCCAAAATTGTACCAGCCTTGAGTCCATTACGATCCCCGATGGTGTAACTACAATACAAAGATATGCTTTCCAAAATTGCACGGGCCTGACGTCCATCACCATCCCCAATAGTGTGAAGAAACTCGGTGATCTTGATGATTATAATAATGGTGGAGGGGTTTTTTCTGGTTGTAACAATCTTACCTCCGTTACATTAAGTAACCAACTGACAACGATTGAAAAGAACACCTTTGACGGTTGCAAAAACCTTGCATCCGTCACCATCCCCAGCAGTGTAACAAAAATCAGTGACTGGGCTTTCCACGATTGTTTCGCTCTTACGTCTATCGAAATTCCCGATGGCGTGACAGAAATCGGTGAAAATGCCTTCTGGAATTGTAACAAACTTGAGTCCATTACTATCCCCGGTAATGTGGAAAAGATTGGAGAAAATGCTTTCCTTTATTGTGGTAGCCTAACACGGGTCACATCAGAAATAGAGACACCTTTTAAAGTGAACGCCTTTGATGGAGTTCTCGAGAACGCTGCACTTGTTGTTCCCAAGGACAAACGTGCTGACTATAAGGGCACGGAAGGATGGAACTTCAGCCTCATTTTCGAAGAGGGCGAGACTGTTTGCGACAGGGAGCTGACCGACGAGCAAGGAATAATATATACGCTGAATCAGGCAGACGACAATAGTTTATATTATACGGTGACGGGATATTCCGAAAATCTGAAGTCTGAGGTAGTTATTCCCGACGAACTCGGAGGCACTGCCGAACTCAAAGGTTTCCCAGTGACAACCATTCAAGGAAGTGTTTTCAATGACTGTAAGACCCTGACGAAGGTCACCATCTCCAATAATGTCACAAGCATTGGTGATTGGGCTTTCCAAAGTTGTGGTAAACTTACCGACGTTATATTAAGTGACCAACTGACAACCATTGGACGTGGGGTTTTCTATAATTGCTACAGCCTTACGTCCATCATTATCCCCAATAGCGTGACAACCATCGGTGAAGAGGCTTTCGCCGCTTGTAATAAACTTGCCGACGTTCAATTAAGTAACCAGTTGACAACCATTGAACGGTCGGCTTTCAATGGTAGCGGCCTTACCTCCATCACCATCCCCAGCAGCGTAACAACTATCGGAGAGTATGCTTTCGGAAATTGTTATAACGTAACGAAGGTTATATCTGAAATCATGGAGCCTAAGGAAGTGGATGCCTTTAACGGGTGGGACTACAACGCTACACTTGTTGTTCCCGAGGGTTTAGTCGCTACCTATAAAAGCTTAAGTGGGTGGAATAATTTTGGCATGATTATTGAAGATGGCGAGACTGTCGCCGAAAGTGAGAAGACCGAGGAAGGAATCAAATACGCGCTGAGACAGGCAGAGGACAACAGCGTCTATTATGCCGCGACGGAAATTACCGACGCGGAGATGACGGAAATTGTCATTCCCACCGAACTCGACGGTTGCCCAGTAAAGGCCATTGAAGGATGGAACTTCTTCCAGAACTGTAAGTCCCTGACGAAGGTCACCATCCCCAGTAGTGTGACAGCAATCGATGGTAATCCCTTCTATAGTTGCATGAAGTTGGATGATGTGAATATTATTGTACTGGATTATGCTGCGTTCTGCAATAACCAAATTCTCGGTAAATTTGATAACCCCATTTGGGACGACAATAGTAATCAAAAATATTATACCATCCATCTTATAGACAGCGTTGGGAAAGAAATAACAGAATACATCGTTCCTGAAGGTGTAACAACCATCGGAGATAGGGCCTTCAAGAGTTGTAAAGGTCTTACGTCTATCACCATTCCCGAGGGTGTAACAGCGATCGGAGGCAATGCTTTTAATGATTGCACCAGTCTTGCATCCATTACTATCCCCAGTAGCGTGACAACAATCGGAAACTCTGCCTTCTCTGGTTGCTATGGCATCAATGAATTGAATGTTGTTGTAACTGACTATGCTGGGTTCTGCAATAGCCAGATTCTCAAAGCATTTGAGTACCCCACCATTAGTGGTTATGACAACGAGAAGGGTGAATGGGTATATAGTCGTTACACCATTCATCTTAAAGACAGCGTTGGGTATGAAATATCAGAATACATCATTCCTGATGGTGTAACAACCATAGGAGAAGCGACCTTCAGGGGGTGCGTAGGCCTCACGTCCATCACCATCCCTAATAGCATGACAAGCATCGGCAAAGAAGCCTTCAAGGGCTGTAGTAACCTTGCCTCCGTTAAAATGGGTAAGAAGGTCAGCATCACCAGTATTGGTGACTACGCCTTCTACGACTGCGCCAGTCTGTCTTCCATTACACTGCCAAAGAAACTGGAAAGCATTGGTAATTATGCTTTTAGTGGTGATGATATTTGGAAATACTCTGGAGATAAGTATCTCCCCGTTGTTCCCCTCACTTCCATCACTATTCCTGGCAGCGTGAAGACCATTGGTAATAGCGCTTTCCGTGCTTGTCGCGACCTTGCCTTGGTCAATTTTGAAAACGTTGAAGAAGGCGAAGAAGGCGGTTTGACCAGCATCGGAGATGAGGCTTTCTGGGGCTGTGCCTTAACTTCCGTTACCCTTCCCAATACTGTGACAACTATCGGGAGCAAAGCTTTTGAGTATAACGACAAACTCACAACTGCTATTCTGGGGGATGCTCTTACAGAAATCAAGGATGAAACGTTCCAATACTGTGGTGCCCTTGCCTCTGTCACGATCCCTGACGGTGTGACCAGTATTGGGAAGCAAGCATTCAGCGGATGTTGGAGCCTCACGTCCGTCAGAATCCCTAAATCTCTGACTACAATGGGCGAGAACGCATTCCAATCTTGTCAACTGAAATCCATCGAACTTCCTGACCCGTTCACAGACATTCCTGCTAATCTTTTCCAGTCTAATGACTTCGAGTATATCAAGTTAGGCAAAAACGTGAAGAGCATCGGTAAGAATGCTTTTGGCAGCAAAGTTGAGGGTGAGGAAACGCAGGTGGTGATAGAGATCGGCACATCGACTCCTCCCACTATTGCCAGTGACGCATTCCCGAATCTGATTAAGGAAGATGGGCCGGGACTGGGTGCCATCAACGTGATTGTTCCTGATGCTGCGGCTGAAACAGCCTACAAGAAGGCTGCAACATGGAAGGATATGTCATACGCCAATATGGAAACCGTTGTCGAGGTGACGGTTAACAAAGCGGGCGACCTGGACTACGATTTGATTATTGATTGCGGTGTTACGCCTTCCAAGGTGGTAAGCCTGAAAGTCAAGGGTGCCATCAACGCAGATGACTTCAATCAGATGCGGACAAATATGAAGTCACTCCTCAGTCTTGACCTCTCCGAATGCGACATCACGGAGATTCCTGAGGGTGCCATGCAAGGTAAGACCCAGTTGCAGGAACTTACCCTACCGACTAAACTCCAGACCATCGGTAATTACGCCTTCCAGGGCTGCCCCTATCTCACAGGCAAGTTGGACCTGCCAGCAGGTGTCACTTCGATCGGTGATGGTGCATTCGAAGGCACTGACTACACATCGGTCAATCTGCCAAGCAAACTCCAGAGCATCGGCAGTCGTGCCTTCTACAACCTGCCCATTAAGCAGAAGATCAATCTCCCCGATGCATTGACAAAGATTGGTGATGAAGCATTCGCCGAGACACAGATTTATGGCGTTGCCGATATGCCAAATAGCGTCACATACCTCGGTAGTGGTGCATTCAGAAACACGCAAATCGAAGATATGTTCCTCCCCGAAGACAATGTCACGTCAGTAAGTCGGGGACTGTTCCAGGGATGTTCTAAACTTGATGTCATCGGTATCCCCAAGAACTTCACCGAAGTATCCGCCTTTGCCTTTGACGGATGTACTAACCTGTCGTACGTGCGCATGTCGCCCAATCTTACCACGATAGGGGAATATGCCTTCCAGAATACTAAGGTGGAATTCATCAAGGTGCCCTCGAAGGTGGAAATCCTCACAGATGGTGTGTTCAAGAACTGTAAGAGCCTTGAATCACTGGCTCTGCCAGCCAATCTGAATACGGTGGGGGCTGAAGCCATGAGAGGCTGTAGCGGTCTGCGCAACCTCAGCGTGGAGGCCATCACGCCACCTACCGTTGAAAAGAACTCCATGATTGGTGTCAACACAGACTTGTGTCTCATCTCCATACCTACAGAGTCCTACAAGGCGTATGTGGTAGCAGAATACTGGGGACAGTTCGTGCAGATGCGTAACGATATTGCCGTGGAGACTGAGGGTAACGGTGAGATTGCCTTCGAAAGCGTAGATGAGGAAGATGATGGCGTATCGGATGCAAGGGCTATGGCTCGTGTACAACGCTACGTTGCCGCACGAGCACGTGCCAAGACACGTGGTGCCGGAGAAGAAGAGGAAGAACTGGATATGACCTTCGCTAACAACGGTTCGTCTGTCTATATCCCCAAGAATGGCAAGGTGCGCTTCTACATCATCCCTGCCGAAGCAGAAACTCTGCAGTCGGCTACCCTCGATGGCGTAGATATCACAAACGATATCAAGGACGGTGTCTATACGGCAACGGCAGACAAGAAGGATGCCAAACTGGTTGTCAAATTCTCTGGTGTAGCACCAAACGCTACTGAACCTATCACGATTGGTAAGAACGGTAAGACCACCTATTGCGGTGACAAGTCATTAGACTTCAGCGGATTTGAGGATGTCAAGGCCTTTATAGCCACTGGCTTCGACAAGAACGAAGAGATCATCTGGATGACCCGTGTGAAAGACGTGCCTGCTGGCGTGCCCGTCATGATCAAGGGTACGGCCAACGAGACCTACCATGTCCCTGTGACTGAGGGCGGTACCTCGTATTATAAGAATATGTTCGTGGGCAATACCACTGGTGAGAGCATGTCCATCGGCGAGACCTCCGAGGACGGCCAGTACGTGAACTACTACATGAGCGGCGGACTGTTCAAGAAAGTGAATGGTTTCGCAAATATCGGTAACAACAAGTGCTACCTGCAGTTGCCCGCCACGTTCGAGGCTGAGACCACAGGCGAGGGTCTGCAGGTGAAGATCGCTGCCTCTGGCAAGTCATCATTCGCAGCACCATACGATCTCGACTTCACAGACCTGGGCGACGACCTGAAGGCCTTCACGGCTACAGGCTTTGACAAGAGCACGAACACCATCTGGCTGACTCGCGTGAAGAAGGTGCAGAAAGGTGAGGGCCTGATGCTGAAGGGCACAGGCGGTGAAACCTACACGATACCTTCGACGGGCATCCAGGCTTCTTATGAGAACATGATCGTGGGCAACATCAGTGGCGGAGACCTGATCATCAATGAGACATCTGACGATGGCACCCTGACGAACTTCTATCTGAAGGGTGGTACTTACATGAGCGTGAAAGTCACTGCTACGATTGGTAACAACAAGAGTTATCTGGAACTGCCGACCTTCATGCTGGCTGGTGCTGGCGCACGCAGCGAGACTGCCGACGATGCCCAGACCGCCTATGACTTCGTAGAAATGGAGACTGAGTCCATGCCGATTATCTTCGGCAGCATTGGCGACGGCGACGGTGAAACGACTGGCATCGTTTCAATGGATAATGGACAATGGATAATGGACAATGCCTCCGACGAGTGGTACACCCTCAACGGCCAGCGCATCAGCAAGCCTACGAAGAAGGGTCTCTACATCCACAACGGAAAGAAGGTCGTGATTAAGTAGATCTAAACTCTTGATTTTAACAGATGAGGGCACTTCAGACTGAAGGCCCTCATTTGTTTTTTGTAGGAATTATGCAAGGTTTTAGTGTTTTCTTTTGGTATATTCACTAAAATTGCATAATTTTGCAGCCGTTTAAGAGAAAGTTAGTAATAAACAAATATATTATGGCTGAAAAATTAGAAGTGAAAGAACTGGATCAGGTGGTGGTCCGCTTCTCGGGTGACTCCGGCGACGGCATGCAGTTGGCCGGGAACATCTTCTCAACGGTCAGTGCCACCGTTGGTAACGGCATCTCTACATTCCCCGACTATCCCGCAGACATCCGCGCCCCGCAAGGTTCGCTGACCGGCGTCTCCGGCTTCCAGGTACACATCGGCGCCGGTAAGGTCTATACCCCTGGCGACAAGTGCGACGTGCTGGTGGCGATGAACGCTGCCGCCCTGAAGACTCAGTACCGCTACGCCAAACCTCAGGCCACGATCATCATCGATACGGACTCGTTTGGTCCGAAGGATCTGGAGAAGGCACAGTTCAAGACCGAGGACTATCTCGGCGAGATGGGCATCGACCCCGACCGCGTGATCCAGTGCCCCCTCACCACGATGGTAAAGGACTGCCTGAAGGACTCGGGCATGGACAACAAGGCCATGCTGAAGTGCCGTAACATGTTCGCCCTCGGCCTTGTGTGCTGGCTCTTCGACCGTGACCTGAACCTCGTGGCCAACTTCCTGAAGGACAAGTTCGCCAAGAAGCCCGCCATCGCCGAGAATAACATCAAGGTGGTACAGGCTGGCTACGACTACGGACACAACACCCACTCCTCAGCCGTCAATGTCTATCGCATCGAGACCAAGGAGAAGGTGCCCGGACGCTATATGGACATCACCGGTAACAAGGCGACGGCCTACGGTTTCATCGCCGCTGCCGAGAAAGCAGGACACCGTCTGTATCTCGGTTCCTACCCCATCACCCCTGCCACCGACGTGCTCCACGAACTGTCGAAGCACAAGTCTTGCGGTGTGATCACCGTGCAGTGCGAGGACGAGATCGCTGGCTGCTCCTCGGCCTTAGGTGCCTCGTTCGCCGGTGCCTTAGGAATCACATCCACCTCCGGCCCCGGCATCTGCCTGAAGAGCGAGGCCATGAACCTGGCCGTCATCATGGAGTTGCCGCTGGTGGTGCTCGACGTACAGCGCGGCGGTCCTGCCACGGGTCTGCCCACGAAGTCGGAACAGACCGATCTGCTGCAGGTGCTCTTCGGCCGTAACGGGGAGAGCCCCATGCCCGTGATGGCAGCGCTGAGTCCTGCCGACTGCTTCGACGCCGCCTATCAGGCCAGTAAGATCGCCCTGGAGCACATGACACCCGTCGTGCTGCTCACCGATGCCTATATCGCCAACGGCTCTGGTGCCTTCAAACTGCCTGAGATGGCTAAACTCGACGCCATCAACCCGCCTTACGTCCCCGAGGAACTGAAGGGCAAATGGACACCCTACATGCGTGCCGAGAACGGCACCCGCTACTGGGCCGTGCCTGGCCGCGAGGGCTTCACCCATATCCTCGGTGGTCTGGAGAAGGACAATGAGACGGGTGCCATCTCCACCAATCCTGAGAACCACGACCTGATGACCCGTCTGCGCCAGCAGAAGATCGCCAATATCCAGGTGCCCGACCTCGAAGTGATCGGCGATACCGACGATGCCGACCTGCTCATCGTGGGCTTCGGCTCTACCTACGGCCACCTGCACTCTGCCATGGACGAACTCCGTGCGAAGGGCTACAAGGTGGCACAGGCACAGTTCAAGTACCTGAACCCGCTGCCGAAGAACACGGCTGCCGTGCTCTCTAAATATAAAAAGGTGGTGGTGGCCGAGCAGAACATGGGCCAACTTGCCGCCTACCTGCGCATGAAGGTCGATAACTTCGTGCCCTACCAGTTCAACCAGGTCAAGGGCCAGCCCTTCGTGGTCGAAGAACTCGTCAATGCGTTTACAGAGATCTTAAACAAATAATTAACGACTACGAATTTTACGAATTAAACGAATTATCAAATGGCAGAGTTGAACCATAAGACGAATCTGACATTCCCAGAAGAATCACATAAGATTATCGGGGCAGCAATGGCTGTTCACAGGTATTTTGGTTGTGGGTTTTCTGAAAAGGTCTATCAGGACGCACTTGAGGTTGAATTCAAGAATCAAGGAATACCATATCAGAGGGAAGTGCAATTACAGGCTGTTTATGATGGCATATCTTTGTCTTCTACCTTTATTCCTGACTTCATTTGCTATGATAAGATAATCGTAGAGTTGAAAGCAGTCAAGGAACTTGAAGATATACATCGTTCTCAGGCAATCAATTACGCAAAAGTATCAGAATGCCCTCTGGCAATTCTAATTAATTTTGGAGAATATTCACTAAAATTTGAACGTTTTCCTAACCACAAATAAATAATTCGTATAATTCGCGTAATTCGTAGTAAAAAAATAAGAGTTATGAGTAATTACAGTGCAAGTGATTTTAAGAAAGGACAGCCTCGTTGGTGTCCGGGTTGCGGTGACCACTTCTTCCTGGCTTCACTGCATAAAGCAATGGCTGAGATTGGTGTGAACCCTTGGGATACCGCCGTCATCTCAGGTATCGGCTGTTCCAGCCGTCTGCCCCACTACATGGCCACCTACGGCATGAACACCATACACGGCCGTGCTGCCGCCATCGCCACTGGTGCGAAGGTCGCTAACCCCAACCTTACTGTCTGGCAGGTGTCTGGCGACGGTGACGGACTGGCTATCGGCGGTAACCACTTCATCCATGCCAACCGTCGTAACATCGACCTGAACATGATCCTGCTGAACAACCGCATCTACGGTCTGACGAAGGGTCAGTACTCCCCCACCTCCCCCCGCGGCTTCGTCTCCAAGTCATCGCCCTACGGTACGGTGGAGGATCCGTTCCGTCCCGCCGAACTCTGCTTCGGTGCCCGCGGACATTTCTTCGCCCGTTGCGTGGCCACTGATGCCAAAGGAACGGTGGAGGTGCTGAAGGCTGCCTACGAGCATAAGGGTGCCAGCGTCACGGAGGTGCTGCAGAACTGTGTGATCTTCAACGACGGTACCCATGAGTCGGTGTATAACAACGAGGGCCGTAAGAAGAATGCCATCTATGTACGCCATGGTGAGAAACTCGTGTTTGGCGAGAACAATGAGTTCGGACTCGTCCAGCAGGGCTTCGGCCTGAAGGTGGTGGAGATTGGCAAGGACGGCTACACGCTGGATGATATCCTCGTGCACGATGCCCACTGCGAAGACAACACCCTACAACTGAAACTCGCCCTGATGGGCAACGGCGACGGATTCCCCATCGCCCTCGGCGTGATCCGCGACGTGGAGGCTCCCACCTACAACGAGGCTGTCCACGCACAACTGGCCGAGGTCAGTGCCCAGAAGAAATACCACAACTTCACCGAGTTGCTGGAGACTAACGACATTTGGGAAGTCAAGTAAAGTGATGTACGCATGAGGAAATGGCTGCTCTCTCTGATAATGCTCCTGCCCTGCCTGACGGCAGGAGCCCAAGAGTCATCGGATGACATCAAGTATTTGACGCAAGAGATGTATCGGCTCTATCCCCATCGCGAAAGCCCCAAGGAGTTTCTCGATGTCACGGATCGTCTGAAGAAGGCCGCCCTGACCGCCGGCGACGAGCGTACGTTCTATAAGGCGTGGGGCAACCAGGCCACCTATAGTTTCTCGGCCGTAAGCAGGGACAGAGGACTGGAAATGGCAAAGGAGATGAAGGAGTATGCCCAAAAGCACAACGAGCACTTCGGCATGTACGCCTCCATGTCCATCAATGCATCGATGCTATCCACCCTCCATCTCTATGACCAGGCCACCAAGTCATTCGAGGATGCCATTCAATACCTGCATCGCTATTATCCTGACGAAAGTGCGGCGTCATCCTATCTGGGTCTGGCAAAGATTTACATCAACCAGAAGAAACCTGAGAAGGTGCGCGAATGTGCACGGAAGGCACTGGACGAGCCCAATCTCATTGCACAGCACCGCCTCTCTGCCTGGAGTTATATGTGCATGTCTTATACTACTACCTTCAAGGACAAAGAACAAAACCGCGACGACTTCAACCACTGCTATGCGGAGCGTGAAAAAGCCAAGGCGGCCTTTGGCCATGAGGACGACTTCGGCCCCTCCATAGCCTTCGATCATGCCATGATAAACGATCACTATCAGGATGCCCTGATAGTTACCGACAGTTTCAAATCACCGATAGACAAATACATGCGGAGGAGTTTGGTCTATGAGACCTTAGGCGACTACGAGACCGCCCTATACGACTATCAGCACTATTATAAACTGCGCGACTCCATCAATTCCGTAGAGATTCAGACGCAGGCCTCCGAATATGCCGTACAGTTAGGTGTGGCCAAGGCAGAACTGGAGGCACAGAAGAGCGCAGAACAGGTCCATCACGTCTTTATGTTCATGCTAGGACTGCTGGCAGTGATTGTGATCAGTGCCCTGTCCTTCATCCTGCACCGCCGTAATAAGCACGCCAAAGAACTGTCGAAGGCCTACGACGAATTGGGAGATGCCTATGACAAGTTGGGAGACGCCTATAGTAAACTGAAGGCGACCACAGCCGCCAAGGAGCGCATTGAGAGTGAACTGCGCATTGCCCGTGACATCCAGAAAAGTATGCTGCCCCGCGACTTCTCCAGCATTCCTGAGCAGGCCGGCATCGATCTCTTCGCGCTGATGAATCCTGCCAAGGAGGTGGGTGGCGACCTCTACGACTACTTCATTCAAGGCAGTAAACTGTATGTCTGTGTGGGCGACGTCTGCGGAAAGGGCGTACCCGCGTCGATGACGATGGCAGTGGCGGTCAACCTGTTTCGTAACGTAGCAAAGGAGGGCTTCCCACCGGAATATATCGCTACGCGCCTCAACGATACGCTGACCGAAGGGAATGGCTCCGGTATGTTTGTCACCATGTTTATTGCCGTCATCAATCTGGCCACAGGACGTATGGACTTCTGTAATGCCGGCCATAACCCTCCCCTCATTATTGACCCTCCCCTCACACGCCACGAGCCCTGCCGTCCCAGTTTTATGCAGATGGAGAGCAATGCTCCCATTGGCCTGTGGCCCGAGATTGAGTTCAAAGGCGAGAGCATTGCCAATGTCAGTGGGCGCACGCTGTTCATCTACAGCGATGGTGTAACGGAGACGGAGAATGCTGCCCATGAACAATTTGGCGAGAAGCGCCTGGCGGACTTCTTCCGGACAAGCCCCTACAGCAGTGCCAAGGAGATCATCAACCTCATGGACTCCACACTCCTCTCTTTCTCAGGTGATACCGACCCCAGCGACGACATAACAATGCTGTGCCTGAGGATCCGGTGATTAGGAAAGGCGTCTCTCACAGGGAATCCAAACCCAGAAAGTGGAACCCTTTCCGGCACCTTCACTATCGACTCCGATTTTTCCTCCGCAACGCTCCACTATCGACTTGCAAATAGCAAGTCCCATGCCCGTGCCCTGCACGAATTCATCGAGTTTCACGAAACGTTCGAACACCTGTTTCTGCTTTTCTTTCGGAATGCCGATACCTGTGTCCTCACAGTAGAGATACAGGCCGTGGTTCTCATAGCGGTAACCCACGCGGATATGGCCTTCCTTGGTGAACTTACAGGCATTGGTGACGAAGTTGCTGAGCACCTGTTGGATACGCCCGATGTCGAGCGACGAATAGAAGTTCTCGTAAGGACTGTCCTTCTGGAACTCCACGTTGGCATCCTGCACGCGCTGTGCCAGCGTGAGACAGATATCGTCGAAGGACTCCACGAAGTTGACGTCATGCTGCTCAATCGCCACAGGACCGTCGGTAATGTTTGAAGCCTCAATGATATCATTGATGAGACGGTGCAGCATGTCGCTGCTATTGCGCACGATCCTCACGTATTCTCCGCGCTCTTCCGAGTCGCCCAGGTGTTCCAGTACGCTGGAGAATCCGACGATGGCATTCAGGGGCGTACGGAGTTCGTGGGTCATCGATGCCATGAAGGCACTCTTCATCCGCACGCTGTCTTCCGCACGGCGCGTCTCCTCATCCAGCAAATGGCGGGTGTTGGTGATGGTGGTGATGTCGCTGGAGATACCCTCATGTCCAATCACCTCACCCTGCTCGTTGAATACGGGATTGAACGTGATACTGAACACTTCGCCTGGCCGTTCCTCTGAACTTTGAATCAGATGGACAGTATATTGCTGGGGGATGCGTGTCTCCGTGTCGTAGAGGATATTCATCACGGGCTCGCGGTCTTCGGGAACCAGCATACGCTGGAACCAGGAGAAACTGTACGTGAACTCCGGCTTGTCGGGGGTGCGGTAGAAGGCGACTGTCTCGCTCTCCATACTGCTGCGCAGCAGATGGCGCTCACTCTGCTTCAACAGATAGCCCAGCCGTTTGTGCTGCAGACTGATGTTGTCCAGCGTGTTGCGGCGCTCTTTCTCCAACAGGTGCCGCTGCTTGTCATACTCCCTGTCGCTTGTGACATCGAAGGCAGTGACAAAGTAATTGACGATATTGCCCTCGGCATTGAACAGGGGCTGTATGTTACACTCGATATACTTGTCGATCTTGTAGTCGGGATACTCCATGTGCTGGCAGAACAGCATATCCTCACGGGTTCCTTGCGAATAGACACCGCGGAAGATGGGCACGTCGAACATATTGACGGTCTCCCAGAACCGTTGGACGTCCCTGTCATCGTTCATGCCGCAGAGTGTCTTCATGCCATCATTGGTCTCGGAGAGGAAGCCGTTCTTGTCATAGAACGAGATGGCCACAAAGGGAACGTTGGACAGTGCCTGGTATTTATGCACCAAGTCGCGGGCAGCCTTGTCCTCCTCCATCTCCTGCGTCACGTCGTGGATGGCATTGACGATATAGGCAGGGTGCCCATTACTGTCCAGTTCCGAGATGGCATGACCGTTGAAGTTGAGCCATTCAGGCTCGTCTGAAGACCCTGCATTCCACCGCTTGTCCAATTCAAACCGACGCTCCCTGCCCTCCATCAGACTATGCATCTTCTGGCTGAACTCCTGCTTCTGGTCGGAGTGGATCCGGTTAGTAAACTCCTCCAGCGTCAGACCGGCATCAGGAAGGATTTGTCCATAGCGGTTCGTGAAACGGTCACGGGCAATATCGTATTCCATCACAATGAAGTTACCCATGTGAAGGGCCTGTGTCATCATCTCATTGAGTTCCGTCTGTGAGCGGGTGGAGTTCTTCACGTGGCGCCTTGCCAGACTGTTGAAGAAATACATGATACCTGTCAGTGCCAGCACACCCAGTACAATGTATATCCAGTGATAGTCCGACTTCTTGCTGATGCGCTCGGGGTGGAACCACCGGTCTTGTATGATGGCGATCTCACCACGCTGTTTCAGTCGCGAGTACTGGTCGTCGATTCGTTCCACCAACTGGCGGTCTCGTCCCACGACGTGTACCTCAGAGATGGGAATGCCCACATCATTAAGTGTGATGCCCTCCAAGTTCAGTTCCTTAATCTTCCACTTCAGGGGTTCCTCGCCCCACACGTAGTATTTGTAGTCGCCATTGAGGACTCCCATCAGTGCCACCTTTGGTGTTTGGAACTCCATGAAACTGGTGCTGGCGGAGTCGCCGTCCATGAAGTAGTAGGCCGAGTAGTCGCCGGGCTTGAACACGGCTCCCTCGCGCTCCAACTGCTTGAAGGAGATCATGGTGGTTGAGTCGGAATGGGTGGCCACACGTATGCGGTTGTAGTTGATGATATTGTCTGACACGATATAAGGTTCCGTGCGGTAGCGCCGTGCATTAGCAATGATGATATCGGCATCGCCGCGCTCGAAGGTCTTCAGAGCGATGCTCCACTCCTTCATCACGAACTTGACAGGCAGTCCCAGTTCCTCCATCACCGCCTTGATGGCATCGATGTTACTGCCGGCCGGCTCTCCCTTGTCATTCAGGAATTCATAGGGAGGCTTATCCCAGTCACACACCATCACCACAGGGCGGTTGGCATTGTACTTCCCACTCAGCGACTGTGCATGGAGCGTTCCCATTGCCATCAGACAGACCATATATGTCAGTAGGAGTCTTTTCATTGCTAAGCCAGTTTTTTACGTTTGATGACAGAGGCATGACAGGGTATCATGATATAGACGGTGGTACCCGACCCCAGTTCTGAACTGACCTCCACGGTGCCGCCCATCTGGCTGACCAGTTCTTTGGTGATGGCCAGGCCAAGGCCCTTGGTGTTAGGCGTGGCATAACTGTCGTTTTTATTCACCTCGGCCAAAATATCAGGAGGCATACCCTCGCCTGTATCGTCGATGGAGATCATGAGACGGCGTCCGATGTAATCATAGCGTGCCCTCACCACACCGCTTGCCGTATGCTGTGCCGCATTGGCTGATACCTGTCTGATGGCTTGGCCCAGATTCTCTGCATCGATATCCACGATCAACTGGTCGTAGGGGTTCTCCACAATATAGCGCGTGCTGTCGTTCTGATACTTCATCCAACCCGTCATACACTGCGACTCGAAGAGTTCTGCGAAGTTGCGGGGCTGCTTGATGATCTCCACCATACGTGCCTGAAGGCGCGACAAGTAGAGGATATTGTCGATGAGGTGCAGCAGATAGTCGGCATTGTCAAGGATGCCCTTGGTCTGTTCCTTCTCGTTGTCTGAGACGTGATGGGGGTCTATCTGTGCCACGAGGCTGAGGACGGTATTCATGGGGGTGCGTATCTCCTGCACCATGTTCTTCACGAAACTGTTCTTGGTACTCTCCACCTCCTGCACCTTGGCAGTCTGTATCTCCAACTGGTGCTGCAGGTCGCGCAACTCACTCAGGTCGCGTAGCAGTCCCAGGTATTCCACCACGTTTCCCTGTTTGTCGTACATGGGCATCAGGCATATCTGCACTTTCAACTGTTTTCCCCCCCGGATGCGCAGGGTGGTACGCACGTTAGCCTGCACGCTCTTGTCCAAGCAGTCATCCATGTCGTTGAGCGCACGCATGGCGAGTTTCTTCGAGTGGTCATCGACCAGCGTCATACAACGAGTCTGCGTCAGGGCATGTTGAACCTCATGGACGCTGCGATGGATGGTCAGCGTATGGGTATGAGGGGAGTAGGTGGCCAGTCGCAGGTCGCTCTGGTGCAGCACGCTGTCGATGTTGGCATTGTATTCACTCAGCACTTTCCGCACCTCCTCCAACCGTGCTTTCTCCTTATCGTACTGCTCGATGCCTGATACCGACGGGGTCACATCGCGCAGGAGAAGGAAGGTACCCAACAAGTTCCCCGTGTCCTCATGAACCAACATCAGACGGCATTCGCTACACAGCCTGTCCTGACGACGTATGCTCTTGATGACACGTTGCTCCTGCGGTATCCTGCTCAGGTCAATGTACATGGTGGCGTAATATCCGTCGGCCTCTTCAATGGTCTGGTCACCCAGATCGACGAAGTCCTGCAACTGGGGCCCCTCTTCGATGATCTCGTCCTCCTCGCACTGCAGGATATCACAGGCCTTGGGGTTGATCTGGATAAGCCGTCCCTCTTGATCGAAGAACAGGATGCCCACCACGGGAGTATAGAATATGGACCAGTAGCGGAGAGTGCGCTCTGCGTCAAACCGCTGCTTATCACGGTCCTGGGTCTCGTCCTTCTTGGTGCCGATGATCATCACGGGCTTGCCATGCTTGTCACGGCGCAGCACGGAGAGCATGATGACATAGTCGCGCAACTCGTTGTCACCACTCTCGGTATCCCTGGCCCTCAGGTTCAGCATCAGTTCCTTCTCTGTCTGGCTGTCGTCAGGCATGATGTCGGCCAGTTCTTCGAGCGCAGCCTTCAGTTTCTGGAAATCCTCGGGACTATAGCGCTGCGAGAACTCCTCCATGGAGTAAGTGTAGGCCACTTGTCCGTTCTCGTTGCGCCACGCGAACTCATTCTTCACGATATCATAGGTCCACATGTGCACCTGACTGGTCTGCAGGATGAGCGCCAGTCTGCGGTTGCGCTTGTTATTGATGCGTGTCAAACGGTAACTCTGCAGACGGTAACTGATGAGATACACCAGCATGAGAAACAGTAACAGACCAGCAGCCAGATAGATGTAATACACCCACCCCGGGGTGCTCTCATGCTGCCTCTCGGGGTAGAACCACTTGTCCTGCAGAGCCTTGATCTTCTCTGTCGTGTTCAGGTTGGTCAACTCCTTGTCGAGCAGATCCAGCAGGTGCTGGTCGTTCGACATGAACTTATACTCTCCGTGGGGCATGTTCACGGGCGTCAGTTCGAGATTGTCGATCAGGTAGCGGTGCATCAGCCACTTCAGGGTCAGCGTGTTCCACACCAGTTGTCCCTCTTCGCGGGCACTCATGCGCTGCACCACCTCCCTGATGTCTGTCTCCGGAACGGCATTCGCTTCCCAACCGTAGTCAAGCATCAGATGGTAGCACATGGAGGAGGAATTGACAATGACCTTCGTCCCAGGCTTTCCCAAGTCGCGGAACGTCTTGATCTCCACGGGCTTATTCTTCGGCGTAAGTACACTTTGGGTAAACAGTGTCACGGCATTCTTGCTATAGTGTCCGAATTCATCATGGAACCCGACAGCCAGTCCGAGCATGAGGTCCGACTTCCCTTCTTTCAGGTCGTTGAAGGCTTCCCCGGCCGGCTTCATCTTAATCACGTAGGGTATCTGCATATCCGCCATCATCAGACGAATCAGATCAACGTTATAGCCGTCGGGCTCGCCATTATCATTCAGAAAGGAATAAGGCCAGAGATCCCACACGTCCTCATAGACAAGCGGACTGTCCTCAGTATAGGTTCGAAGACTGTCAACGGTAGTCGCCGCCATGCCTTGGAGTGCTACGAGGACTGTAAGCAGGAATAGAACGAAGCGCTTTGCCATTACAGACTGCAAAGATACGAAAAAGAATCCTAACCGCCAAATAAAATGCGCTATTTTTTGCAAACTCCACTTGGCAATCGTCGTTGGGAGCGGAGGGCCGTGCGTTAATTTGTGTATTTATACACTCATTATCCAGATATTAATTCCCAAGAGATATATCCCGTTTCACCTGATTATTGTAACTTTGCGTCCGATTTCGAGATTTCGCTTTTGTTCAATCACAATAACAGTACAGCAACATGTTCAATAATTACCAAGGATTCCATCTTGTTGAGACGCTCCACAACATGCGCCTTGACGAGTTCTTCCATCCCAGCAAGCAGGTGTCCAACTGGACCAAACTGGCCATTGTCGCCATTGTCACGCTGACGCTCTGGAACCTACCGACAGACTGGTTCGGCATTCAGAACCTGACCGTTGTCCAGCAGCGCATCATTGCCATCTTCGCCTTTGCCACGCTGATGTGGATCTTCGAGGTGGTCGCCTCGTGGGCTACCTCCGTCGGCATTATCGTTTTGATGCTGCTCTTCACTTCCGACAGCGGCATTGCGCCGATGGTCATGGAGGACGAGGTGGGCAAACTGCTCTCCTACAAGGCCGTCATGGCCACCTTCGCCGACCCGGTGATCATGCTGTTCATCGGCGGATTCATCCTCGCCATCGCAGCCACGAAGACGGGCCTCGACGCCCAGTTGGCCAAGGTACTGCTCAAGCCGTTTGGCAAGAAGAGTGAGATGGTGCTGTTAGGCTTCCTGCTCATCACGGGTCTGTTCTCCATGTTCGTCTCCAATACGGCGACGGCTGCCATGATGCTGACGTTCCTGACGCCCGTGTTCCGCCAGTTGCCGCCCGAGGGCAAGGGACGGATCTCGATGGCACTGGCCATCCCCATCGCTGCCAACCTCGGCGGTATGGGTACGCCCATCGGCACACCCCCGAACACCATCGCCCTGAAATACCTGAACGATCCCGAGGGGCTGAACCTCGGTCTCGGCTTCGGACAGTGGATGATGTTCATGTTCCCGCTGGTGATCGTGCTGCTGTTCATCAGTTGGCGCATCCTCCTCTGGATGTTCCCCTTCACGCAGAAGACCGTAGAACTGAAGATCGACGGTGAGATGAAGAAGGATGCCCATACCTACATCGTCATTGGCACCTTCCTTGTTACGGTAATCCTCTGGCTGCTCGACACGATTACGGGCATTAACTCCTACACGGTGGCCCTGATCCCCTTCTGCGTGTTCGCCCTGACAGGCGTCATCAACCGCCGCGACCTGGAGCAGGTCAACTGGAGCGTCATCTGGATGGTGGCTGGTGGCTTCGCCCTCGGCTACGGTCTGAACGCCTCCGGACTGGCTGCCAACGCCGTGGAGAGCATTCCCTTCGGTGAGTTCTCGCCACTGCTGATCCTGGTTCTTGGCGGTCTGCTCTGCTACGGTCTGTCCAACTTCATCTCGAACTCGGCCACGGCAGCCCTGCTGATGCCTATCCTGGCCTTCGTCTGTGGCGCCATGGGCGACAAACTCGCACCTATCGGCGGTACCTCGACGGTGCTCATCGGCGTGGCCATCGCCGCCTCCAGTGCCATGGTGCTCCCCATCTCCACACCGCCGAACGCGCTGGCCTTCGCCACGAACCTCGTCAAGCAGAAGGACATGGCAAGGATCGGCCTCATCGTCGGTATCATCTCGATGGCACTCGGCTACGCCCTCGTCTATCTGATGGGAACGCTGAAACTGATCTAATGATGAATCCCTTGCAGAGACCTTAACGCTTGTCCGCGATTTTACGGAAACTCTGCATCTTCTCGCCAAAGCAGAGATCACCGCAATCGCCGAATCCCGGTACGATATACTTCTGGGCATTCATGCCCTGATCGATGGAGGCGCACCAGATCGTGGCATCGTCGGGCAGGGCCTCCTTCACCACCTCGATGCCCTCAGGTGCTGCGATGACACAGCAGACATGAATCTTCTTCGGCTTACCTGACATCAGCAGAGCCTCGATGGCAGCCGCCATAGAACCGCCTGTGGCCAGCATCGGGTCGGCGATAATCAGGGTCTTGCCCTTCACGCTGGGGGCTGCGATATAGTCGGCCTGAATGCCCACCTCCGTATGCTCACGGTTGATATACATGCGGAAGGCCGAGACGTATGCGTTGTCGGCATGGTCGAAGATATTCAGGAATCCCTGATGGAACGGCAGTCCGGCACGGAGGACCGTACCCAGGACGATATCATCCTTGGGCAGAGACATCTCAAGTGAGGCAAGGGGCGTAGTCACGGTCTTGGTCTTATAATCGAGCACCTTGGATACCTCGTAGGCCATCAGTTCGCCGATTCGCTCCACATTGTGACGGAAAAGCAGACGGTTCTTCTGGATGTTCTTGTCACGTAACTCATACAAGAACTGGTTAATAATACTGTTTTGTTCGGAGAAATTGATTACTTGCATAGTTCGTTTGTTTTAAGTTTGGTGCAAAAATACGGGATTTATTTAAAATTGCCAAATAATTTTAGATAATTCTCCTGCTTTTTTCTTATCTTTGCAGCGTGAAACTACAAAACTTACTAATATGAAAAGACTAACCTTTACCCTCGTCCTCGCCATCCTGACCCTCATGGCCAGTGCCCAGCGCGAGACAACCTCACTGAATCGTGACTGGACATTCCACTTAGGCGACGGCAGTTCGATGCAGCGCGACTTCACCCACGGTACTGAGTATTTCACCTACCGCGCCAAGGCCGTCGGACAGAACAAAGGTCCTGCATCCGTGGAATTCGAGGATGCCGCCTGGACGGATGTCACACTGCCCCACGACTGGGTGGTAGCCCTACCCTACGGCTACAAGGCCAGTCACTCCCACGGCTACAAGCAGGTGGGCTGGAAATATCCGCAGTTCTCCATCGGCTGGTATCGTAAGCATTTCCTCATCGAGAGGGAGGATGAGGGCAAGGCCATCAGCATCCGCTTCGACGGCATCTTCCGCAACGCACAGGTGTTCTGCAACGGCTTCTACCTCGGTACGGAGCCCAGCGGCTATGCCTCGCAGGAATACAATATATCAGAATACCTGAACTATGGCGGCGACAACGTGATTGCCGTACGCTGCGATGCCCTGACCGAAGAAGGCTGGTACTACGAGGGAGCGGGTATCTATCGCGACGTATGGCTTATCAAGAAGAACGCAAAAAAACAGATTAATAATGTGTTCTATACCTGGAAGGACGGTCACTTGAACATCCAGGTGGAGGCGACCTGTGACTACAAGAACACACTGCTCGACCGTGAGGGCAACGTGGTGGCCGAGGGTAAGGAGACGCTCACACTGAGCAATCCCCACCTCTGGAGCACCGACGACCCCTATCTCTATACGCTGAAGACCACCACTATAGGCGGCGAGGATGCCGTCACGACGAAGGTGGGACTGCGCACGCTGACCTTCGACGCGAAGGACGGTGTGCGACTGAACGGACAGCCCTTCAAGTTCAAGGGTGTGAACCTGCACCTCGACCATGCGGGCGTGGGAACGGCCGTCACCAAGGAACTGTGGATCTACCGCATCAACAAACTCCGTGAGATCGGTGTCAATGCCATCCGCTGGTCGCATAACCCGGCCTCCGACGTGGCTCTCGACGTATGCGACTCCTTAGGTATCCTCTGCATCGACGAGAACAGGCTCATGGGCACTAACCACGAGCATCTGGACCTGCTGAAAAGGATGATCGTGGACCACCGCAACCACCCGTCGGTGGCCCTCTGGAGCATCGGCAACGAGGAATGGTGGATCGAAGGCAACGAGAAGGGTGAGAAGATCGCCCGTACGATGATCGACTATGCCCGTACCATCGACGACTCCCGTCTCTACACCTACGGTTGCAGCGGCGGCTTCGGCGTGGTGAAGCAGGTGGATATCCACGGCTATAACTATATCGTACAGAACGATGTCGATAACCGTCATAAGGCCTATCCCGACTGGGTGGTCATCGGTACGGAGGAGACCAGCGGCTGTGGCACGCGCAACGTCTATCACACCGACTCCGTGAAGGGTTGGATGAAGAGCATCAACATGGCGGGCGAGGAACGTACCAACGGCGAAAAGAACGTCATTGAGCGCGGCTGGAAGTTCTACCGCGACAACAACTGGGCGGGCGGCGTGTTCTGGTGGACGGGCTTCGACTACCGCGGAGAGCCCAACCCGATGGTATGGCCCGCCACAGGCAGTGAGTTCGGCATCCTCGACTACTGCGGTTTCCCCAAGGACGAGGCCTGGTATCTGAAAGCCGCCTGGACCGACAAGCCCGTACTCCACATCTTCCCCCACTGGAACCTGAAGGGACAGGAAGGTCAGGAAGTAGAGGTATGGGCCTACACCAACATGGACGAGGTGGAACTGCTGCAGGATGGTAAGTCACTCGGTCGTCAGAAGGCTGAGAAGGACGGCCACCTCGTGTGGAAGACCACCTATCAGCCAGGTCGCCTCGTGGCATACGGCTATCAGAACGGCAAGAAGGTGCTGACGGAGCGCGTGGAGACGACAGGTCCTGCCGAGAAGATCAGTGTGGCTACCAGCAAAAAGACCCTGCGTCAGGACGGAGAAGATATCGTGGTGGTCGATATTACCCTCCATGATAAGAAAGGGCGTTATGTGCCCGATGCCTGTGACAAGATCCACGTGGCAGTACGCGGACATGGTGAGATTCTCGGCTGGGGCAACGGCGATCCAGGCTTCAAGGCCGAAGAACGCCCGTTGGGTCCAGACAAGCGCGAGACTTCGTTCAACGCCTTCATGGGCAATGCCCAAGTCATCATCCGCAGCCTCGACTCCACAGGAAAGGCCGTCATGCCCACCGTTGTCTTCCTCCAACTCAATAACGGGAAGGAAACCAGCATCACGCTTGACAATGTAAAATAGCCTGGCAACAGTAACAGGCATTAAGATCTGTCTGATACTAAGAAATCGTTCATTGCACGCAAAGATGCTGCAATGAACGATTTACTTTATCGGAGGGAGTTAAATCGACATCAGATATTCGATGCTGTTCTTGGCCAGTTTCAGAACGTTGTCCTGGCAAGAGTTGTTCTTGGGGCTGGCACTCTTGTCGGGTGTGCCGTCCTCGTTCTTCATGGAGAACTCACAACCACCGTTACCGATGCAGAGCACAGTACCTGCACCCTTCTGGAATCCCTCAGGCGCCTTGTCGGCACCCTTGGCCTCCCATACGTTGAGTTGGGAAACCCACGACACCTGACTGTCCCATGTGCCGAGCGGATAGATGCCGTAGTCGTTGGTCAGGACATTATAACACTCCTCGGTATTGTTGTCTAATCCTGTCAGGTTAGTTGGGATGTCGAAGAACAGACAGTTGTGGTCCTCAGTCCAGCCTGCGCCCTTCATGGCGATGCCAACAGGACAAGTGTCGCTCAGTTTCTCTGTCGGTATGCCAGCATAGATGGCATGGGTGCTGAAGTCCTTATAGAAGGAACCGGTATTCACGCAGACGCCCATCTTCCACACATCGCCGTTCATGCCGCCCTCTCCACAGCCGAAGGCATTGCTGACCCCGCGAAGCAGTGAGGTCGGGAGACGGTTGATGGCGCCGATATAAGGTACGGCATGTGACCACAGCAACAGGTTACCGCCATTCTTCACATATTGCTCGACGCAAGGAGCGGCATTACGGGCCACGTCGGAGAAGTTCCAGATGTCGTCGGCATTACCGGTCTCGATGTCGCGCAACCAGAAAAGCATGCGATAGTCTGCGATATCCTCCACCGTACTGATATTGCCGAAATAGACATATTCTCCCTTGGGATAGTTCTCATGGAACCACAGCCATGCACTGGCCTCATCGTCGTCACCGTTGGCAACGAGTTCTTCTGGTGTAGCATATTCTGACAGGAAAGCGGGGATCTTACCACCTATCTTGGCCGAAGCCTCAACGGGCAGAGCCTTGCCATCGCTGTTCTGGGCGATGACGGTAGCCTCGAAACGATCCTTCATCTGTACGTTCTCCAGCAGATAAGTGGTGCCGTTGACGATGGTGTTCACCACCTCTTCCGTGCTGTTCTTCACCACTTTTAGGATGTACGAGGTGGCATCAAGACTGGCCGACCATGAGATCTGCAGGTTATGCACATCGTCGGTCACGTCGATCTGATCCATCTTCACCTCGCTCGGTGTCGTAGCACCGAGACGGGTATAGGAAGTCATGACACCATTAGAGAGGGCTTCGTCGTTGGCGTACTTGAAGAGGAACTCATAGAGTTGGTTGGTCTCCAGGTTCTTCAGCGTGAACGAACCTGACGGACACGGTGTGAGAGACTGCATCTGTGTGCCGTTCTTATAGACGGCCACCTGCATCACTGCACCATTGCTGCTGGCCGGCCATGTCAGCGTGTAGTCGTAATTGTTCTCGCCACTCAGGGCACCGGCTATCTGTGATATTTCAGGGCTGCTTAGTTGCATCTCACCAGATCCTGGGAGATCTCTGTCCTGACAGGCAGTAAGAGCAATAACCAATAAACAATAACCAATAACCGTTATTCTATTGGTGATTTTGCATATCATTGACTTTTTCATAATTCTAAAATGTTTATTGTTTCACGTTTATTGTTTATTGTATCAGTATCCCTTGTTCTGATGATAGAGTCCCTGAACGTAGTTCATCTGGTTAGATGCGATGGGGAAGTACTCGTTCTTGCCAGCGGTGAAGAAGGCATCCTTGTAATACAGGCCGTAGGTCTGTCCGTCGTACTCGTCAGTGACCTCAGTCTCAAAGTACTTGTTGAGGGTTGAGGACAGCAGACCCCAGCGACGCAGGTCGAAGAAGCGGTGTCCTTCCATGGCCAACTCTACACGGCGCTCCCAGCGCAGAGCCTTGCGGGCATCCTCCTTTGAAGCGAAACTGCCATAGAGAGCGATGTCACACTGGTTGCGGGCATAACTGACCAGGGAAGTACCGCTGATATCCCTCTTGGCACGCTCACGGATGGTATTGATGATCTGCAGGGCCTCACCGTTCAGGTCGTCGTTCTCAATCAGGGCCTCGGCACGCATCAGCATCACGTCGGTATAGCGCAGCACGTAGTCGTTCTGTCCGAAGGCCTGCCAAGGGTTGTCGTAATCCTCACCCTTCGAGCGCTGTGGAATCTCCTTCATCGAGCAGTAGTAACCGTATGTGTTCGGCGTACGGCTGTTGGCCTTGGTCAGCGTGTATTGCTCCTCATACTTATAAGGATAGGTAGGCATGCCGACAGTATGGAACAGACGGGGATCGTACTTGAACTTGGAGTCGGCACCATTGACGACGATGGCATTGTGGTCCTCGTCGAAGTCGTCCATGGGCAGACCGTTGCGGGTCTTGAAGGCATTGACCAGGTTCTGTGAGGGCTTATGGAAGTCCCATCCGCAAGACCAGATACCCCAGACGCCATTCAGCATGTTCGACCAGTTGGCACGACCGTAGTTCGTACCGTCGTCAGCCTTGTTGGAGTGCTGCACGGCAAAGATGCTCTCCACGGAGTTGGCATAGTCCTGCAGGAAGATATGGCCGTAGGTGTCCAGGTAGTCGTACGGTGAATTCTTGACAACTTCCGTGTATTCCAGGACCTTCTGGATCTTGGTCTTATCAACATGGGCGTAGCCTGTCGTGGCCTCATAGCCATCACCGTAGGCCCAGTTCAGATAGCACTTGGCCAGATAGGCGGCAGCAGCCACCTTATGTGCACGTCCTGTGGTGCCGGGAGCCGCCTCGGACAGATTCTCGTAGGCATACTGGAAGTCATCGATGATGATCTGCATGATCTCGTCGTGCGTGCTCTGAGGACAGGCCTCGATAGCGGCATTGTCCATGCCTTCTGTGACGAAGGGAACTTCATACCACATCTGCTGCAACTTGTAATAGAAGTGACCACGGAGGAAACGCACCTCGGCTTTCATCTGCCTGATATCAGCAGTCTCCTCGGCATTGGCAATCGCCTCCAAGGCGCGGTTGCAGCGGGATATGGCACTGTAAAGTTGATACCACAGTTCATCGAACTCGCCACGGTCGGGCTGCAGGGTAGAGAAGATCTCCATGGGGTGATAACCCGTGTCGTTCTCACCGGAACCGCCCTTCAGACAGTCGTCGGCGCTCATGTCGCCGTATGGCCACAGATTGAACGGATAGGAATACCAGTCGTCGCCCAGTTTGGCGTATGCTGCAGTAACAAGTTTGTCGGGACTTGAGAATGCCGTCTCTTCGTCCAGTGTGCCCTGCGGCTTCACATCATCAACGCTACAGGAACCAAGGGCAATAACCAATAAACAATAACCAATAACCGTTATTCTATTGGTGATTTTGCATATCATTGATTTTTTCATAATTCTAAAATGTTTATTGTTTCACGTTTATTGTTTATTGTATTAGAATCCCACCTGTACGCCAAATGTGAAGGAGGCTGTGTGCGGATAGTTCCATGCCGTGTTCTCCGGATCTGAACAGGTCAGCGAACTCGACTTGATAGTCAGGAGGTTGTCACCAGAGAGATAGACGCGGGCCTTCGACAGCAACAGTTTCTTGGCAAATGCTGCGGGGAAGGTGTAACCGAATTGCAGGGTGCGCAGTTTGACGTATGAACCGCTCTCCACGAAATAGGATGACATACGGCCCTCGTCGGCACCGTTCGATGTGGTCAGGGCAGGGATGCTGGAACTGCTGTTGACAGGTGTCCAGGCGTCAATCAGGCGCTCACCCTTGTTGGAGCCGGCATCGGTAATGCTCCAGAAGTCAGTCTGGTATTTCTGGTTGTTGATCACATCGACGCCAGAGACGCCCTGCCAGAACATCGTAAAGTCGAAATCCTTATAGCCCAGATCGACATTGATGCCGTATGAGAAATTGGGCACGGGATTATAGACCCAGGTGCGGTCAGCCTCGTTGATGCGGCCGTCACCGTTCAGGTCGGCATACTTCAGACCACCCACGCGGGCACCAGCCTGTCCGTGGGCAAGCACCTCCTCACGGCTCTGGTAGAGACCCTCCACCACGTAGCCGATCAGTGAACCGTAGGCTTTTTCGTCCTGTGCCAGGTTATGGTAGTCATTGTGCTCGTAGGAGTTCTTCGACTTCTCGGGCAGATAGGTCACCTTGGAGCGGTAGAAATCCACGTTGCCTGTGATATTGTATGACAGTCCGTATGCCGTCGTGTGGCGGTAGCCCAGGTTGAGTTCCATACCCCAGTTCTTCAGTGTAGGACCGTTGATCCAGGTCTGACCGCCAAAGCCGATGGCTCCGAGGAAGGCCGGCTGGACGAGCATGTCCTTGGTCTCCTTGAAGAAGAGGTCGTAGGAGCCATAGAGATCACCGCCAAAGAGTGAGAAGTCGGTACCGAAGTTCCACTGTGACGACGACTCCCACTTCAGGTCCTCATTGGCCGACTGCGACTTATAGTAACCAGAGGGCAGTGTGCCAGAACCCTGCAGATTGAGGTCGTAGGCCGTGGAGTTCTCACGGTCTGAGCCGTAATTGGCCACGAAGAGTCCGTAGTGGGCCGTATTGGAGTTCATGCCCTGGTTACCGGTGATACCATAACTGGCACGCACCTTCCAATCGCGCAGCCATGTGGCATTGATATGCTTGGAGAGACGATAGGCGAGAGACACTGAGGGGAACGTACCATACTGGTTGTTCTTACCGAAGCGGCTCGAACCGTCGTAGCGCAGCGTGAAACTGGCCAGCAGCAGGTCGTTCCAGTTGTAGTCGATCTTGCCGAAGTATGACATCAGTTTATAGGAGTCGCCTGCACCTGTGACGGTCTGGATACCTGTACCGGCACTCGGCCACATATAGTCGATGGTCTCCAGCGGATAGTCCGTACGACGTGCAGAGAAGTCTGTGTAGTTGTCCTGGTGAGCCTCAAGACCCAGAAGGACGTTCAGGTTGTGGTTCTCCACGATGTCGAAGTTATACTGCAAGGTGTTCGACCAGGTCCACTTCGTGCTGTGCGTCTGCGACAGTGTGCTGGCATTGGTGCTGTTCTTCACGACATCCGAATCCCAGGTATGCTGCAAAGAGCGGATATTGCTGTTCGTGTAGTCGATACCGAAGTTGGAACGGAACAGCATGCCAGTGATGGGGGTGATATCCACGTATGCATTGGCAAAGATGCGCCACTTCTTCAGGCGGTTGTCCTTGTTATGATAGAGTTCGCGCAAGGGGTTCTGGCGGTCACTCATACCACCCACAGGACCAGAGAAGGTCACGCCGTCTTCCTCATAGACGGGCAGCGTGGGGGCAATCTTCAGGGCATTCTCCAGAGGAGCGCAATCCACATTATCCGAATAGGAGAACTGGGCATTCTCACCGACACTGATGATGCTGTTGATCTTATAACTGCTGTTGAAACGTGCCGAGAAGTTCTCGAAGTCCGTGTATTTCAGCACACCGGTAGCCTTCTTGTAGCCGAAGGAGAAGAGGGAGGATCCCTTGTCGGTGGCCTTTGAGAGTGAGATGTCGTAGTTCTGGGTGACACCCGTGCGCCCGATCTCATCGACCCAGTCGGTATCACTGTAGATCATCGTCCGCTTGGCGTTCATATAGCCATCGTAGTATCCGCCAACGGTATAGGACTCCATGGCCCCCGTGGCAGGGTTATAAACAGAGATCGGCGTACCACCGGCGACATCCAGTGCCAGACCGTAGTTCTGTGCATAGTCCGCAGGATTCTTGCCGTCGTTCAGGGCTGCCTGAACCAGGGCGGTGGCATACTGCTGACTGTTGAGGAGTTGCATCTTCTGAGACATCCAGGCCATGGAGACCGAAGCGTTGAAGTCGATGTTCACCTTGTCGCCCTTCTTGCCCTTCTTGGTCGTGATGACGATCACACCATTGGCAGCGCGCGATCCGTAGATAGAGGCCGAGGCGGCATCCTTCAACACCTGCATGGTCTCAATATCCGATGAGTTCAGGCTGTTCAGTGAACCACTGAAAGGGATACCATCCACAATATAAAGGGGAGCCGTGCTCGAACCGCCCATACTGCCGATACCACGGATGTGGACGTCAGCCTCACCCGAGGGAGAGCCGTTAGAGGTGATGGTCATGCCAGGCACCTTACCCTGCAGGGATGCCATGGGGTCGGTGTTGCTGGCCTTGAAGTCCTTCGTCTCAACGACACCGACGGCACCTGTCAGGTCCTTCTTGCGCTGGACCTGGTAACCAGTCACCACGACCTCCTGCAGCACCTCTGCGTCATCCTTCAGCGTGACGTTCATGCCGTTCTGGGCAGGCAGTTCCACCGTCTGATAGCCGATGTAGGAGATGACGAGGGTTGCACCGGCGTTCACCTTGATGGTGAAGTTACCGTCGAAATCGGTGATCGTACCGTTCGACGTACCTTTCTCCATAACCGTGGCACCGATGACCGTCTCACCAGCAGCATCAACCACGGTACCTGTAATCTCACTTTGCGCGTACATTATTGTACTCACAAGGACGAGTGCGAAACTCAGAAACAGTTTTCTTAGTTGTTCCATTGTTGATTTGTTTATTTGTTAGTACTTTTGTGAATTAAATCTGGTGCAAAAGTACGATCAATTGGCGTTTTAGGCGTTAAAATATCGTTCATCCGATGCAATATTTGTTGCAATGTAACAAATTTGCAAGCAAATGAACGATATTTGTTAATCAGGTCCCATTGTTCATATCCTTTACGTTTTTAAATTGTTAATAATCTGTTTCTGTCTTCAGACTTTGTTTTCGTCTTTTGACAGTGCAAAGGTACGAAATGTAGGGGCACGTTCAAAATCTCCTTCGACGTTTGCCCCCACGTGTTTCGACAAATCGGTTTCTAAAGCACAAAAATTTTGTTTTTTAGGGTGTCAGGGTGTACAGAGGGTGTACAGATCTTCATGTGACTCAATTCTCACGAGAATTTGACCGTCCGGAGGCTCCAGACGATGCTAAAGCACTGCCTTTTGCCCCAATTCTCTCGAGAATTCAACGAAAAGTCAATGCTTTTCGAGCGCAGGATAGTACTTGGCAAGTCTAAGGTAATCTCTAATTTACCTTCCACAGGGTGTACACCCTCTGTACACCCTGACACCCTACAAAACAGGGTGCAAAGTCCCTGTACATAGGCATTTGTACACCCTGACACCCTAAAATGCGAAAATCTCGCGCGCGCGTAAATTAGTTGGCTCCATTGTACTATGTAAAGGACATCACAGGTCGGAGGGACTGATGCCAAACTCATCCTTGAAGCACTTGGTGAAGTAACTGGGGGCGGTGAAGCCCACCTCATAGGCTACCTCGGAGATGTTCTTGTCGGTGGTAACGAGCAGTTGGTAGGCCCGCTTGAGGCGTGCCGTACGCAGGATCTCCACTGGCGAGGAGTCTGTGACTGCCTTCACCTTACGGTAGAGTTGAACACGACTCAGGTTCATATCTGCAGCAAGGTCTTCGACACTGACATCACTGTCGGCCATCCTGGCCTCGACCACTTCCTTGAAACGGACCAGGAAGCGCGATGCGACAGTCGGTTCGCTCGGCTGGGATTCCTCAGTCTCAGGCACTTTCTCTGGCTGTTCCGGTTCTGTAGGCAACTCCTCACGGGGGATGTTCCACAGGGTATCTATCACGCGCTCACGCTGCATGGCCACCTTATTTAAATGGTAGCGATAGAACAGGACGATGGCTACCAGCAGCAAAACGATGATACCAATGGCCATCCAATTGATGACGCGCTGCGTGTCGAGTTGCTGCAAGTAATTATCAGACTGCTCATGCAACTGATCCAGATAGTCCGACTGTCGCGCAATTTCCTCATTCTGAAGTTGCATCACCTTCGCATTGTCGCGCGTGACAAGGGCACCCATCAACGGATTATCTTTCTGATAGGGCTTGCCCTTGAGGATATTCATGGCCAAATGCATCACCTCGTCGCCGTGGGTGGGATAGATATAGGTGGCCTCGAGAACAGAATCGCATACACAGGCGATACCACCATCATGACCAGGCAGACCGTCGATGCCACAATACTTGGTACGGCCTGAAGGCAATGTCTTTGAGGCCCCAACGGCCATACGGTCGTTCTGACCGAAAACGAAGTCGATATCTGACAGATCGCCGTCGTAGGCCTTGATGGCTTTGACGGCACTCTCCTCCGTCCAGTCGCCCTGAAGGGAGGCCACCACCGTGATGTCCGGGCATGACTTCATGGCATCCATGAAACCTTTATGACGATCGATGGCGGGCGAAGAGCCTTGAAGTCCCATGATCTCAAGCACCCTTCCCTTTCCTCCTAACCTGGTGCAGATATACTCGCCCATGATCCAGCCCATCTCGTAATTATCGGCACCGATATAGGCAGTGAACTTCTTTGAGTTCGTCTTACGGTCGAACACGATGACAGGGATGCCCTGATCGAAAGCCTGATCGATGGCGGGCGAGACGGTGGCGGCCTGATTAGGGGCTACAATCAGCAGATCGACACCATCAGCCACAAACCGGTTGATCTGCTCTATCTGTTTCTGGTCGCTGTCGTCGGCAGATGCCAGACGCAGTTCTACATCATCATAGAAATAGGTGCCCATCTTCAACTCGGCGTTCAACTTCTCGCGCCAGATATCCTCTGAGCACTGTGAGACACCTATGACATGTCGTGGGCGCTGGCCAGTACATGCGGTCAGCAGTACAAGCCCGATGAGTAACGTGAATATTGGCTTTAGTGTCATCTGCGTTATGGTTTTGTGTGCAAATATACAAAAAAGATTTCAAATTATCGTTCATCAATAGCAAAATTGTTTCATTGAACGATTTTTATTAGTATTTGAAACAATATTTATGGTCCTATGACGGTTTTTTGCCGTACCTTTGCAGCAGAATTCCAAAACAACAAATGAATAACAGAATGAAAAAAGTAATGACAACAATCGTGGCTGCAATGCTGATGGCAATATCGGCACAGGCACAGGTGCAGCCGAAGGTACTGGGTGACAACCACGCTCTGCTGAGGCTGGAGCAGGGAAAGAAGTTTATTCTGCTGCCAGTGGAGGAAAAGGCTGAGAACGCCCAGGTGCGGGTTATTGGAAAGGACAATCAGGTAACACGTAAGCCTAACGTACGTCTGGCCGTGGATCATGTGGATTACTACGTACCCTTGGAAATAAAGGACGGACAGGCCCTCGACATCCTCTTCCATGGTGACCGTCGCCAGACGGGCAACGTGAAGGACTTCGCCTGTTGGAACGAGATGAAATACAGCGACGCGTTTGACACCACCAACCGTGAGCGCTTCCGTCCCGTCTATCACCACACGCCACGCTGGGGATGGATGAATGATCCGAATGGTATGTTTTATAAGGATGGGGAGTGGCACCTGTGCTACCAGTTCAACCCTTACGGATCGCTCTGGGAGAACATGACCTGGGGCCACTCGGTCTCCAAGGACCTCATCCACTGGGAGGCTCTGCCCAATGCCGTGGAGCCCGATGCCATCGGTACCATCTTCAGTGGTTCGTGCGTGGTGGATAAGAACAATACGGCTGGCTACGGCAAGGATGCCATCATCGCCTATTACACCTCGGCCGCCGAGGCTCAGACACAGTCGATGGCCTATTCGACAGACGGTGGCCGTACGTTTACGAAATACGAGAAGAATCCCGT
Source organism: Prevotella sp. (assembly GCA_017430675.1). The sequence goes on from JAFRMM010000050.1 coordinate 40,749, forward strand.
GATTGTCAGTAATGTTCCCGACTTCCGCGATCCGAATTTCTTCTGGCACGAGCCCACGCAGAAGTGGATCATGCTGCTGGCAGCCGGTCAGGAGATGCAGATATATTCCTCGCCCAACCTGAAGGACTGGACGATGGAGAGCAGTTTCGGACGTGAGTACGGCAACCACGGTGGTGTGTGGGAGTGCCCTGACCTGATGCCCCTGACCGTACGCGGTACTGGTCAGCAGAAGTGGATGCTGGTATGCAACATCAACCCCGGTGGACCTTTCGGCGGCAATGCCACACAGTACTTCATCGGACAGTTCGACGGTCATAAGTTTACCTGTGAGTCAAAGCCCGAGGTGACGAAGTGGATGGACTACGGCAAGGACCACTATGCTACCGTTTCCTTCGACAACGCCCCTGAGGGCCGTCGGGTGGTCATCGCCTGGATGAGCAACTGGCAGTATGCCAACCAGGTGCCTACGAAGCAGTTCCGCAGCGCCAACAGTATTCCCCGCGACCTGGATCTCTTTGCGGATGGCGACGAGACCTATTGTGGTGTGACACCTTCGAAGGAGATGTTGGCACTGAGAGGCAACAAGGTGAAGAAACTGACGGATGCCTGTGAACTGATCATCGATGTGAAGGGCACGATGGAACTGGTGCTGTCGAATACCAAGGGTGAGCAGGTGGTCATGAACTACGACGCCAGACAGCAGACCTTCGCCATGGATCGCACGAAGAGCGGTGATACCAGTTTCAGCGAGGCATTCCCTGCCACGACGGTTGCCCCGACACACGGGACACTCAAACAACTGCGTATCTTCATCGACCACAGCAGTATCGAGGTGTTCGACGCTGATGGTAAGATGGCCATGACGAACCTGGTGTTCCCCTCTGAGCCATACAATACTATCAAGGTAAAGGGCGGAAAAACCACCATCTATGACATCGTCAAATAGTCAATAATCAAATTGTCAAATATATCTATGAGTAAAGTCAACAAACTGGCCCTGGTTCCCGTGATGCTCTGCTTCTTCTGCATGGGCTTCGTGGATCTGGTGGGCATTGCTTCCAACTACGTGAAGGAAGACCTCGCGCTGAACGACTCGACGGCCAACATCTTCCCCTCACTGGTGTTCTTCTGGTTCCTGATCTTCAGTGTGCCCACGGGGATGCTGATGAATAAGATCGGACGTAAGAAGACGGTATTGCTCTCACTCGGCGTGACCGTGCTGTCGCTGCTGATCCCTCTCTTTGGCAACAGTTTTGCCATCATGCTCGTCTCGTTCTCGCTGCTGGGTATCGGCAATGCCCTGATGCAGACCTCACTGAACCCGCTGGTATCGACGGTGATGGGCGGCGGTAACCTCGCCTCGACACTGACTTTCGGACAGTTCATCAAGGCCATCGCCTCGTTCCTCGCTCCGTATCTCGCCATGTGGGGTGCCACGCAGGTGATCCCCTCGTTCGGCTACGACTGGCGCATCCTCTTCGCTATCTACCTCGTCGTGGGTATCCTGGCTACTGCATTGCTCGGTATGACACCTATCGATGAGCCCAAAATGGAGGGCAGGGCCTCCTCATTTGTAGAGTGCTTCAAACTGTTGGGTACGCCTATCGTACTGCTCTCGTTCTTAGGCATCATGTGCCATGTCGGTATCGATGTGGGCACGAACACCACGGCTCCGAAGATCCTGATGGAGCGACTGGGGATGACGCTCAACGATGCGGCCTTTGCCACCAGCCTCTACTTCATCTTCCGTACCATCGGCTGTCTGACGGGCTCGTTCTTCCTGCGCGTGCTGCCTACGCGCACCTTCTTCATCATTAGCGTGGTGATGATGGCCCTCTCCATGTGCGGACTCTTCATCGGCACAGAGAAATGGATGCTCTACACGGCCATCGCCCTCGTAGGCTACGGCAACTCGAACATCTTCTCCATCTGCTTCGCCCAGGCACTGACATCGATGCCCGAGAAACAGAACGAGGTCAGCGGACTGATGATCATGGGCCTCTTCGGCGGCACGATCTTCCCGCTGCTCATGGGCTTTATGAGCGACGCCATGGGACAGGCTGGCGCCGTCATCGTGATGGCCCTCGGCGTTATCTATTTATTCACCTATATCAAACAACTTAAACAAGCAAAAGCATGAAACGTTATATCATAGGCCTCGGAGAGGCATTGTGGGACGTACTTCCCGAAGGAAAGAAACTGGGTGGCGCACCTGCCAACTTCGCTTATCACGCAGGCCAGTTCCTGGGCAGTGACAATACTATCGCCATTAGTGCCTTGGGCGAAGACGCGCTGGCTGATGAGACCATCGAGGCTCTGAAAGAACATAACCTGAACTACCTGATGCCACGGGTGCCCTACCCCACGGGAACGGTACAGGTGACACTGACGGGCGACGGCATCCCCACGTACGAGATTAAGGAAAATGTAGCGTGGGACAACATCCCCTTCACCTCCGAGATGGAGGAGATTGCCAAGAATGCACGCGCCGTCTGCTTCGGTTCTCTGGCACAGCGCAACGTCGTGTCGCGTGAGAATATCCGTAAGTTCCTGGATGCAACGCCCAAGGACTGCCTGAGAATCTGCGACATCAACCTGCGCCAACAGTTCTATTCGAAGGAGATTCTCGAAGACTCGTTCTGCATCTGCAATATCCTGAAGATCAATGACGAGGAACTGGTGATCGTCAATCGTATGTTCGGCTACGAGGGATTGGACATGCGCCAGACCTGTGAGAAGATCGTACAGGACTATCACCTGAAGATGCTCGTGCTGACCTGTGGTACCAATGGCTCATACGTGTTTACCGATGACGGTCTGACATCGTTCCAGGAGACACCGAAGGTAGAGGTGGCTGACACCGTGGGAGCCGGCGACTCATTCACAGGTTCCTTCTGTGCCTGCATCATCAATGGCAAGCCCGTACAGGAAGCCCATAAGACCGCCGTAGCCGTGAGTGCCTTCGTCTGCACCCAGAACGGAGCCATGCCGGTATTACCCAAAGAGATGACACAGGCATCATAGCCGTTTTGAGCACCGATTATTTGATATGTCGGAGTGGCAAAAGTGCCGCTCCGACATATCTTTTTAATTTCTTTAACCTAAAAAGGTTTGTGTGCGCGCAAAAAATTGCTAATTGTCACTTGTCAATTCGCAATTATTTTGTACCTTTGCAACCGATTTCGAATAACAAGGATAATATTCACAATTAAAACAAGATTAGTAATATGGCAAAGTTAGATTTAACGCAGTATGGCATCACCGGTTCTACCGTGATTGCTCACAATCCGTCGTATGAGTACCTCTATGAAGAGGAGACAAAGGCAGGTCTTGAGGGTTTTGACAAGGGTGTCAACACCGAACTCAACGCTGTAAACGTAATGACTGGTATCTATACCGGCCGCTCACCTAAGGACAAGTACATCGTGAAG
>JAFRMM010000051.1 GCA_017430675.1 Prevotella sp.
GTGTGCCTCCAGATAGAGAAACAGCGTGTCGTTGGGATTGGTCAACAGGATCGCATAGTCACTCTGATAACTCAACAATGACAGGGCGATACTATGTACGTCTTCACACAGGTTTCCCTTCACATCCTTATAGGCGAAGGAAGGTTCCATGTTATAGACAGCCGACATCAGACCGGCGCGCTGATCCACGGGATAGCGATTCGTGACGATATCCTTCAGGATCGTACTGAGCTTGCCATTACCACAGGCCTCCAGCCATTGACTGATACGTCCATTATACAGATAACCGATAGCCAGTTTCTCGTTGTCGAGCAGCAGCGGAATCAGTTCATGGATATTGTCTGCCACCAGGTTCTTATCTGGATCGACAATGAAACTCTTATATTTCAGGAAGGGTGATGAGAGGTCCACCTTCGGAGTTCCGCCCAGGAACCACTCCTCCACCTCCTTATAGCCCCAACGGTTGGCAGCATTGACAACCGTCAGACCCTGTATCAGCAACCTGACACGATTAGGAAGTTCAAAGATATGAGGTAAGCGTCCTTCACTCTTCTGACGCATCATCACACGCTCATTAGAACTCAGCGGTGACTCACCCAGCCACAAGGCCATCAGACAGATACCAAAGGAATAGAAGTCTGCCGCAGGCGTCACCTCTACCACACCGTCGATCACATCAGTGTACATCTCAGGTGCTGCATAGATCGGTGTACGGGCCTGTGTTGTCTTGTGGGCCTTTCCGTCCTGATCCAGGATACTGGAGATACCGAAGTCACCAAGCACCAGTTCCGTATGTTCCTTATCACGGAAGAAGAAGTTGCCCGGTTTGATATCCTTATGCAGAATACCACTCTGATGACAGTAGGCCAGCGCAGCCGCACCCTGCAGGGCTATTCTGCGGAACTTGTCCATATCGCCGTTCAGACGATACTCCTGCATCGTGCCGCCCTGGAGGAACTCCATCAGTTCATAATATCTGTGTTTGCCATCAACATAGGTCTTGCCAAAGTCGTACACCTTGACAATCATCTCGAAGTTGAAGTTATAGACAGTCTGAAGAACCTTCTTGTTGACGTCAAAATTCGGATAATAGATCTTCAGTACAAATTTCTCTCCGTCGCGCTCTACGAGAAACACCTGAGCCTCACCAGTATCTTCACTCAGTGACTGGAGATTCTTATACTTATTGCCTTTCAGCAGGAAATACTGATCATTGGCATTATCGTCCAGTGGTTGGAAACTGCCAGGTCCCGTGGGGCTTCCCATCATAGAAGACCGGATGGTAGCCGAAGCAGGTCGTACCGTAGAAGAACCAGCAGCAGGTCGTACTGTGGAGGGACCGACATTGATGCGACGCGTCGCATTCATATCCTCTTGTCGAGCGGGATCAAACGTTCTATCTGTATTCATGATTAATCGTCTTTAATTTCCTTTCTCGAATTCTTACCAAGAATCACCCATTTGCCACCCATCTGGGGTTTGGCACATCCGCACGGACTGGAATGAAGGGCATGCTTGAAGTTACACTCCCAAGCCAGTCTGACACCCTGAGGACGGCACGCCATCGCATAATTACGCACCTGCGCCGGTCTGGGCTGCGGCTGCTGAGCCATCTTGTCAAGTAGTTCTGATATCTTTTCCAGGTATTCTTGTTTCTTCTTGTCATATTCCTCCTTGGTCAGACGCTTGTTTTCTGATTCAGGAATAATTGGATTGGGCGTTCCCCTATCCTGTGCCAACAACATCAGCACGCGCTCACGCAACTTGTTATTTTCCTCAGCACGGAGTTTCTCTGGCTCTGAAGCGTACGGGATCATCAGATCCATCTCCTGCAGATCATCTGCCAACTTCTTCATCTCGATATATTCCGGCATCTCGCGCACCTGCTCCAGCAGCATCATGGCATCTTCTGTCAATGGCGTACCACACTGCTTGCAGAAGGCGAAGTCGTTCATCGTATGACAGACAGGACAGACGATACCGCCTCTCGGACTACCGCACTCCGGACAGAAAGCCTCGTTTCCATCCAGATGCGCACCGCAGAAGGAACACACATCCTTACGGACATAACGGCGACATGTCTCACAGAAATCAGCATCGGCATCCAGTTCCGCACCGCAGTTTGGACACGACATCTTCCCGATCTGACTACCGCAGGAAGCACAGAACACGGCTTCCGGGTCATTGATTGTACCACAATGGGGGCAGACGACACCTGAAGCAGCACGCATATTCATCTGCATCTGCTGCTCCATCTGCATATCATCAGCACGCTGCATAAAGAGATCTTCATGCTGCATCTGCTGCGCCCCTCGATTCGTTCTCTCAGGATTTATAGTAATATCTTCATTCATAACCTCATCACGTGTTAGTATAACTAAGGTGCAAAATTAATAAA
>JAFRMM010000052.1 GCA_017430675.1 Prevotella sp.
CCCATGATGATCGTATGCCCAGTGGTGAGCGCCTTGAAGCGCTTCAGGTCATTAGGCAACCAATAGATCAACTTATTCTGAAATCCGATGGCGCGATTCTTCGCCACCGCTGCAATAATGGAAATCATAACTATAAACTATCAACTATCAACTATACACTAACCTCTGCCTTAATATGTGGATGGGGATCATAACCTTCAAGTTGGAAGTCCTCGTACTGGAAGTCGAAGAGTGACTTGACATCCGGATTGAGGATCATACGAGGCAGCGGACGTGGCTCACGGGTGAGTTGCAACTTCGCCTGTTCGATATGGTTCAGATAGAGGTGGGTATCGCCAGTGGTGTGGATGAAGTCACCAGCCTTATAACCTGTCACCTGTGCCATCATCTGCAACAGCAGGGCATAGGAAGCAATGTTAAAGGGTACGCCCAGGAAGGTGTCAGCCGAACGCTGGTAGAGTTGCAGCGACAAACGGTCACCAGCCACGTAGAACTGGAAGATGGTGTGACAGGGAGGCAGTGCCATCTCGTTGACCTCGGCTACATTCCAGGCAGATACGATCATACGACGGGAGTTGGGATTGTTCTTCAACTGATCCAGCACGTATTGAATTTGGTCGATGGTACCACCTTTATAGTCGGGCCATGAGCGCCACTGATGACCATAGACGGGTCCGAGTTCTCCGTTTTCGTCAGCCCACTCGTTCCAAATGCGTACACCATGCTCCTGCAGGTATTTCACGTTCGTGTCGCCTTTCAGGAACCACAACAGTTCGTAGATGATCGACTTCAGATGGAGTTTCTTGGTGGTGAGCAAAGGGAATCCGTCGTCGAGGTTGTAACGGCTCTGGGTGCCGAAGATGCTGATGGTTCCTGTACCTGTACGGTCACCTTTCTCAGTGCCTTCAGTCAGGATACGATTGAGGATGTCTAAATACTGTTTCATTGTATATCTATGATTTTTATTTCTTCTGATGGGAGATGGGTGGTCTTGATGCGCCAAGGCTTCGGATAGAGGTTGTTGGCGCGATTACCGATATTCTTGACGGGTCCCAGAGGAATACCCTTGTAAGTGACGGTGACGATGCTGCGAGGGGTGTCGGCAGGCAGTGTCAAAGCCTCGCCACGGAGATATTTCAGAGCGTCAGGATAGGAGAGATCTATTCGAGGACGGTCGCCCTCTGGTAAATCTGGAGAAAGAACTTTTAGTTTATAGCGGAGAGTTGATAGTTGATAGTTTTTGGGCGATTGCTCACTATACACTTTCTTGCGCAGCGCGCAAAGGAACAAGCCTTCACTCTTTGTGATGCCAGGGATGAAACGATAGACGGGAGCGTCGAAGTCTGGGAGCAACGAACCTGTAATCCCCCATTCGGGTTGCGTGGGAATCTCCAACGCTTCTGCCTCGTAGGTATCCATGATCCATCGCACATTCTCTTCATTCTCCTTCGTATTAAAGGTACAAGTGCTATAGATCAGGAGACCGCCAGGCTTGAGACATTCCCAGGCATCGGCCACAATCTCACGTTGCAGTCGCCAGCACTTCTCCACATTCTGCGGACTCCATTCGCTGATGGTGGCAGGATCCTTACGGAACATGCCTTCACCAGAACAGGGTACATCGCAGAGAATCACGTCGAACTGCGTCTTTGCCTTTCGATAGTCGCGCGGATAGTTGTTGGTGACGATACAGTCAGGCCAGCCCCATTTCGTGATGTTCTCCAGAAGGATCTGTGCGCGTGAGGCGATGGGCTCATTGCTGACCAGCAGGCTCCCTTCAGGCAGAACACTGCGGGCAGCCGTCGATTTCCCACCAGGAGCGGCACAGAGGTCGAGCATGGCGACAGGCTCCTGAACGAACTGCCTGAGCGCATGACACACAAACATCGAGGCGGCTTCCTGCACATAATAACAGCCAGCGTGGAAGAGGGGGTCGAAGGTGAACGGCGGTCGTCCTTCCAGATAAAATCCTTCCTCGCACCAGGGAACGGCGTGCTGGGGTCTGGCCCCAGTGTGGTATCTGGGGTTGAGACGGATGCTGGTGGGAGCCTCCTCGTTGAAGGCTTCCATATAGCGGTTAAAGCGTGCCTCGCCCATCACCTGCCTGGTTTCTTGGATGAATTCTTCTGGTAATTGCGCCATTTTCGTTGCAAAGTTAGTGCAAACTGAGCGAAAAACCAAATTATATTTGAGTTTTTCCGAAGTGCAGCCTACCTTCGCGCAGTTTTCTGCGCAAAATTAAAAAAAATATGGGAAAAACCATTATCTTTGCAACTAATTTATGATTTGTTGCGTCAAACAGACAAAGAAACCCCAAAGTAAGCGGGTAAAAAAGTAAAAAACAAAAAGGAGAAAAGATATGAAGAAGTATTTATTCGCAATCGCCATGGTGCTCTCGCTCAGCATGAATGCTGACGCAGCAGCACAGAAGCACCGCCATACGCCCCGTACGGAGCAGGTGGACTCTACTAAAAACAATCGAAACGCAATCGAAGCCTTTTCTGACACTACAGCCGTTGCTGGTGATTCCATCGACGCCTATTCAAACACCCGGCATGTCAGCGTCTATGCTGATGACGACGTGGATGGCTTTATGGAACAGGTGTTCGGCTCTATGGATGGAAAAGCCTTCACGGGTATAATAATCGTCCTGGGCACGCTCTTCATCCTGTTTGTGCTTTTCCCGATTATTATCATCATCGCCGTGATCTACTTCATCAACAGAAACCGGAAGGACAGAATCAAACTGGCGCAGATGGCCATGGAAAAAGGACAGCCGATACCTGACGAACTGTTGAAGGAGAAACAGGCCTCTTGGGACAGATCAGACTATCAGACGGGGCTCCGACAGATGTTCACAGGCGTAGGACTCGCCATCTTCCTGGGAATCGTGGCAGGTAAGGTAGGCTTCGGCATCGGTGCACTCGTATTCTTCATCGGACTCGGCAAGTGGTTTATCGCCCGACAGTCGGGTAACGTGGGAAACGACTCTCATTTTAATAATACGACAGACGTTAGTAACAATACAAATAATTCAGGATTATGAATAAGAGATTGACACGCTCTAATGACAGAGTTTGGGCTGGGGTTTGCGGCGGTATCGCCGAGTATCTGGAGTTCGACCCCGTATTGGTAAGAATCGCATACGCTTTCTTGACACTCTTCACAGCCTTTAGCGGATTGATCTTCTACTTCGTGTTGTGGATCGTGATGCCAGAGAAGAACCTCTTGGAAAAGTAAAACAATCATATCAGAGTGGCAGAGTTCAGCGATATCTCTCTAGTGACGCAGGTGGCGGTATTCCGAAACAAGAAGGCATTTGACCAGCTTGTGAGGAAATATCAGTCGCCTGTACGTCGGTTCTTCCTGAATCAGACGCTGGGAGATGAACAGTTGAGCGACGACCTGGCTCAGGAGACCTTCATCAAGGCATACGTGAACATCACCAAGTTTCGTGGCATGTCCAGTTTCTCAACCTGGTTGATGAGAATCGCCTATAATGTGTTCTATGATGAGGTACGCGCCCGGCATCAGACAGAGGATGTGGATACCTCCGTCACTGTGGCTCGCCAGACTGTCTCCGCCAATGATACGCTGAAGATGGATATCTATGCGGCACTGGCACTTCTGAAGCCTGACGAACGCACGTGTATCACCCTGCAACTCATCGATGGTTACCCGATTGATCAGATCAGTAAGGTCACAGGCATCGCAGAGAACACGGTGAAGTCGCATCTGAGACGAGGAAAGGAAAAAATGGCAAACTATTTAAAGGAGAATGGCTATGACAGATAAAGAAAATATGATGATAGAGGCGCTCTTCAAGCAGGCTGCCCAGCAGCAGATTGAAGACAATGGCTTTACGGAGCGGGTGATGAAGAACCTGCCCGACAGGAAACTGGATGTGGCAAGACGGCTGTCACAGTTGTGGACGTTGTTCTGCTTGGTGGTGGCTGGTGTGCTGTTCTTCGTATTTGGCGGCTGGCAGGTGGTGACTGGTCTTTTCTATGCCAGTCTTCGTGTGATGCTTGGCTGGTTGGAGGTGCAGATGGTGACGGCTCCTACCGCTGAGATTCCCGTCAACCTCTGGAGCATCCTGTTGCTGGTGGCTATCGTGTTAGTTTACCTGCCTTATCTAACAGCCCGTAAGTTGTCCGCAACACTCTGAACTCTGTGCGTCGGTTTAACTGATGGCACTGTTCCTGCTGTTCCTCTGGGAGTGTGGAGATGAAAGTCTCGTCGAGTAGATCACCCTCCTTGAGGAACGGATATTTTTCTGCCACCTTCCGTTTGATACGCTTCGGTCTGCTCTCGCCGTAGCCTTTGGGCGTGAGTCGTTCTTTCTCTATCCCATGTTGGATGAGATAGTTCACGACGTTCTGCGCACGTTGCTGTGAGAGTCGTTCGTTATACTGGTCAGAGCCTCGGCAGTCTGTATGTGCAGATAACTCAATGGTGACATTGGGGTTCTCGTTCAACAGTTTCACGAGTTCATCGAGGGCAGTCTGGGATTCTGGGCGCAGCGTCGCCTTGTCGAAGTCGTAGAAGATATTCTCGATGAGCACAGGGGCGGAGATGTTCGCCAAGGGGAACTGCAAGACATATTCTTCCGATTTTTTCACTGGCTCCACATGCAGTTCTTCCTGATGGTTGAGGAATCCCTTACACGTACCTAAGAATACATAATCGACACCAGGTTTGATCTCCTGGGTGAACGAGCCGTCACCCAGCACGTTCAGTTTCAGGTTGGTGCCGTCGTTACCCACCATATACACCTGTGCGGCAGGCAGTTCATAACCGTCTTGTTCATACACCCATCCCTTGACGGTCTGGATGATCTCTGGATTGTAGAAACTGTAGATATGATCGTAGCCTCGTGTGTCACCACGGTTGGAGGAGAAGTAACCTTTGTTATGACGCCCCTCGAAGGTCATGCCGAAGTCATCGCCTTGGGAGTTCATCGGGAACCCCAGATGTTTCACTTGTTTTTTATCGCCAGCGGCGAGGTAAAACAAATCCAGTCCTCCCATACCAGGATGTCCGTCGGAGGAGAAATAGAGGTCACCGTTGGGACGGAACGTGGGGAATATCTCATTACCAGGTGTGTTGACAGGTGCCCCCAGGTTCTCTACGCTTCCTGTTTCGTTGTTGCCATAGAGTCGGCAGCGCCAGATGTCATAGCCGCCTAATCCGCCAGGCATGTCGCTGACGAAGTAGAGCCATTCGCCATCGGGTGATACGGCAGGGTGGGCAAAACTATGGAGCGTGTCCTTGGAGATAGAGAGTTCTATGGGTTTGTTCCAGGCTGCATCCGTACGATGAGAGATGACAATAGTGGCATAACGGGGATAGTTTGGATCGGTCTTGCACTGTGTCAGGAACATCGTCCGTCCGTCAGGAGAGAAACAGCAGGCGCCCTCCTCGAAATCGGAATTTAACTCAGAATCAATCGCCTGAGGTTTGCTCCATTTGCCTTTGTCGTCTTTCTGTGAGAGGAAGATATCGGCAGACTTAGTGCCTGTGATGCCATTATATTCGTCGCCTTGGGCTTGGTTACGGGTGGAGGTGAAGTAGAGTTGGTCGTTATCGTCGCCTGCCAACATGGGGGAATACTCTGCACGACGGGAATTGAACAGACCTTCACGTTTGATGATGTAGTCAGAGCCATCCTTCTTCCATTGGGGCGCCATCTGGGCTGATTGCAGGCCTGTCTTGGCAAGCCGCCAGTGCGGATCCGTCTCTGGCAGTGAATCGAGGACTGTCTGGAACTGCTTCGCCGCCTCCTTATAGTTACCGTTTTTCAAGTAGAGTTGTCCGAGGTGGAAATGGGTCAGTGAGTCGGCCTGTTTATAACGTACAGCATTGTTGTAGGCTGTGATGGCCTTCGTGGTGAAGTTGATGCGACGATAACACTCCGCCATCTTCATGGCGCGCTGACCTTTGAGGGCACGTTCTTTAGCGGGTGTCTGACTATAAGCCTTGCGGTATTGGGTGGCGGCATCATAGTATTCGCCGACGGCATAGAATCTATCACCTTTCTTCATAGCCTGCTCAGCCCCACAACTGATTAGCAGTGCGGTGGTGATGGCTATCCAAAATATAGTGAGAAACCTTCGCATATCATCATAATAACGATATGGCTTCCGATTTATTGCTTCTTGCCCTTTTTCTTCTTGGGTTCTTCGTCGGGGGTGACGGTGACACGACGGTTTGACGGATCGCTCATGACATCATTGACGATGTCGGCCACCTGCTGTTTCAACTCGTTGATAAACTGCTGAGCATCATATTTCTGATGCTCGATATCGCGCAGTTTCTTCTCCCAGATACCAGTCAGTTCACAACTCTTCAGCAGTTCCTCGCGAATCAGGTCGATGAGTTCGATACCTGTGGGCGTGGCGACGAGGCGTTTGCGCTCGCGCTTGATATAGTGGCGCTTGAAAAGGGTCTCGATGATGGAGGCACGGGAGGAAGGGCGGCCGATGCCGTTCTCTTTCATGGCAGCACGGAGCGTCTCGTCCTCGACGAATTTGCCTGCTGTCTCCATGGCACGCAACAGAGACGCCTCATTGTAATAAGGTGGTGGCGTGGTCCATTTCTCCGTGAGGGTGGGCTTGTGGTCACCACTCTCACCTTTCACGAAGGTCGGTAAGGTGCGCTCTTCGTCGTCTTGTTTTTTCTCCTCGTCGTCGTTGTCGGCTTTTGTCTCC
>JAFRMM010000053.1 GCA_017430675.1 Prevotella sp.
AGATCCATGGGGTTGGCACCGGCGGTCACGTTCTTCAGACCCTCGGCCACGATAGCCTGAGCCAGAATGGTAGCAGTGGTCGTACCGTCACCGGCATCGTCACCAGTCTTCGAGGCCACGCTCTTCACGAGTTGTGCACCCGTGTTCTCAAACTTGTCCTCCAACTCAATCTCCTTAGCGACGGTCACACCGTCCTTGGTGATCTGCGGAGCACCGAACTTCTTCTCAATCACGACGTTGCGGCCCTTCGGACCCAGTGTCACCTTGACGGCATTAGCCAACTGGTCCACGCCCTGCTTCAGCAAGTCGCGAGCCTCAATATTGAATTTAATATCCTTTGCCATAACTTTATTTTACTATTTGACTATTTACTATTTGACTATTAAATTGTGCAATTGTGAAATGACTCAATTGTCAGATCGGCGATTATCCGATAATTGCCAAGACGTCGCTCTGGCGCATCATGAGATACTTCTCGCCCTCGAACTCGAGTTCGGTACCAGAGTACTTGCCGTAGAGCACTTCGTCACCGGCTTTCAGAATCATTTCCTCGTCTTTCGTTCCCTTACCTGTGGCAACAATCTTACCGTGTAAAGGCTTCTCCTTGGCGGTATCAGGAATGATAATACCACCGATCTTCTCTTCTGCAGGGGCTGGCAATACCAGCACGCGGTCTGCTAATGGTTTGATGTTCATAATGCTTTTAATATTTAATGTTTAATCTTTAATGTATCTTGTTACACCTTATTTATAATAATACGGAAACAGTCTTCCGACCGTTCCGCCAATCATTCTGCCAAAACCATGCCAAGTCCATGAGATGTGACAACTTGTCAGCGTTATGAAAAAATATTGCCCAACTTATGTCATACTTCAAAAATAATTTGTACCTTTGCCAGCAGTTACGTAACAATAAACCAACTAATTATGAAACAATTCTTTAAAATGACGCTTGCCACCGTCTGTGGTATTGTCATCTTTTTGCTGATCACCGGTTTCTTCCTGGTTATCTCATTGGCAGGCATGCTGGCCAGCGACTCGGCATCGACCAAAGTGAAGGAAAACTCCGTGTTTGTCATCAAACTCAATGGCACCATCAGCGAACGCGCTGAGGACGACTCCCCGTTGAATGCCATCATGGGCATGGGCGACATGAGTGCCATAGGACTCGACGACCTGATCGCCAGCATCCGCAAGGCTAAGGACAACGACGACATCAAGGGTATCTACCTGGAGGGCGGTGCCCTCTCCTTCGACGCACCCGCCACAGCCCAGCAGATGCGCGATGCCCTGAAGGACTTCAAAGAGAGCGGCAAGTGGATCGTGGCTTACGCCGACCAGTATTACCAGGCCTCCTATTATGTGGCCTCCGTGGCTGATAACGTCTATCTGAACGACCATGGCAATATTGATTTCAAGGGTCTTGGCGGCAAGGGCGAATATATGAAGGGATTATACGACAAACTCGGCATTAAGTATCAGGTGGCCAAGGTGGGCAAATACAAGAGTTACGTGGAGAGCAACACCCTGACGGGCATGAGCGACTACGACCGTGAGCAGCGCGAGGCCTATCTGAACGGCATCTGGAACTACTGGGTGAAGGAGATGGCCGAAGGCCGTAAGGTAAAGGTTGAAGACCTGAACAAACTGGCTAACGACAGCATCATGGCCTTCGCTGACACGAAGGACTATGTGACGGCCAAACTCATCGACAAGGTGATGTTCCCTGAGGAGATCAAGGCCGAGATCAAAAACCGTCTGAAACTTGACAAGGACGACGAGATCGCGCAACTGACACTCTCCGACATGCTCAACGTGAAGTCGAAAGAGGATAAAGAAGGTGAAAAAGTGGCTATCTACTATGCCTACGGCAGCATCGTCGATAGTGAGACGATGAACATGCTGCAAGGCGGTGGTCACAGCATCGTAGGCAAGAGCACGGCAGAGGACCTGCGCAAACTGGCTGACGATGATGACGTGAAGGCCGTCGTGTTCCGCGTGAACTCCGGTGGCGGCAGTGCCGTAGCCTCTGAGCAGATCCGTCACGCCCTCAAACTGCTGAAGGCCAAGAAACCCGTGGTGGTCTCCATGGGCGGTATGGCAGCCTCAGGCGGCTACTGGATCAGTTCTCCAGCCAACTACATCTTCGCCGAGCCGACCACCATCACTGGCAGTATCGGCATCTTCGGACTGATTCCCAACTTCAGCGGACTGGTCACCGACAAACTCGGTGTCACCTTCGACGGTGTGACCACCCACAAGTTCACCGACTACGAGACGGACCTCATCCTGGGCAAGAACACCGACGAAGTCATGAAACACATGCAGACCTATATCGACCATGGCTATCAGGAATTTCTCGGCATCGTGTCAGAAGGGCGCGGGATGAAACCCGCACAGGTGGATTCCATCGCCCAGGGTCGCGTGTGGCTCGCCACCGATGCCCTGAACATCAGACTCGTGGATAAACTCGGCAGTCTCGATGACGCCGTGAAGAAGGCCGCCGAACTGGCTAAACTCAAAGACTATTATACAGACACCTATCCTGGTAAGGGCAGTTGGTTCGACACCTTTATGTCTGACGAGAAGAAAGGTTCCTATCTCGACGGTAAGTTGCAGGAAGAGTTGAAGGCCCTCCTCGGCGACCTCTATGAGCCGCTGATGGAGATCCGCCAGACCATCAAGGACGGCAGTCATATCCAGGCCCGAATGCTCGATGACGTCAGGGTGAAATAAGTAAGAGTGAAAGATGAAGGATGGAAGGTGACCTTATCTATATTAACAAGAAACTGCGGCCGTTGAGTTGGCTCTACGGCCTGGGAGTGGGATTCAGGAATATGCTCTTCGAGATGGGCATCCTGAAGAGCCACTCCTATAAGGTGCCCGTCATCTCCGTTGGCAATATCACCGTCGGCGGCACAGGCAAGACACCCCATGTGGAATACCTCATTCATCTGTTGAAAGACAAGACGAATGTAGCCATGCTCAGCAGGGGCTACAAACGTAAGAGCCACGGTTTCGTACTGGCAGAGAAGGACACCACCATGAGCGACATTGGCGACGAGCCTTTCCAGATACTCCAGAAATTCCCGGATATCACCGTAGCCGTCGATAGGAAACGTACCCGTGGCATTAACAAACTTATCAACGGTGAGGCTGGCAAGGATATCGATGTCATCATCCTCGACGATGCCTTCCAGCACCGTTATGTGAAACCAGGCATCAATATCCTGCTCGTGGATTACCACCGCCTCATCATCTATGACGAACTAATGCCTTCCGGCAGACTCCGCGAGCCTATCAAGAGTAAAGACAGAGCCGACATCGTTATCATCACGAAATGTCCCAAGGACCTAAAGCCGATGGAGTTCAGGGTCATCACCAAGGCCATGAGCCTCTATCCCTATCAGCAACTCTATTTCTCAACGCATGAGTATGATTCCCTAGTCCCCCTAGGAGACCTGGAAAATCCAGATAATCTAGAATCTCCTAGTTCTTTGGAATCCCTCACGGACAAGAACATCCTCCTGCTCACTGGTATCGCCTCTCCGAAACAGATGCTTCTCGACCTGCAGCAATACACTGACAAGATCGTGCCCCTAACCTTCAGCGACCACCACAACTTCCGTCAGAAGGATATCCTGCGCATCAACGAGACCTTTGCCAGTCTCCCCGCGCCCAAGTTGATCATCACAACAGAGAAAGACGCCACCCGCCTGACAACGGCAGAAGGACTGAGCGACGAAGTGAAACAGAACCTCTATGCCCTGCCTATCCACATTGAACTGATGCAGGATCAGGAAGAGGCATTTAATAAACACATCATTGGATATGTACGAAGAAATTCAAGAAACAGCATCCTGGCTAAAAGCAAGGATGACCACAAGTCCCAGGACAGCCATCGTGCTGGGGACAGGCCTCGGACAATTAGTTTCAGAAATAACTGACACCTACGAGTTCCCGTATCAGGACATCCCCAACTTCCCTGTCTCCACGGTGGAGGGCCATTCCGGTAAACTGATCTTCGGCAAACTCGGGGGTATTGACATCATGGCCATGCAGGGGCGCTTCCACTTCTACGAGGGCTACTCGATGAAGGAGGTCACCTTCCCCGTGCGCGTGATGTACGAACTGGGCATCAAGACCCTCTTCGTGTCGAATGCCGCTG
Source organism: Prevotella sp. (assembly GCA_017430675.1). Next base: position 4,169 of record JAFRMM010000053.1, read on the forward strand.
GCGGCATGAACCCCCAGTTCCAGATCGGTGACCTGATGATCATCACCGACCATATCAACTTCTTCCCTGAGCACCCGCTCCGCGGCAAGAACTTCCCCACGGGTCCCCGTTTCCCGGATATGCACGAGCCCTACGACCTGTCTTTGGTAGCACTGGCCGATGAGATCGCCAAGGAGAAGGGCATCCCCGTGCAGCACGGCGTCTATGTCGGTGTACAGGGTCCGACCTTCGAGACACCTGCGGAATACAGGATGTACCGTCTGCTGGGCGGTGATGCCGTCGGCATGTCCACGGTACCAGAGGTCATCGTGGCCCATCACTGCGGCATCCGCACCTTCGGTGTCTCCGTCATCACCGACCTGGGCGGCTTCGACGATCCCGTAGAGGTCAGCCACGAGGAAGTGCAGGAGGCTGCCAACAACGCACAGCCGCTGATGACGGAGATGATGCGAGAAATGATTAAGAGGAGTTAAGAATTAAGAGTTAAGAGTGGAAATAGCAAAACTGGGTGAGTTCGGTCTGATCGACCGTCTCACGAAAGACATAGAAATCAAGAACGAGAGCACCAGGTACGGTGTGGGCGACGACTGCGCCGTCCTCTCCTACCCCGACAAGGAAGTGCTCGTCACCACCGACCTATGGATGGAGGGTGTACACTTCGACCTGACCTACATCGACCTGAAGCACCTTGGCTACAAAAGTGCGATGGTGAATATCAGCGACGTGTTCGCCATGAACGGCACCCCGCGTCAGATGACCGTCTCACTGGCCATCAGCAAGCGGTTCACCGTCGAGGATATTGAGGAGTTCTATGCCGGCCTGAAACTGGCATGTGACAAGTGGGGTGTGGATATCGTCGGTGGCGACACTACCTCGTCCTATACAGGACTGGCCATCTCGATCACCTGTATCGGTGAGGCACGGAAAGAGAATATCGTCTATCGCAACGGTGCCAAGAACACCGACCTCGTCTGTGTCAGTGGCGACCTCGGAGCCGCCTATATGGGACTCCAGTTGCTGGAGCGCGAGAAGACCGTCTATTACCAGCAGGTGGAGGAGGCCAAGAATAAAGGCGACAAGCGCGCACTGGAGGAACTCGCCCACTTCCAGCCCGACTTCAGCGGCAAGGAATACCTCCTGCAGCGCCAACTCCAGACCGAGGCCCGTGGCGACATCATCCAGAAACTCCGCGAGGCGGGCATCCGTCCCACGGCCATGATGGACATCAGCGACGGTCTCTCCTCCGAACTCATGCATATCTGCAAACAGTCGGGCGTGGGCTGCCGTATCTACGAGAAGAATATCCCCATCGACTACCAGACAGCCGTCATGGCCGAGGAACTGAACATGAACGTCACCACCTGCGCCCTCAACGGCGGCGAGGACTACGAACTGCTGTTCACCGTACCCATCGGCGATCACGAGAAGATTGAGCAGATTGAGGGTGTCAAACTCATCGGCCACATCACCGAGGAGAAATTCGGCCAGGTGCTCGTAACCCGTGACAATCAGGAATTCGAACTGAAGGCCCAGGGCTGGAATCCACTCAACTAATATTATTTGGCTTATTCTTATAAAATATTTCGCCTTGGGGGTTGGGAAATCTCAAGGTTAGGGGTATTATAAGCAAAAGAGTACGCAGATGACAAGCAGAGAAAACCTCAAAACGCTCTTCGAAAGCCATTACGACAGGATGTATCTCCTGGCCAGGATACTGCTGCACGATGACGAGGAGAGCCGAGATGCAGTGAGCGACGTGTTCGCCCGCATTGCCTGTGGCAGCATCGAGGTCAAAGAGGATACGGTAGAGAGTTTCCTGCTGACATGCGTACGAAACAAGTGCCTGAAGGTGATCCGCAGTAAGCAGGTGAGGGAGCGCGCCAGAGACCTGCTCAAGCAAGACGACACGACGATTGACATGATAGCACTCGATGCACAGACCGACCAGTTGTCAGCCCTGCACGACTATGCGGAACAGGAACTGACCCCGCAGACGCACCGTGTGTTCCAGTTGCGCTACCAACAGCGGAAGACCTACGCAGAGATTGCATCCGAACTCAGCATCAGCGAGGCGGCCGTCAATAAGCATCTTGCCCAGGCACTCCGAAAAATCAAGTCTCACTTTAACCCCTAACAACGATGGACAAGACAGAGAAACTTCTAAGGATGATGGAACATCCGACACAGTATAGCGACGAGCAGTGGCAGGAACTGCTTGCCGATGAGGATTGCCACAATCTCTACGAGGCGATGCGACTCAGCGCCGATGCCTTTGCGATGGCCGATGCCAAGGAGAAGATGGCCAATGGCATCAAAGATGAGGAATGGCAGCGGTTTAAAACTGAGCACCTCGATGCAGAGCGCCACTCTCTATTATATACCATTCATGACCCATTCAAGAAGATTGCCGCCATGTTTATCGGTGTGCTGATGCTCTCGGGCATCGCCTATGCTGCCGTCCACATGATCAACCAGCATATCGGTGGTGATCAGCAATCCCCGACCCGAGAGGCGCAAATGACGCATTCACCCCAGCAGAAGACCGGGCAGCCCACCGACTCGACGACTATGAAGTCTGTGATCTATGAAGACGCAGAACTGGCAACCATCCTGAACGACATTGCAACTTTCTACCAGTGTGAGACCGTCTATAAGAAAGAGGCCAGCAAGCATATACGCCTCTACTTCACATGGGACAAGAAACTGACCATAGACGACGCCATCGACACGTTCAACAAGTTCGAACGCATCCATATCATTCGCGAGAACAAGAAACTGATTGTAGAATAGTAAAAAGCCAGCCAAATATGAAAAAGATATTATTCACAGTTCTGCTGTGTAGCCTTGTCCTGTGCCTCAATGCCCAGAAGATAACCCGCGATTATCAGAACGTGTCGCTGTCGAAAGTGCTCGAAGACCTGAATACCGCCACCAGCAACCAGACCATCTATTTCATCTACGACGAACTGGAAGACTTCACCGTAACCAGTCACTTTAGCAACCTGCCTGTCAAGGAGGCCATCCGTGAGGTTATCGGCTTCTACCCGATAAAGGTGACCTATGACGATGACAAGATCTTCATAGAATGCACCCAGAAGGAAAGTGCCAAGGTGACAGGTCGTATTGTGGATGAAAGTGGACAGCCAGTTGAATTCGCCAACATCTCATTGCACAGCGCCACAGACAACCAAAACAATGACCAAAATTCCACATACTTAAATGGTGGCGTGAGCAATGAGAATGGCGACTTCGTGATTCCCTGCAAAGAGGAACGCGTCAATCTCAAGGTAACGTATGTCGGCTACAAGACCGTGACCCGAACCGTGAGTGTAGGCGAGATCGGCACCATCACCATGCAACCTGAGACATATACCGTCAACGGTATCGTAGTAAAGGGGGAGATTCCACAGTACAAGATGGCGAAGGGTGGCATGATGGTTGATGTGCAGCACTCGCTGCTCCACGACATCGGCAATGCCGACGACCTGTTGTCGATGATCCCGATGATACAGGGTCGTGACGGTAAGTTCGAGGTGTTGGCCAAGGGCAAGCCTGAGATCTATATTAATAATAAAAAGGTACGCGACATGGGCGACTTGAAGCGGCTCAAGAGTGTCGATGTCAAGAGTGTGGAGGTCATCACCGCTCCTGGTGCCAAGTATAACGCCGAGGTGAATGCCGTCATCGTCATCAAGACACTAAAGCCCCAGGGCGACGGATTCAGTCTGATGGCTACCAGTCAGACATGGCGGAACAACAAATGGAACAACAATGACGACCTGACACTGAGACACCGCACTGGCGGACTGGAGGCGTTTGCCAACGTGGCACTCGACAACGGCCACTACAGCAATGACCAGACTATCGATCAGGAACTGCACATCAGCAAGGACCTGTTTAATGTCTATGCTGAATTACCCGTCAGGAGTTCATGGACAGAGATTCAGTATCAGGCAGGCCTGAGTTACGACTTCAACACGGACCATTCCATCGGTCTCAGTTTCTCATCGCAAAAGAACCTCTATAATTGTTTCAAGTCGGATATGCAGCAGCACTATCTGAAAAACGGGGCGTTTGATGGTGACGTCCGTCTGACAACGGATATCCGCGAACAAGACAAGCCCATATGGGAACTGAACACCTATTATGTAGGTAAGGTAGGGAAACTGGGCATTGACCTGAACGCCACCCTATTACGGCGCGAATCAGAGAATGATAACAGTCAGCAGGAAATAAGCGAAGAATACGGCAACCGCTCCATCACCACCCTGACCAATGAAGACCGTAAGATGGTGGCTGGTAAACTGGTGCTGACCTATCCTGTCTGGAAGGGGGAGTTGAGTGCAGGATCGGAGGCGACGAGCACGAAGAGTTGCGGCGGTAACGTGAACCAGGAGAACATCATACCTGAGAGCGACAACGAGATGAAGGAGAAGAACATCGCCGGGTTTGCGGAATACGAACTACAACTGGGTGAGTGGCGCTTGAATGCAGGACTGCGCTATGAGCACGTAAAGACGGACTACACCTCGTTTGGCGTGTGGCAGGAGGAGCCCAGTCGCACCTATAACGACTGGTTTCCCAACCTCTCGGCTGCCTGGCAGAAGGGCAAGTGGGGGGCGCAGTTGAGTTACAGCAAGCGCATCACCCGCCCACCCTATCAGATGCTGACTTCAATGATCGTCTATGATAGCAGGGTCCTTTTCGAAGGCGGCAACCCGTTGTTGCGCCCGTCGGTAAGACAGAGCATCGACCTGAACCTGACCTATTCGTGGCTGACATTCGTGACAGGCTTTACCCGCGAGAACGACTTCTTTACTCATGTTGGTAATGTGTATGACGAGGAGAAGGATATCGCCATCTTCCAGCCAGACAACTTCGATCATCAGGATCGTGTCTATGCCACCCTCGTCGCCTCGCCAAAGTTGGGCTTCTGGCAACCCTCCTTCACGCTGCACTACTATCAGCAGATGTTCGACGCTGAGAAATACGGTGCGCCGGAGAAACTGAACAAGCCTGAATTCAGTTTCGACCTGAAGAGTTGGTTCGTCATCAATCCCACCGCGAAAGCGCTGGTACAAGCCAGTTATAATGGCAGCAACCACTGGGGATTCATGTATCGCGGCAGTAGTTTCATGGTGAACGCCCGACTGCAGAAAGCATTTTTGAAGGGAAGGCTGAATGCTACGCTTTTTGCCAACGACATCTTCCGCACGGCTAAAACCAAAGTGACTACTTACTATGCCATTGGTCTGACGGCTCAGGACGTTTATACCTATACACAACAGGTGGGTCTCAGGCTGACTTACAACTTCAACGTCAGCAACTCTAAGTATCGTGGCACAGGTGCCGGAAACGACGAGAAGAACCGACTCTAGGAAAGCAAAAAAGGGGACAAAACCACTTTTTTCGAAAATATTTCCGAAATTATTTGGTGAGTTCAAAAAATGTTCGTACCTTTGCACCCGCAAAACGAAAGGATTGTAGAAACCGCATGGTGCCTTAGCTCAGTTGGTAGAGCATCGGACTGAAAATCCGTGTGTCCCCGGTTCGATTCCTGGAGGTACCACTCCTCCTTTCATTAGCCCGGTTTCGCGTGATGGCGGCCGGGTTTCTTTTTTTATTGAAAATTGAACATTGAAGATTGAACATTATGGGAATAGTCATTGGCATTGACGTGGGCATCTCCACCACTAAGATTGTTGGTATCAAGAACGGTAAGATTTCGGCTCCCATCAGTATTACGGCAGCCGATCCCATCACCTCGCTTTACGGTGCCTTCGGCAAGTACCTGCACGACAACGACATCGACCTGAAGGATGTGGAACAGGTGATGCTCACGGGCGTGGGTGCCGCCTATATCGATACGCCCATCTACGGACTGTCCACAGACAAGTCGGAAGAGTTCGTGGCTGACGGTCTTGGCGCCCGCTTCGAGTCCAAACTCGACCATACGATCGTCGTCTCGATGGGAACAGGTACCTCGTTCGTGAAGTGCGACGGCGACGACTTGCGCCATATCGGCGGTATCGGCGTCGGGGGCGGCACGCTAAAAGGTCTGGCACGCATCATGCTTAACACAGGCGATATCAAGCAGGTGGCTGAGTTGGCCAAGCACGGCAATATCCGTAACATCGACCTCACCATCGGCGATATCACCACCCAGCCGCTGCCAGGCCTACCCATGGACACCACCGCCTCCAACTTTGCCAACGCGCAGACCAATGCCACGAAGGAGGACATTGCCGCAGGTCTCATCAAGATGGTGCTCCAGTCGATAGGCTCAGCCGCCTGGCTCGCCTCCTTAGGCAGCGACATCCGCGACTTCGTGCTCATCGGGAAACTGTCGAAACTCCCCCAGTGCAAGGAGGTGTTCCCCGCGCTGGAGAAACTCTACGACATCCGCTTCCACATTCCCAAGCATTCCGAATACTGCACCGCCATTGGCGCAGCCCTCGACTACACCATCCGTTCGGCCAAAGGTCGGTAGAACGGAAAGAATAAAACAGTAAAGGCATCCGCTTGGATGCCTTTATTATTACCTGTTAATCACAACCTTTCGTCCGTCTCTGATATAGATGCCAGAGCGCATATTACGGTCTGTGACGCGACGGCCCATCAGGTCGTAAACGACACTACTGCGCTGAGTGGCAATTGTAATGGGACTGATGCCTGTAGTCGTGGCGAGCGTGCAGAAGGAGAAGTAGGTGGGATCATCGTGGTTGGCATTGCCGGCATCCTTCAGATACTTGCCTGTGCCAACGTTCTTCAGGGAGAATCCCTTGCCATCGACATAATCGATGTTCCAGACGGCGCCATTCTCCATGTCCTCGCCATTGCCGTTCGTCAGTCCGAGGATAAAACAGCACCAGCCCGTTTCCAACGGCTGCGCATTGAGATAGCCGGGCTTACCCCAGATATTGTACTCCTGACTGTCGGGGGTGATGAGCCTCAGCAGGTAGCCGCCTGACACCGTGCTCTGCTCCAGTTTGAAGAGATAGCCGGAGTTGCCGTCATCGAAGGCCGTGGCATAATCCTCGTAGCCCAGGTTCTGGGCATCGGATCCGAAGAGTGCCTTCCCTTCCGTCTCATTGACGATGGCAAATGCCTTGCCATTGATCTCCTCCAGACTGGCGAACCGCTGATCGGGCACCAACTGTGTCTTCTCGACAGGTTCCGACACATCGATACTATAACGGCTGCAGAACCGCCAGATCTCGTCGCCCGTCTTCACGCCATTGTCGTTGGATATCCAGTGGCCCTTGCCAGCCATCTCCATCAGCACCACCTCGACGCCATCGTTGCCCGGACCCCAGACGTGACGGGTGATATGCGCCGCACCACGGTATTTCTTCGTGACCTCGGCCTCCTCAGGACAGCCATTATGCTTGATCCATACGTCCAGGTTCTTCTGCACATTGGAGAAAGTCACCACGTCGTCGCTGGTACCGTGGGTGTGGATGATGGGTATGGCGCGTACGCTGGCCTTCGCCGTGACTCCACCCATGGTATAGCCGCTGATGGGAGCGAAGGCCGCGATGCGGTCGGCAATCTTGTTCATGGCGTGGTAAGTGAACATACCGCCCATGGAGAAGCCAGAGAGATAGACACGTCCCGGGTCGATGTCGTAGAGTTCCACCATCTCGTCGATGAGGGCCAGCATGAAGTTGATATCACGGTTACCTGAGATGTCCCAACTCTTGTCGATGCCTTCTGGAAAGACGGTGACGAACTTGGCGGTGTCGGCCACCGACTGGATATCGAGCATACCCATCTGGTAGGCGGCATCCTGGTTCATGCCATGACAGGAGATCAGCAGCGGACGCTTGGCACCTAAGTCCTTAGGCACATAGATCCTATACGCTCTTTGCGTGCCTCCCACCTTGATTGTCTCCTGTGCCGATGCTGGCTGTAAGAAGCAGATGGCCATCAGCACCGTCATCAATAATTGTTTCTTCATTGTTTTTCGATTGTTTATTTATTATTTTACCGTTTTGTTCAGATTACGTTTCAGGAAGAAGGTTCTGGTGGCGAGGAAGAAGCAGACGACACCCGAGGCATTGACGAGCACCACCGTCCAGAAGGCGGCAGCGTAGCCTAAGAGTTCGGAGACGATGCCCCCCACGAGGATGCCAAGGCCCATGCCGATGTCCCACGAGATGAGGATGGTGGAGTTGGCCGTGCCCCGTCGGCTGTTAGAGGCCACGTTGATGGTCATATTCTGGAACGCGGGCCACATGTGGCCGTTGCCGAGACCGATGAGCAAGGCGGAACCGTAATAGCCGATGGCAATGGATAATGGATAATTGATAATGGATAATTCATAGAGCGTCGGCATGAGTATGAATAAGGTGTAGCCCACGAGGGAGATGACCATCCCCTCGGCGGCATTGTGAGTGACCCGTCCGTTACGCAGGGCCTTGCCTCCTTGCAGCCGCGAGAGGATCAATCCAATGGAGCAGAGCATGAAGTAGGTGCCCGTACCCCCCATGATGCCCATCACCTCCTTGCCATAGATGGCGAGGTAGTTGCTCAGCACACCAAAACTGAAGCCGAAGGCCACCATATTCAGTCCTATCAGCCAACCGCGCAAGAGGAAGAAACGGTCCCAGGAGAGTTTGTGAATCACGGGGACAGGCACCACTGTGCTCCGCGAACTACGCACAGGATGGAGCCAGTCCCCATGATTCAGTTGCACGGTGGCATCGACGAGCCAGCCCACACAGGCCACGATGAGCGCCAGCCAGAAGAGAAACTCAAAACTGCCTGTCAACTGATAGATGAAGATGCCGATGGTGGGTGCCAGAGCCATGGCGAGGTTGTTGCTCAACCCGTAGTAGCCGATGCCCTCCGTACGACGGCTGGAGGGCAGCACGTCGATGGCCGCCGTAGAGTTGGCCACGGTGAGGGCGCCGAAGGGGCCGCCATGGAGCGTCCTGATGATCATGAATAATAATAAGGTGGAGGCGGCGAGATAGCCCGCAAAGAAGATGGCAAAGGCCCCGAAGGAGATCATCAGCACCGTCTTGCGGGGAAAGGAATCGACGACATAGCCGCTGAACGGACGGAACAGCAGGGCGGTGATCGTATAGCCAGAGAGCACCAGACCTATCACGTCCTTCGTCGCCCCGAAATGCTCGCTCAGATAGAGGGGCAACAGGGGTGTCAGCACATAGAAGGCGAAGAACAGCGAGAAGTTCGCCGTCATCACCTTGCAATAGTTACGGTTCCAGAGTCTGTCCATTGTCCTGGCGGTGTTTTCTCATAAATCCCACTCGTACCTGTCGAAGCAGATGCCCCGTCCGCCAAAGCCCTCCTTCTGGAAGATCAACGACTCGTTGATGATATTGGTATTTCCCAGTGCCGAGGTGCCGAACTCGAAATAAGGAAGATGGGCATAGTCGTGGTTGATGACGCGGTCGTAGATGATATCGATGGCACCTATCTGCTTTCCAAGTGGTGTGGCTGAACTATACTGGGCACGCACCACTTGCGAACTGACATAGATAACGATGCCCGCAAGAATAGTTTCATCTTTCTTAGCCACATAAAGCACGATATTCTTTGGGAAGCGCGCATGCAGCAGTTCCATCTCCTGGAGTGTATGGACGGGCTTCGAGTTGTAGGTACGCGAGAGATTGTCGCAGAGCACCTCCCAGAAACCCGCAAAATCCTCACTGACTTCAACATTAATGCCAGCCTCGCCTGCACGTTTCAGTGCACGGCGACGGACACGCTCCCAACGAATGGCACTCCGCTGGATGATAACGGTGCCGAGGTCGCGTTCTTTCAATCGGGCCTCACATGTTCGGGCTATGGCATAGAGGTCCTCCTCAGCAGCCAACTGGTGATACATCCAGGGAATACACTTGTAGAGCACATGACGGAATCCCTCTGCCCGCAGATAGTCATTCAATTCACGGAACAACCCGACGGTAGCCGCCGCTGTCGTCTTGGCATCCATGACAAGTCCGCCATACGTCAGCCCAGCATGTGTCTGGAACTCATCGCCCTTGCGGTTTGCGGGCATCAGACCATAGAGCCTACCCTGAAGATAGAACATCAACGAGCAATCCTCGAAGCGGTCGCTGTGATAGTCCATATAGTCGCGGAAGAACAGGAACGTGCCGTTCTTCGACTCTGCCACGAAGCGATTCCATTCATCTTGGCGCTCTGAAGTATATCGAACAATCTCAAACATCCTTGGTTAGTTGCAGGAACTCGTCATATTCATAAATATATTCGTCCTCGTCGAAGAGTTCTGAGGCCAGCACCAGACAGACGGCTCCAGAAGAGAAATCCTCCAGCGTGCGCCAAATACCTGTACCGATATACAAACCCTGATAAGGATGATTGAGATGGAACGTCTGGCGCTCCTTGCCGTCGAACACCTCCACATCAAACGAGCCACTGACGGCTATCACAATCTCCTCGCAAGTGCGGTGGGCATGACCGCCACGCCTTTCTCCTGACGGAACGTCATACGTCCAATAGACACGTGCAATATTGAACGGCACATTCTTCATCTGCTCCGCCACCGTCAGGTTACCACGCGGGTCAACGATCTTCGGAAGATTGATGATTTTTACCTTGTTGCTATTCATATTAATATAACGAGATTACGATGAAATTATTATATGAACTTCCCTATCGGTTTCAAAACGAAGCGGTCGATAAGCCAACTCACGACCAAAACCATGAATATGCACAAGAAAAGCATCACAACAACCGGCATGTCGGGAAACCAGTGAAAAAGGAAGCTTATCAACATCTGATGCGTCATGAATATTGGCATGCTCCATGAAGCCAACATCAACAGCGGCCCTGTCTTCAACAGCCTTGACAATGGTCCCTGTTCTTTTGAGAAGACCAGAATCACTGGCACTAACACCAACCAATACAAAGGTGCATTCCGCAACTTCTCATCTGCATATGGATAAACAGCCAGCAATAGCGCCAGGATTATGAAGAGGAACCACTCTATCCACGCAGCACCCGACAAAGAATAGCCTTTCTCGTAAATGCGGCAAAGCACCACACCGATATAAAAATCCACAAAGCGGACCAATGGATTGACATAGAGTATCGCGTTCACATCTTCGTAGGGTGTCAGGAGACAGACCATGACATAAGTCGCCAAGACTCCAGCCGTCCATCCTTTCGAAACATGCTTGTATGCCCAAGGGAAAAGGAGATAGCAGAAGAGCAGACAAGACAGGAACCATGACACGCTGTTGCAGGAGAAATAATACTCATTATCAGGGATCCAAGACTGCAATAGAAAGAGATTCAATACGACACGTCCGTCAATAACGCTTTGGCTGACAACAAGCCAAAACAGCAAGCAAAGAAGATGCAATGGGTATAGTTTCCAGAATCGCTTTCGCAGGAAACGGCCATAGTGGAAAGAGCCTTCCTGAATCTGTCGGCCATATCCCAATGAGACAACAAAGCCACTCAACATGAAAAAGAAAGCGACACCACAGTCACCACCTGCGTCGAATGGGCCAATGTCGCGATAGGCAAAGTGCGACATAAAAATCATCATTACAAAGACGAAGCGCAGTGACTGTAGTGTCGCTATCATAGCGTGTTATCTTAACTTGTCGTAGGGGTCAGTGCCCAAGACGGTCTTGGCCAGGCGCTTGCACTTGTCGCGGAGGGCATCGACATCGTCGCCCACCTCTCCGTAACAAAGGACGACACCCATACGACGGCCCTTGTGGGCCTCGGGCTTGCCGAAGATACGGATACGCGTACGGTCTTCCTTCAGTGCGTCAACGAAATTATAGTCGAGCAAAGAGCGGTCCACTGGGGTCTTTGCTTCCTTCGGCGAGAGAATGACAGCCGAAGCACCTGCATGTTCCAGATGGATACCGGCGATGGGCAGACCCATCACGGCACGGAAGTGAAGTTCGAACTCCGAGAGGTTAGTGGTATGTCCAAGAGTCACCATACCCGTGTCATGCGGACGGGGGCTCAACTCGCTGAAGATGACCTCGCCCTGCTTCGTCAGGAAGAACTCCACGCCCCAGATACCGGCACCAGTGAGGGCCTTCGTCACCTTATCAGCCATCATCTGAGCCTGTTTCAGAGCCTCATCAGAGATCTTATAGGGTTGCCACGACTCACGGTAGTCACCACTCTTCTGCACATGTCCGATAGGCGGACAGAACAGCGTGGGCCATCCGTGCTGCTGGGTGACGGTGAGCAGCGTGAACTCGGAGTCGAAGTCGATAAACTCCTCGATAATCACCTCCTTCACATCACCACGGCTTCCTTCCATCGCCTCCTTAAAGGCCGTTTCGAGTTCTCCGTCGTTATGCACATAACTCTGACCATGACCGCTTGACGACATCAGGGGCTTCACCACACAGGGGAAGCCGATCTCATCGGCAGCGACCTTGAACTCCTCGAAGGTCTTGGCATAGAAATACTTCGCCGTACGCAGACCCAGTTCCTTGGCAGCGAGGTCACGGATGGCACGACGGTTCATCGTATAGTTAACGGCACGGGCCGAGGGCACCACCTGGATGCCCTGCTCCTCGAACTTAAAGAGGCGCTCCGTACGGATGGCCTCAATCTCAGGCACGATGATGTCGGGCTGATGTTTCTTGACGACAGCCTCGAGGGCATCACCGTCAAGCATCGAGAACACTTCGCGCTCATCAGCCACCTGCATGGCGGGCGCATTGTCATAACGGTCACAGGCAATCACGTACTGACCAGCCCTCATGGCGGCAATCACGAACTCCTTACCGAGTTCTCCTGAACCTAATAACAGAATTTTCTTCATAATCTCATTTATCTGTTGTCGTACATATTATCATAATACTTCTGATAGTCGCCGGAGGTGACGTTGTCCAGCCACTCCTGGTTGTCAAGATACCAGCGGACGGTCTTCTCGATACCCTCCTCGAACTGAAGCGAGGGCTCCCAGCCGAGTTCCTTCTGGAGTTTGGTGCTATCGATGGCATAGCGGAGGTCGTGACCAGCACGGTCGGTGACGAAGGTGATGAGGTCCATATCCTCGCCTTCCTTACGGCCCAGCAGACGGTCGACGGTCTTGATGACCACCTTGATGATATCGATATTTTTCCACTCGTTGAAGCCACCGATATTATAAGTGTCGGCAATCTTTCCCTCATGGAAAATCACGTCGATAGCACGGGCGTGATCCTCGACATAGAGCCAGTCGCGCACATTCTCACCCTTGC